>NZ_JBALCS010000026.1:0-1650 GCF_036919555.1 Nostoc sp.
GTTTTGCCACGCACTTAATATCTTCTGCCGTAAGTCAATCGAATATGCTGCCATCTCTAAATAATCTGTTTTTTTACATCTTTCAAGTTTACAATTTTTGTGGCTGGTTTGATATCAAATTGCTGTAAAGGAAATCAGGCAACAGCTAGCTAATAAGCCAATGTCACAACCTGGGGTATGGATTCATGAGTATGAGGTCAAGAAGCGCTATAAGAAAGGCGGTGATATCTATGTTTACTGCTATGCCAAGTGGCAAGCTGATACACCAATTTTTAAGCGTAATCCCAAAGCAAAACTTAGGGGTGTGGCAAAGGGTAAGAACCCTGAGTTTACCTGCCATCAGCACATCGGGCGGGTGTGGAGTTCAACTGGATTGGGGATTGACCCAGAAGTTGCGATCGCACGGAAAGAATGGGAGCGCCGCAAGCAATTGGATGCGATCGACAAAGTTTTAAATGAGATAGAAACCGTGCTGTTCGGAGTTATGCCAAATAAAAATGATAAAGCATAACTCCGAACAGCGATCGCCTTTGAAGGTATGCGAGATTTTTTTAGGGTGGGGGGAACCTGGGGAAATTGGGAGACTAAAAAAAATACTTTGCGCGAAAAAACCCGTTATGGAGATGCGCTAACCAGTTATGCACACATAACAGTTATGAGCAGCATAACCAGTTATGCAAACACAACAGTTATAGAAAAGCGCCAACCAGTTATGCAAGCATAAACCAGTTAATGCAGATATCCATCTAAGTAACCAGTTAACGCAGACATATACCGTACATATAACCAGTTAACGCAGACATAACCAGTAGTGTCTGTTAATTTAAATTAACAGACACTACTGGTTATGTCTGCGTTAACTGGTTATATGTACGGTATATGTCTGCGTTAACTGGTTACTTAGATGGATATCTGCATTAACTGGTTTATGCTTGCATAACTGGTTGGCGCTTTTCTATAACTGTTGTGTTTGCATAACTGGTTATGCTGCTCATAACTGTTATGTGTGCATAACTGGTTAGCGCATCTCCATAACGGGTTTTTTCGCGCAAAGTATTTTTTTTAGTCTCCCAATTTCCCCAGGTTCCCCCCACCCTAAAAAAATCTCGCATACCTTCAAAGGCGATCGCTGTTCGGAGTTATGCTTTATCATTTTTATTTGGCATAACTCCGAACAGCACGGTTTCTATCTCATTTAAAACTTTGTCGATCGCATCCAATTGCTTGCGGCGCTCCCATTCTTTCCGTGCGATCGCAACTTCTGGGTCAATCCCCAATCCAGTTGAACTCCACACCCGCCCGATGTGCTGATGGCAGGTAAACTCAGGGTTCTTACCCTTTGCCACACCCCTAAGTTTTGCTTTGGGATTACGCTTAAAAATTGGTGTATCAGCTTGCCACTTGGCATAGCAGTAAACATAGATATCACCGCCTTTCTTATAGCGCTTCTTGACCTCATACTCATGAATCCATACCCCAGGTTGTGACATTGGCTTATTAGCTAGCTGTTGCCTGATTTCCTTTACAGCAATTTGATATCAAACCAGCCACAAAAATTGTAAACTTGAAAGATGTAAAAAAACAGATTATTTAGAGATGGCAGCATATTCGATTGACTTACGGCAGAAGATATTAAGTGCGTGGCAAAAC
>NZ_JBALCS010000027.1:0-13979 GCF_036919555.1 Nostoc sp.
TTTCGCTTCGCTCTCAGGCACTTATTCAATATAACGAACCTCCTTTATCTTGTCAACTATTTTTTCCAAAAATATTTTGGACTGTTTTTCAGTAACCTGAAACTGCCCACAGTGCCGGGTTGTAGGCAACAATGGTTTATGCACTGTGCTGAGTAAGGAAGGGTGAAGCGTGAATTTTCAGTCGGTAATAGGTTTATTGCATGAGTTTTGGGGCGATCGCGGTTGCTTGATTGCCCAGCCCTATGATATTGAGAAAGGGGCTGGTACTAAGAATCCCCAGACATTTTTAAGAGCATTGGGACCGGAACCGTGGGCTGTTGCCTATGTTGAACCGTGTCGTCGCCCGACGGATGGACGGTACGGCGAAAACCCCAACCGCTTCCAACACTATTATCAGTATCAAGTCCTAATCAAACCGTCGCCAGATAATATCCAGGAGATTTATCTTGATTCGTTAAAGGTTTTAGGTATTCGTCCTGAAGACCACGATATTCGGTTTGTAGAGGATAACTGGGAAGATGCGACGGTGGGAGCTTGGGGCACTGGGTGGGAAGTATGGTTAGATGGGATGGAAATTACTCAATTTACCTACTTCCAACAGTGTGGAGGAATTGATTGCCGTCCGGTGTCGATTGAGATTACATACGGGTTAGAGCGGCTGACAATGTATCTCCAGCAAGTGGAGGCAATTACTAAGATTCATTGGACGGATAACATTACTTATGGTGATGTTTACCTCCAGGGAGAGATTGAGCAGTGTACCTACAACTTTGAAGTGTCAAATCCTGAGTTGCTACTGACACTATTTAATTTATATGAGCAGGAAGCTACCCAATTAACGGAGCGAGGATTGGTCTTGCCTAGCTTAGATTATGTAATGAAGTGTTCGCACACATTCAACCTGCTGGATGCTAGAGGTGTGATTTCGGTGACGGAGAGAACTCGTTATATTGCCAGGATTCGGCATTTGGCTAGGAAGATAGCTCATTTATATGTTGAGCAAAGGGAGAAGTTGGGTTTTCCTTTGCTCATAGATACTGTTAGTTCAACAGGAAGCCCGACATCCTAAAGGGTGCGGCTACACGAACTAAGTCAGCTAGGACAATACCTTCGCCAATTTCCGAAAGTAACGGATCATGCCTCAGATCCGCTAGCGTTGGTCGCAAGTCGGCTTCATCCTTCGGGTAGACTGTGCCGATGGTCACGAAGATATGAAAAGAAGGGACGTTCTCAAGAACGTCCCCGTAGTGAAATTTACAAACAATCGATATTAGAGATATTGGAGAGCCACTACAGCTCCTTCAAGAAATCAATTATCGCTTGTTGATCAGAAGGTGTCAGATAACGGAAACGACTGATAACTTCGCGTGCTTCACTTCGATGAGTTTTTGAAAGAGCACTGGTATAAGGCGGGCAAATGACATCCTCAGGCGATGACCCATAGTTGATAACATTACCGATTTTATTGAAGACTTTGCCACCCGGAGGAACAGGGCATCCTCCGCCCGGCAACTTAGAGGTCTTATAGTCATTGGGTGCAGGCAGATCATGTAGCTCAATCGCTGCACGAAGCGCATCGTCTACTGAACGAACAACCAACGGTGCATTGGTCACTTCGCTATTGGTAAACACACTACCCGCGGGCGTTGTGTCACGGGTGAGGGTACTCAAGTAGACGCTACCATTATGCAAAAATGGAGGGCCAACCTTACCAATTCCCATCAGAGGTGGTGTACGGAACTCTTCACCCTTAGCAGTTGCTTTCTGGTTTGAGAAGATATCATCAGTTAGGTTACGGGGCAGATCATACGTCTTGAAGTTCAATCGGTTACTACCAACAACCGTGGTTCGGCTCACAAGGATTGGATCACGCGGAGTTGGTGCAAACCGTTCAGTATCAATGGTGGGGCCTTTATGCAAAATCAGATCCGAGAAAATGGGTGCCCAACGGTAACTGAGAATGTCTACAACGGCTGCTGCATCACTACCCAAGGCTCGATCACCAACAGCAGGGGATCGACCAGTTCTTTGAACCGGAGTATGGCAGCTCACACAACTTACCATCCGATCGCTCTGATTAATGGCATTGGGATCACGACCATCGCCTCCGCGAGGCATACGACCGGGGATCATTCGGTTGGCAAAGGCAGTGAGATCAATACCAAAAAGCTGCGCTCCCCGTTGAACGCTGGCTGCACGATTGGAGCCAGAACGAGGTTGAGAGGGATTTTTGGAATTTAGCACGGCCAAGAGATTGGATCCAAATTCTGGGGGAGCCGTCAGGCGCAAGAAATTGCGCACACTAAATGGGGTGCTGAGGGGAAACTCAGGGTCGGCTACTAGATTTTTGCAGTTTTTATTGTAGGGAGCAATTTTGGGATCAGCAATATTGATCTCATTATTGTTAGCCAAGGTCGTAATGCCAAGCTCACCTTGGAAGCCCCCAATGATAAACTGTAGCATCTCTGCGCCATTGGCACGTAAGCCAAAACGCCCTACCCCAGAGGCCAGGGCGTTGGGTCGGTCAGGTGGCACATTGGCAGGAATCATATTGACCTTACCTGTGACACAATCACCGTTGCACTGGAATACAGCAGTTTTCAAAGACGATTTGCCGCCTCTAATGTCAGAAGGATCAGGAGCATTTGTAATATCCTGGTTTGGAACAGCCTCTATCAGCCCACGACCGATATAGGGGGGTCCAGCGCGTTCACCGACACCACGTCGAAATCCACTTGAACTCAAGCCCGTAGTTGGATCAATCGTACCGAGGTTTCGATCTTGGGCGATGCTTGGGATCGCATCTGGTTTGCAATCTATACTCGGGTCGAAAGCTTTAAGTTCAGCAATCGGGGGACGTGTATGCTGCACAAAACCACCAAAATCCTGTGCATTACCTGTGATGCGGTTTGTAGTACCATCTAGAGGATCATAAGATTTGGTCGGATCGGCCGCTTCAGCCGACGGTGAAAAGTCCCCGAAGATCGTAAAGGCTGCGGTTCGCCCGGTATTATTGACCGCATCTAAGGCTGGGTCGGCGTTATTAACGATATTCAAGTTAACAGAACCGTTTGGATTGACAGGATCTAAGCGAACACCAGCGGGTCTACCACCTTTGTTGGTGTCACCTGATGTATAACTGAAGTTGGTGGGGGTTGACCGTCCAGCTCGACTGACGTTAGAGATACCCGTAAGCAGCCCCAGTCCCGGAACCGACTCAAGGTTATTCAGGTGACAGCCCGCGCATCGGGTTTGGTTAGCCATCGCCCCTGCGCCTTCGGTAACGGTTTCTGGGGTGGTAAAAAACCACGCCCCTTCCACCACTTTCTGGCGAGCTGATTGCGAAACAGGAGGATAGAGCAATCGATCTAACTGAGCCGCCGTCTTCAGGGGAGCAAGTCCCACGTCGCCATAGGTATCGCGGCGAAGACGCTCTGCTGGACGAAGGGGTTTATTCGGAGGCGCAACCATGAAGCCCGAAATAACTTCGGCTTGTCGCTGTGCAACTAACGTGGCATCGTTGGGAATGTTGGTACGAAACTGACCAAAAACTTTGTGTGCGAAAACAGCAGAAATGAACAGTGAAAGTCCAAGCGATAAACCCACTATCAACAAAACACTCAGAAGTTTAAGCCTTCGCATTATGTTTTTCGGCCTTATTCAAGATTGAGTAAAACACACTGAAAATCACAAATCCCATATTTGGATTTTTAGCCTGTCTATGCTACTAAGCATGAAAACTAACAAACTATTGATATCAATGCTCAGGCTTTGTTTTCGCAAACCCTAAGGGTAATTACATACATACTTTAGGAAAATACCAAAGTAAAGCCATTTAATCTAAATATTTCTACATAAAAAGCCCACTATTTTAGGGAGGATTGTGTTCTAAAATCTGGATTTAATTTATCTAGGATTTATGCACGAGTTACATAATAACGAATGGCAGAGAGAAGTCGGAGCGGCCTAAGCCGCCGCTCTGAACTTTGGGGGCGCAGAGGACACGGATAAATCGGAGTTTGAGAGATATTTTGCGTAAGTTCTAAATTATCAAAATTTACGCATTGACAAAATAGACAATAAGTGGAGTATTAAAAGTAAGAAAAGAATATGCGATGCCTACGGTGGTCACTGAGCTTTGTCAAAGTGCGGGCTACGCTTACGCTAGTCCCCAGGGGACGAAAAACCTGAAATTCTTTAAAAATAAGGAATTATAGTTTTTAACTGGGATAGCAAAAAATGGCTTATGTTCAGTTGATGGTAAAAATTTTACTCAAGCTCAAAATTTATAAATTTCTGAAGCTCGTTTAATAGGATGTCTAAAAAAGTTTCAAAAGGACAAACGCTATAACCCTTATTCTTCCGTTCTGTCTTTTTTATAACTGCCTAGAAAATCAGCGAACCGGGAGTTATATGGCAGAGTTTAAGGCTAAAAGGATAAGACTCGCATGTGCGAACTTTGTTTGTATAAACTTGATGGACTATACTTCACCACAAGCATAAAAATTTTTCGGCATTGCTGATTAAAGAGATGAAAAGCTCACACAGATTCGCTCCAGGCGCAGATAATAAGAGTTTAGAATATTTTATTTTTGAATTTCATAGCCAAATTCAGCAATGCCAATTTTTCTCTATTGCTGCCTTAGCTATTTTTAAATCAGCTGCAAATTCTGGTTCTCAGGTGCTTTTACAAAAAATCTTATGATTCAAACCAGTGGTGTAATTATTTGTCTTGGCTACATTTTTGGGTTGTTATTTACAGCAGTTCCTTGGGGTGGCGTCTGGATTTTGGTTCTGGGGATAGTGGGAGCAATTATTTTTAGAAGACGCACCACTTCACGGCAACTTGCTCAGAAACCAGAAAATACTGGAAGCAAAAATAAGGCAGTACCTAACACTTGGCAAACTACTACCCATCCTCGAATATGGCTAGCTGCTGGCTTAGTGGGATTATTGGCAACTCTATATCTTCAATGGCGAGTGCCGCAACCAGGTGCAAAAGATATTAGTCAGTTCGTTCCGCCTGGAAATAGCAGTAATCAAGAACAACTTGTGATTGTTCGCGGGGAAGTGGCAAGTAATCCTCGCTTAACTCGCAGTCAGCGGGGACAATTTTGGCTGGAAGCGACTCAGCTAGATGAGATTAAAAATGAAAAAGGTTCAGCAGGTGTCCCAAAACGGGTTACAGGTAAATTGTATGTGACAGTGCCTATACTTCAAGCTACTGGGTTATACCCTAGTCAACAAATTGCTGTGACTGGGATTTTGTACAAACCAAAGGCGGCTTCCAATCCTGGTGGTTTTGACTTTCAGAAGTTTCTCAAGCAAGAAGGGACGTTTGCCGGTCTAGTTGGGCGACAAATAAATGTTTTGGATCAGGAACGTAAATGGGGATGGTGGCAAATTCGGGAGCGAATTGTCCGATCGCAAGTTCGTTGGTTGGGTGTCCCTGAAGGGCCTCTTGTCAGTGCAATGGTTTTAGGCAGCAAAGCTGTTGATTTACCCTACGATATTCGCGACTTATTTGTACAAGCCGGATTAGCTCATGCTTTAGCAGCTTCCGGGTTCCAAACTTCTTTGATTTTGAGTGTGATATTACAATTAACGAGGCGGGCAAAAAAAGGAACGCAATTTACCCTTGGCTTTTTGGCTTTAATCATTTTCCTGAGTTTAACAGGTTTTCAACCTGCGGTTCTCAGAGCCGTAATCATGGGTTTTGCGGCATTAGTTGGTTTGCTATTAAAAAGGAAGGTAAAACAGTTCGGATCATTACTATTAGCAGCAACTCTGTTATTAGTGTTTAATCCTCTATGGATTTGGGATTTAGGCTTTCAATTGAGTTTTTTAGCAACATTGGGATTAGTTGTAACAGTACCCCCATTAGTCAACCGCCTAGCATGGCTACCACCTGCGATCGCTGCTTTGATTGCCGTTCCCCTTGCTGCCACTATTTGGACTTTACCTGTGCAACTTTTTGTCTTTGGGGTTGTACCATCTTATAGTTTGTTGCTGAATGTGGCTAGTACTCCATTAATTTCGATCATTAGTATCGGTGGAATCATCAGTGCGATCGCAGCATTAATTTGGACTCAAGCAGGAAGCTTCCTCGCTGAGGTGTTGCATTACCCTACTGATTGGCTAATTAAACTAGTGGAATTTTTTAGCAAGTTGCCAGGAAATTCTGTTGCTGTAGGCAGCATATCCAGTTGGCAGCTTCTAGTGATTTATC
This sequence comes from Nostoc sp., assembly GCF_036919555.1. GTDB lineage: Bacteria > Cyanobacteriota > Cyanobacteriia > Cyanobacteriales > Nostocaceae > Nostoc. The sequence continues at coordinate 6,230 of NZ_JBALCS010000027.1, forward strand.
TACTGATTATACTGGTTTGGCTAGTCCCTTGGTGGCAACGGCGGTGGTGGTTTGCTAATGTAATTGCGATTGCTTTAGTATTCATCCCTCTTTGGCATTCTACAAATACATTGTTTAAGATAACGGTATTAGAATCTGGTACGAAACCAATTGTAATTGTTCAATATAGAGGTACAGTAACTGTAATCAATAGTGGCGATGAAGGTACAGGACGTTTCACAATCCTACCCTTTTTGCAACAGCAGGGAATAAATCAAATTAATTGGGCGATCGCAACTGATTTCCAAGGCAATGAAAGTAATGCTTGGTTGGAATTAATGCAACGTTTACCAATCAAAAATTTTTATGAATATTCCCCCAAGTCTGAAGATTCAATTGCAAGCCAAGCAATTCAACAAGAATTACAACAGCATCAAGGGATCTACCAAGCTTTGGTAGTTGGTCAAGCTGTGAAGACTGGTTCAGTTATGGCGCAATTAATCAATGACCAATTACCCATTTTACAATTGCAAATTCTAGATCAGAATTGGTTATTAGTAGGTAATGTCAAGTCTAAAGAAGTCCAGCAACTAGTTAAAAATGGGAGTTTGCCTCGTCCACAAGTGCTGTGGTGTCCGCCTGAGTCATTAAAAGATTTAGTTATTGCTCTGCAACCACAAGTGGCGATCGCCTCTTCTGGTAACTTTGATCTAAAAGCTTTATCTGAACTGAATCAAAGCAAAACCAAACTATTTTTTACAGGACGAGATGGAGCTATTCAATGGACACCTAATGGTCAGTTTGAGGCATTTATTGAAGCAACAGAAAATAAGTCTTCTCTCTTATAAAAATTCACAACAAAGTAAATTTAAAAGTCCGATATTTATTTTGAAGTAAGACTAACTAAAGATAGATGTATAGTCATTTGGAAGGAAGTAACCTATCAAAAGGTTTCAGGAACGTCGATTTCCTGAGGAGGTACAAACCGTATGCTAATTAAAAAAAATGGAAATGGGAAGTTTAATTGAATTTACGTTATTTGCTCCTCGTAACAAAGGAGCCGCTTTAATTGGGTCTTTTTCTGAGTGGAAAGAAATCTCAATGAGAAAAAGTGAAAATGGTTATTTCCGCATTCAAGTAAAACTGGAAGACGGCATTTATCAATATAAATTTCGTGTTCAAAGCAAAAGCCCAAATTTTGCACTCGATGAATGGGTAGATGTTATTGATCCGAATGCAACAGATGTTAATGAAATAGAAAAATCTAGCATGGTGCAGATTAAAGATGGGCAACGCATTATTGATGATTATGTTTGGCAATATGACGAAAAACCGTTGCCTGATAATCGGGAATTAGTCATATATGAAATGCACGTTGCAGATTTTACTGGTGATGAGGTTGGCCTTGACAAACGAGGCAAATATTTAGGGATAATTGCCAAGTTAGATTATCTGGTTGAATTGGGAGTTAATGCAATTGAATTAATGCCAGTTAATGAGTATCCCGGTAACTATAGCTGGGGCTATAAAGTCCGCCACTTCTTTGCTACAGAATCTAGTTACGGTTCAACAGAAGATTTAAAACGATTAATAGATGAGTGTCATGCTAGAGGCATTCGCGTTTTTATGGATGGAATTTATAACCATACCGATGAAGAATGCCCGTTAATGCTAATTGACCGGAATTACTGGTATTACGAACACATGCATTATCCTGAAGACCCAGATAATTATTGGGGGCCAGAGTTGAATTATGATAATTATGATGAAAAATTAAATGTTAAACCTGCATGGAAATATGTTGGGGATGTGGTGCAATTTTTCATTCAGGAGTATCACATTGATGGAATTCGTTTTGATGCGGTGCGCCAATTGGCTAACTTTGAATTTCTCGACTGGCTGGCGCAGCAAGGGAAAAATCATGCTGCACCCAAGCAGTTTTACAATATTGCTGAACATATTCCCGATACAAAAACTGTAGTCAAGCCAGATGGGCCATTAGATAGTTGTTGGCATGAGAGTTTTCGATACTTTATAGTTCCACATATTTGTGGAGAAACATTTGAAATAGAACAACTAAAGCAAATTTTAGATCCCAAGCAGCAGGGTTATGCGATCGCTACCAATGTGATAAATTATTTGGGAACCCACGATCGCGAACGTCTATTGCGAGAATTAGGCGATCGCGGTATCTTTGACGCAGACGCATTTAAGCGAGTGAAGTTAGCAGTCATTCTCTTAATGACAGCGATGGGTATACCAATGCTCTGGATGGGAGAAGAGTTTGGCGAATACCAGCTAAAAAGCCAAGATGTGACTAAGCCACAGAAGATTAATTGGTCTTTGTTGTCAGGCGATCACAATCATAATTTATTTGAGTATTATCAAAAACTCATTGCTCTACGCAAGCAGAATCTAGCCTTGCAAAGTGACAATATCGAGTTTTTCTACGAAAATGCCGACGATAAAGTGCTGGCTTACACCCGCTGGGATGAGCAGAATTCTCATGTTGTTGTGGTAGCTAATTTTTCTGACCAGAATCTAACTAGATATCAAATTCCAAACTTCCCAACTGCTGAGTATTGGCAAGATTGGTTCCTCAAGCGGGAAGTGGAAGTTGGGAAAGATGGTTTAGTCACTGACTTGCCAAGCTATACAGCCAAAATATTTGTTTAACAGTAGCCAGCCAAAATATAGGAATCATATTTGATTTTTGAACAAAATTAGGTATTGTAGGGTGTGTTAGAACGCAGTTCGTAACGCACCAAACCGTTGATGATGGTGCGTTACGCTGTCGCTAACACACCCTACGTATCTTTTCAGAAATCAAATACTAGTCCTATAGTAGATGTAAATTCTAGTTTACTCTGCTTGATTTTGTTTTTATTGCGCGATCGCTAGTCGGCAGTATTCAAACATCGAAATTCTGTAGTTTGGCACTTGTGAGTATAGGAAATTGGAGTTATATTGCAATGGTTCTTACTCTGGCTCGTAGGGGTATAAAACATCCTTCTATTCCTGTTGCTTTTTAGTCCTTTTTTACTGGGGAGAGTGAACAACTACTCTATGAGCGCATCCAATCTGCTATTTGAGGCAAATAATCCCTCAGAAGAGGATACAAGCGCTGGAATTTCGCTGCTTCTAGCTTGACTTGCGCTTTTGAGAGCTTTGCGGTACAAAATGAAACTTCCTATCCCCAAACAGCAAGAGACGATCGCACAAATTGTTCTATCCAAGATGCTTCAGTTTCTGGCGGTAAATCAATTTTTCTATTAGATGTTTTTAAAGCTATGTGAACAATTAAGTGACAGAGTTTTTGGGTAAGAAATGGTTGTCCCCCTGTCCAGTAAATAATTTCTTCTAGTACTGCTTCGGGTTGAGTTATAACTTCCTCTAATCCCTTTAGCAATGGCGTGGCTTCATGGAGTTGAAAGCCGTGTAAATCTATCGCTGTACCAATGTTAAAAGGTGTACGACGTTTGTCAGAAATTAGGTCAGATGGACTGGCTACACCAAATAGTGTAAATCCCAAACGTCGAAAATTTGGGTCATGTGCCTGCTGATTATAGCAATGACGAATCCAGGCAAAAAAGTCACTAACAGGAAAATTCAAACTTAACAAACTATCAATCTCATCAATGAAGATGAAAATACGTTCGGCTTTAACATCTGGCAGAGATTCACTTTGAACATTTGGCAGTAACACTTCTTCTACGAACTGGTATAGTTTTTGCACTGAGGAAAGACCTGCTTGCATCTCCCACCATTGCTTAAATTTGACTTTTTCCACCAGATTTAAGCCGTAGAACAAGCTGATAATAACACCTTTGTACCATTGTTCTGGTGTAGTATCCTCACTACCCAGGTCATATCCAAGTAAACACATTTATAGCCTTCTTGTCTGAGACGATAACTTGTGCGCTGTAGTAGCGATGACTTGCCCATCTGGCGAGAATTGAAGACGTAACAAAAATCACCAGCCTTCAGGCTTGTATAAAGTTTTTCATCTGCCTGACGGATAACATATGTGAGATCGTCACTGCGAAGACTACCCCCTACCTGGTATCTCATTTTATTGAAGTGTGATTATCAAACAAAGACAGGACTTACGCACAGGTAACGGAAAATCGAACCACAGAGTCCGCAGAGAAGCCAGTGCGCCCTTGCGGTTAAGAGACTTGTACTCCTAGGTCGAAGCAAGCTAGCAAGAGCGTCTCCCCTTCTCACATTGGGAGAGGCTAGCGCCTGCCGTAGGATGCCCAAAGGGCTGTAGGGAGAAGCAACTGACGTGATACTGAGGAATAAAAGTTTGAGAGGTTTTTTGCGTAAGTCCTAAAAGAGATTAACACAATGATTAGCAATTTGTAGATAGTTCTAGAAGTCAGCAGAGTAAATATAGGACTCCAGTTTGATTAATAAAAAATTTTTCAGATAAGGGACTTCCAAAGAATAAAGTACTCAGTATATTTTCAAATAGGAATACTCCATATGTTGGCCTTTTGGTTGTATTCCCATCGTTTTCTCCTGTGCTTTAATTTACTTCGTTGTCTGGTTGATGGTCAAAGATCTGTTATTAAGCAGCAGTTAGCTTGCTTTATGGAAAAAATTCTCATATTTTTAGCAAAAACGCAAGGACAGTTAAGACAGTTAAGGTGATTTTTCAAAATAATTTTACCGATGAGGAGGGCGAACAGCCGTCATTGGTGTCAACTTAACGTAAAAGCCTGTCTAGATAAGTCATTCAGAGATTGCCTTGTTCCCAGTTGGAGACTGGTAATGCCTAATCGGAAGCTCTGCCGAAAGTCTTGAGGCAGAGCCGCAATGAAAGAGCATTTCCAGCCTCTGGCTGGAAACGAGGTTTTAAAGGGCACAACAAAATTCAATCACGTGTATAAATTCCTGTGAACATCGCAATAGCAGGATTGCGGCAGGTATAGCATTGTGAAGCGATCGCAGCTACAAATACAATTAGTTATGGATTATACTCACCGCGTCTACTGCCAGAGGATACTGGATGGCTCCTGACTTACTTAGTCTCCTAGAGTGCAAGGCGTAGCAGCAAAGATGATTCCACATCCAGCTTGAGGGCTGTGATATTATGGGAGACTGCTGCATACATTTAGAAAAACTAGAAACTGAATCGATCATGGCCCTCACGCAACTGCGGAAACAAGAAATAATTTCCAATTACCAAGTTCACGAAACCGACACTGGTTCGTCCGATGTCCAAGTTGCCATGCTAACTGAGCGCATTAACCGCCTCAGCGAACATCTCCAGGCAAATAAAAAAGACCATTCTTCCCGGCGGGGACTGTTGAAGCTAATTGGTCAGCGCAAGCGTCTTCTAGCCTACATATCACAGGAAAGCCGGGAAAAGTATCAAGCTTTGATTGCTCGCCTCGGTATTCGTGGATAGGGACTACCGCTTATGTCTGCTGAAGAATCTGAACGCAGTCGCTTGCCCTTTGAACCAAACAAAAAGCGCCAAAAACCCGCAAAAACTCAAAGTAAACCAGGAGCACAGCCACAAGAATCTGGCAAACAGGCTGATAGAAAAACACCTTACACCAAAGAAGAAATGACTATTCCCCAAGTAGTCAGCCAAAGGATGATCCGACGGGTAGCTGGGTTCTGTGGTGTACCAACAGCTTTGGGCATTAGCACCCTAGTTGTCAGCTATCTGCTTGCTATATACTCTGACATCCAACTACCTCCCATCGCCGTGTTATTGGTGAACATGGGATTATTTGGTTTGGGGGTGTTAGGGATAACTTATGGCGTTCTCTCTGCCTCTTGGGATGAAGAAAAAGTCGGAAGTTTGCTGGGTTTGCGTGAGTTCAACACCAATTGGGGACGAATGGTGGCAGTTTGGCGTGAAACTCGGCAAAAAAACTCATAATGAACGGCGCTCAGGTATTACGTAACTGCGGTATTGGGTAAATGAAGAAGTGAATGTTGAAGTTGAAATTTTATAACTTTAACATTGATAATTAAAATTATATAATTCTTTTTATACCCCATATTCAGTTATTTAGTAGTAAAACTACTGGCTGAGCGCTATATTTTATAAATAAATTAAATAAATTTTGTTTTTAACTATTCGTAATTAGTCCAATAGGCAACAATAAAGTTAGCCCATTTAGAGAAAAATTTACTCAATTAATCAGGAACTTTCAGATGATTATAGTAATGAAAAGTGGTTCCCCAGAGACGGAAATAAACCGCATTGATGAGGAACTAACTAGCTGGGGGCTAACTCCAGAAAAAATTGTTGGTCAACACAAAGTAGTTATTGGTCTAGTAGGTGAAACCGTCAGCTTAGATCCACTACAGATTCAGGAACTTAGCCCCTGGATTGAGCAGGTGTTGCGGGTAGAGCAGCCTTACAAACGAGCCAGCCGCCAGTACCGCCACGGCGAAGCTTCGGAGGTGGTCGTTAATACTCCCAATGGAGCGGTGGTATTTGGTGAACACCACCCCTTAGTAGTCGTTGCCGGTCCCTGTTCCGTAGAAAATGAAGAAATGATTGTGGAGACGGCGCGGCGCGTCAAGACGGCTGGAGCGACATTTTTGCGCGGAGGGGCATACAAACCCCGGACTTCACCTTACGCCTTCCAAGGACACGGCGAGAGTGCTTTGGATTTGTTGTCAAGGGCGCGGGAAGTTAGCGGACTAGGTATTATTACAGAAGCGATGGATGCCGCTGACCTGGATAAAATTGTCGAAATTGCTGACGTGATCCAGGTGGGGGCAAGGAATATGCAGAATTTCTCCTTGCTCAAAAAAGTGGGAGCGCAGCCGAAACCAGTTCTCTTGAAGCGGGGAATGGCAGCTACCATTGAAGATTGGTTGATGGCAGCCGAGTATATTTTGGCAGCTGGCAATCCCAATGTGATCTTGTGTGAACGGGGCATACGCACCTTTGACCGCCAGTATACTCGGAATACGTTAGATATATCAGTAGTGCCAGTGTTGCGAAAGCTGACTCACCTGCCAATTATGATTGACCCCAGCCACGGTACAGGTTGGTCTGAGTTTGTACCTTCAATGGCAATGGCTGCGATCGCAGCTGGCACAGATTCTCTGATGATAGAGGTTCACCCCAACCCTGCCAAAGCTTTATCTGATGGTCCGCAATCTCTGACACCAGACCGTTTCGATAACTTGATGCAAGAATTAGCAGTAATTGGTAAGGCGGTAGGACGCTGGCAGCAACCAGCCGTGGCTCGGGCTTAAAATTTCGTTGCAACTTCTTGCTAGGCATAAATAAATTAAAGTTTGTAGTCAGGACTTTAGTCTTGATAAATCTGAAGAAGCGATGAATCGCTTACTACAAACTAGGATTTTTTTGTATAGCGGCTGCCATTCTGGTTAGGACAAGTCTACTATTGATAACTGTGACAGCCGCTCTCTTAAGATTTGCCAATGTCCTAAACTGTCTGACCACTGCTATATGTTTAATTATGCCTATCTATTTATTGTAAATATGAAATAATACCCCTTTAGAAGATTTCTAAAGGGATTTTTAAACACTATAGGACTTACGCACTGTACAAAATAATCCTAATCTGTATTACGCAAGATGTCCGTTTCCGGCGCTGCTCACAACGCTGATTTGGTCGCATATTTACTGTGTTGGGTGTTAGATATGGCTCAAAAACCCAAATCTCGTATAGTATAGCAACCGCCAAGGTGGTTTGGGCATAAACTAGAAGTAGTCCCTTTCGTTATCCTGCAAAACGCGATCGCTGTAAATATGCCCAAACCCTAC
>NZ_JBALCS010000028.1:0-1053 GCF_036919555.1 Nostoc sp.
TGACTTTTCTGTTTATGACCCAGACAGAGATGGTAAAACAAAGATAGAACACGTAATAGAGATGCTGCAAAACCTTGTTTACCATAAGGTTATACCATTTAAAGCCGTCTTGATGGACACTTGGTATGCGACAAATAAATTGATGTTATATATTGATGGGTTAGGAAAATATTATTATTGTTCTCTGAAACATAATCGACTTGTTGATGATACTTCTTGTCTTGAAGATTACAAAAGAATTGAACTGTTATTTTGGCATGAAAAGGAGTTAGAATTAGGTAAAACAGTTAAAATAAAAAAGTTTCCGCAAGCTAACAAAGTGAAACTATTCCGGGTAACTGTCTCCACTAACAGAACGGATTTTATCGCTACAAACGATTTATCTCAAGATTCTACGGACGTTGTACAAAAAGTGTGTAAGGTTCGATGGAAGGTTGAGGAGTTTCATCGAGAATTAAAACAATTGACTGGTGTTGAATCATGTCAATGCCGCAAAGGTCGTATTCAAAGAAACCATATTGCCTGTGCTATTTTAGTCTGGCTTAGACTCAAAGATTTAGCTTATAAAACAGGTCAAACAATCTATCAAATTAAGCATGGATTGTTATCAAATTATCTAGTTCAGCAACTCAAACGTCCGGCTGTTCCCATGTTTATCGCCTAGTTGTTTGGCACGCGGCGCGGTGTAACAGCGCCATTGCTTATGACAGTTGCGTAAGTCCTGACATTAACAAAGTAAGCCGACGCATTAACAAAATCAGAGATAGAAAGTCTTGGTGGAATAGAAGCCACTAAATGGATATGATTTTCTATTCCGCCCACAGCATGGATAATGCTACCAAGTGTATTAGCTTTGCCAATGATATAACCGTAAAGTTGAGTTTCGCGTTCGGGGGTAATTAGTGGCTGTCGCTCTTTTGTCGCCCAAATAAGATGATAGTAAAGTCGCCACAGAGCCATGTATAGCAACCGCCAAGGTACTTAGGACGTAAAATGTAAGACGTGCTCAATGGCATCTCGTAAACAATCAAACTGCGCTAGTTTTTTGCGGAT
>NZ_JBALCS010000029.1:0-6113 GCF_036919555.1 Nostoc sp.
GACTAACATCTTATCATTAGTAGTATGTGATAAGATTATACTATAATTAATCAAAAGCCGCCTTATAAAGGCGGGGCAAAAGACCCATTAATTCCAGTAACTTTGAATTTCCACAGAAAGATACTTTAATCTCTATTTAGAGATGTAAACTGTCACACAAGTTACATTCCACACGAATTTCCAGCTAGTTTCGCAAGTCAGACAATTTTGTGGCGATGTCTGGCGAAAACTCGGTTTGCGCCTACGCGCACTCATCTGCAAGTCTTTGACAATTAGTATTGACAGCAAAACAATAAATAGTTATTTGGAGTGAGATTTCTTTAAAAGTAAAAATCTCATTGCCAAATAATTGCTGAAAATTAAAACTGACCAAAAACAAAAAAGTCTCAGTCCAAGCGACTTCCAGTCGTGGCGATAATTCCAAAATCGAATGGCCAAATATTTGTCAATGCTAAAGATAAGACTGTGTAGTAACCAGTGGAGCAAATTTGATGCTTTTCTAACCTGTGTCTAGTATGACAGAATTACGTTGAAATGCGGAAGTGCTGTTAAAATTTTTAATTTATCTGACAAAATACAGGAAATTACTATGAGCGCCAAGCAAGTGTACGGGAAGCAGCTTTATCGTCAAGGTGTTAGAGGTTAGAAGCTAATGGGGCGATTCGAGAAGCAACCAGAAAACCCGCGAGTTAGAGGTGAGCTATCCAGAGCAGCAGAAAATGCTCTTTGGGCTGTAGTTGAAGACTTAGAAAATCTTCAGCAGAATGTCCTCAGAGCGTTGCAGGAAGACGTTAAGCGGCTTCAGTCAGAAAAAAATCGGTTATCTGATGAAATTCAAAGCTTGGTAGAGGAAAAAGAGCATTTACAGCAAGTGCGCCAAATCACTGAGCAGCAAGTGTTAATTCGTCAACTGGCAGAAGTTCTGGCAAAGCATATATCTTCACAACTGCAATCCTCTCTGGCAACTTTAGCTAACCAAACCATAGAGGGCAAATCTTACGAACAAGCTGCGCTGAAGTCCGCTGAAGTGAGCAGCAATGTAGTCGGTGAAATTAATGAAAAAGTTGAACACATGTTTGACAGCCTGGATGATACCGTTACTGTTACTTTTAACTCGCTGCAACAGGAACTCAAGAATTATCAAAGTAATCTTTCCCAACAGTTGTCACGGATGTATAGCCAGCAGCAGCAAGGGGAAACGATTTTGGCGGAGTTTGTTAATCGCCTGCATGGAGAACTAGAAAAAACTATAGAAGAAACTTCGCGCAAACCAGCAACAGCAGGTAAACCTACTGTTTTGCAGTTTACGGAGCCAGAGAAAAACAGTTCTTTTGAGACATCCCCGCCACAGTCTGGCGAAGTAGCTAGAAATTCCCCTGAGCCAATTTCCCCGATCCCTAATAAATTTTCACAAGGGGAAACGACATTACAGCCGCCGGCTGTTAAAGAAAACGCCGCGAACCCAATTTCTGTCCCTAGCCAAGACTTGTCCCAAAGGGAAACGACATTAGAGCCGCCGATGGTTAGAGAAAACGGGGCGAACCCAATTTCTATCCCCAGTAAAGACTTGTTCCAAAGGGAAACCACATCAGAGCCGACGGCGGCTGTAGTTCCGCCACTAAAAGACAATGCCACCGAACCAATTTCTATCCTCAATCAGGACTTAGCGGAAAACGAAACGACATCAGAGCCTCCGACTGCATCTGTGCCACAGCCGGGAGCAATGCCACCTTCACGAAGGAGAAACGCTGCCGAACCAATTTCTGTCCTCCGCAGGAACGGATCACAGAGCAAAGCTAAATCCTCATCGATCGCGGCGCTAGAGCCGCAGGCCCAAGCAAAACCCCCACAATCCCGATCGCCTAATTCCTCTGGCTTATCGCCGCTTCAAATCGGTTTCTTGTTGATTGTCTTATCGGCAGTCGTATCGTCGCTTTACAACATAGCCATCAAGATAATTTTCCATGAAGGTTCCCAGATTTTTGGAGTATTAGAGGTAGAGCGCTTGCTGCCGCCGACTTTGGGCAATACTCTGTTAATTTTGACCCTCAGATTTATGGTAGTAGTTCCACTGATGTTACTGTTATCTCCAATACTGCATCCCCGATTGTGGCAAGACCTGGAAAACTTGGCCGCTTCAGTCCGAGGAAATCCCACAGCCGCCAATGCAGCTACCAAGCAGATTTTGCTGTTGTCGATTGTGAGTGGGGGCTTTTTGTTTTTGTCTCAGGTGCTAATCTACATTGCGATCGCTCAAGTCCCGACTGGAATGGCGATCGCACTGTTCTTTATCTATCCGATGGTTAGTGGTCTATTGTCATGGTTTCTGTTTCGCGATCGCCCAACAATATTCCGCATCGGTGCGATCGCCGCGATTTCCTGCGGTGAATTGTTGGTTTTAGCAGGTTCTCCCAACACCGGTATCGGTAATATTTCGATGGGAAGCAGCACCGCCATTCTTTCGGGGGTGGCTTTTGCTGCCTACATAATTCTGACGCGGGTTTGTGCTAGCAAACTGCATCCGGTGACTTTTACTTTAATCAACTTCGCTACCATGTTGTTGTTGAGCTTTATCTGCTTGATGCTACCTTTACCAAGCAGTTGGAACTTAGTAATTGACCCCTCTAAGATACTGGAACTGGTTTTAAGCGCATTTATTTTGGGTGTGCTGACTCTTGCGGGCTATTTGCTCAACAATATTGGTATTAGCAAACTAGGTGCCTCGCGATCGGCGATCATCGGTGGTAGCATTCCAGTTTTAACCGTGATTTTCGCTGGGCTAGTCATTCAAGAAAATTTGGATATTGTGCAAATTCTGGGAGTATTGTTAGTAACCTTTGGTGCGGCTGCTTTCAGCTTGGAAACAATGCGAAATCAGGTTAAACCTTCTAATCCCACGAATTAAATGGCGAGTTCAATCACTTTAGATGTGGTGGGAGCTACTTTACCTCCCACCACTCTCAGCATAAATCCTGACGCGAATACGCCTACTTCTAACTTCTCTAAATCATCTGTGACATACAAGATCCCTGACTTCTTTCAGAAGTCGGGGATTTAAGTTTTTACGAATGATTTAGGACTGCTGTATAGGTATAGATAACACCTAATAGATGAGCGGATAGTAATCAAAATAGCTTGACTTGTAATATATTTTTAGGGATTTGCCTGATACAGGTAGGGAAAACACGTATATATAAGCAGTATGAGCAGGTTTATTTCATTCTCCCCTAGTCCGCCAGGGAATAAATTCCCCATCTCATGGCTAAAGTCGGTTAAAACCGACTTTCAATAAGCTTTTGAGTCTGTTTTAAGGCACTTGGACTATTAGCCCCGAAATAAACATGAAATTTTAAAACTCTTTCATGAAAAAAATATAAATTCATTGAGAAAAAATCTCTAAATAGTCATTAGATGGAATCCAATATGTTTTATTATATCTATGTCCAGTAACTAATCTTGAGGTTATTACAAAGACTGATGGCTATGCGATTAATTCAGACTGAATCGCGGCTTTCTGTGTCAAATCATCAACACGAAAAATAAATAAGATTTGGATTTATGAGTAAATATAAAAATATCATCAAACCTTGATTTAACCAGAATATAAATTATTTAAATATGCCTTATTTATAAACTTTAAAATACATAAATTTATTTCAAATAGCAAAAACAATGATATGATAAAAAATAATATTTGAAAAAACAACAGGTATTTTGAAATTGAAATTATTTGCTCTAGTTGATGTCTACTATCTTTCCTTAAGCCAACGGCTGATACTGCCGAGACATCACTGGAGGTTGTCAATGGGATGATACAGCAGATTTCAAGTTAGTGAAGTACACTATCCAAGCCTCAAAGCTAGGCACAGAGACTATTCTAATTCTGAATTCTGACCAGAGGCGGAGCTCTCCGGCTCCGCTCCTGAATTCTGAATTATGCTGTAGTTCACAAAGACAACCTCTAATTTTGGCTACACCTGGGAAGCGATTTCTTTTTAGAGCATTCCCAATTATTTCTAGTCATCTGTGTGTTACAAATAATTTGCCAAAGCTGAAAAAAACCATCTTTTTCGAGTAACAGATATCCCAGATAAACCGCGCAAACTAGTTTTTACTCCGAGTCGGCATAGTGCCATAATTAGGTGTAAGCAGCTTGGCGTTGTTGCTCTTGAAAGATGAGAAAAACCTCAGAGAACTAAAAGACTTTGTAGATTAATTGCAACATAGTTGACTTTTGGGACGTAAACTGCAATCAAGCTAGAATTGGTGATATCTGTAATTTTCTGGTTAGATGTAGGGACAGTTATAGTAACAATACTAAATCTGCTCCTGTACCAGAAAAGATGCGAAAATGGTAGTTTGCGCTACCGCCGATCTCGTAGTTATCGCATACTAATATAGTTTGAAGTGAAAACATTGCCTTCAGCCAAGTGTATACTACCAATTCTCACTCCATTAAAAACTCTGTAAACGTGCTATTCAATTGTCTGTAATATGAGTAACGACATAGATCTGATCAAACGTCTTGACCCCAGTGCGATGGATCAGATCATGCTTTATCTGGCTTTTAGTGCCATGCGGACGAGTGGGCACAGGCATGGGGCATTTTTAGACGCAGCCGCAACAGCAGCAAAGTGTGCAATCTACATGACCTATTTGGAGCAGGGACAAAACCTGCGGATGACAGGGCATTTGCACCACCTGGAACCGAAACGGGTAAAAATTATTGTAGAAGAAGTCAGACAGGCGCTAACAGAAGGCAAACTGTTAAAGATGCTGGGTTCTCAGGAACCACGCTATCTGATTCAATTGCCTTATGTCTGGCTAGAAAAGTATCCTTGGCAACCGGGGCGATCGCGCGTTCCTGGTAGCAATCTGACTAGTGAAGAAAAAAGACAAATTGAGCAGAAACTGCCAAGTAATCTACCTGATGCCCAGTTAGTTAGCTCTTTTGAGTTTCTGGATTTGATTGAGTTTTTGCACAAGCGATCGCAAGAAGACTTGCCACCCGAACACCAAATGCCATTGAGTGAAGCTTTGGGTGAGCATATCAAGCGCCGTCTACTCTACTCAGGAACAGTAACACGGATTGATTCTCCTTGGGGAATGCCCTTCTACGCTCTTACCCGTCCTTTTTATGCTCCAGCAGACGATCAAGAACGTACTTACATCATGGTGGAAGACACCGCTCGGTATTTCCGCATGATGAAAAATTGGGCAGAACGGCGACGAAATGCCATGCGCTTGCTGGAAGAACTAGATATCCTCCCAGAAAAAATGGAGCAGGCTATGGAAGAATTGGATGAAGTTATCCGGGCTTGGGCAGATAAATATCACCAAGACGGTGGTATTGCAGTGGTATTGCAGACAGCTTTTGGCGAAAGAGAAGACTAGTAGACTGTGGCGGAAGTTTGTTTACCTTAAACAAGGGGCTTAAGCCCCTTGTTTAGTTTTGCTCTAATCATCAATTGATGTAAACCGAAGAGAAGACATAGAACCAACAGGTAATACAGTTGGGCTGGATGTCGGGCTGAAAGAATACTACACCGATTCAAAGGGGGTAATGGTTGAGAACCCTAAATTTTTGCGTCAAGGTGAAAGGATTCTCAAACGTTTGCAACGTCGAGTTTCTCGTAAAGTAAAAGGTTCAAAAAATAGAAGTAAAGCTAGCTGCATTTTAGGTAAGCGCCACCTTAAAATAAGTAGGCAACGTAAAGACCATGCTGTGAAATTAGCACGGTGCGTAGTTCAGTCTAACGACTTGATCGCCTACGAAGATTTTAGGATTAAAAATATGGTGAAAAACCAAAGTCTAGCTAAGTCTATTAACGATGCATCTTGGTATCAGTTCCGTGTGTGGATTGAATAGTTCGGAAAAGTGTTTAAGCGCGTAACAGTTGCGGTTAATCCGCAAGATATAGGACTCATATCTGATTTTTGAACAAGATTTCGGATAAAACCCTGATCAAACGGGATTTTCAGTCTCAGTATGTTTTCAGAAATCAAATCGGATTCCTATAGTAACCCAAGTTGCGGGTTATCGACTGATATGAACTTGTGATACTCAATTAATGCGATCGCGTACAAGAAAGTGAGGTTGGTGCGTAGCGCCA
>NZ_JBALCS010000030.1:0-125239 GCF_036919555.1 Nostoc sp.
AATAAAACAATGGCTAAACCTTTTAAGTGGACTTACAAGGGTAAAGTCCTGGCTATCTAATAGTCTGTTTATTTCCGCCAAGCTGTACTAGTGTCTACAAAATTCAAGGCAAGATTTACGCCTCTATGAAGCAGCCGCAGCAGGCTATAGAGGCTTATAACCAAGAACTAAAGCTAGCGCAGCAAATAGGCGACACATCCCAACAAACTTTTCCACTTTATAACATAGCCATCATTGAGCGCAACAGAGGCAATCTCAACCAAGCTAAGACACAAATAGAAACAGCCATAAACATCATTGAGAATACGCGCAGCAAAGTTACCAGCAATGATTTGCGTACTTCCTACTTCGCCACGGTGCAGGATTATTACAAGTTCTACATCGACTTGCTGATGCAGTTGCACAAAAAAGACCCATCAAAAGGATACGACGCTTTGGCACTGCATATTAGTGAGCGATCGCGTGCCAGGGTTTTATTAGAACTATTAACAGAAGTCAATGCCAATATCCGTAAAGGCATTGACCCGCAACTACTGGCAGAAGAACAAAACTTGCAGCAGCAACTTGATGCTAGAGATAAACTGCCTCAAGAGTTACTGAATAAAAAAGCACCCACAACCGCAATACAAAAGCTCGAACAAGAACAAAAGCTCGAACAAGAAATTGCCGACCTCCGTAGCCAATACCGAGAACTGCAAACCAAAATCCGTACAAGTAGCCCCAAATATGCAGCACTGAAATATCCTGAACCTCTGAAATTAGCTCAAATTCAGCAACAACTCGATTCAGATACTCTGCTTTTGCAATATTCCTTGGGTAAAGAACGCAGCTATCTTTGGGCTGTCACTCCTAATTCCATCAATAGCTACGAACTCCCTAGAGGCGAAGCGATAGAAACATCAGCAGAAAAATTCAAGAACGTATTGAGAAAATGTCAAGAACTAGGTATTGTCTGCCAGAAGTTACCCGCAGAGCAAAAAGCTAAGGATTTTCAAGAAATTACCCAAGCTGCGACTGAACTTAGCCAGCTGATCCTTGCGCCCGTTTCAGCAAAGTTGGGGAAAAAGCGTTTGGTAATTGTCGCAGATGGTGCATTGGAAGAAATTCCCTTTACAGCATTATCAGAACCAAATCAAATCTCTCAGCTTGAAAAGTCGCCGCAGACGGGGAAATCTAATTATCAACCCCTTCTAGTTAACCACGAAATTGTAAATCTACCCTCCGTCACTGCGATCGCCACCCACAGGGAAGACTTGAACAAACGCCAACCTGCACCCAAAACCCTAGCTGTTCTTGCTGACCCTGTATTTGCGGCTGATGACCAGCGATTCACAGGTAAACCCCCTTCTCTAGGCCCCGAACTCAACCTCGAACAGTCTAGCCTCCAACAAGCCGCGAGAAATCTTAATCGTGCAGGATGGGGACGGCTACTGGGTACGCGCATAGAAGCCGAACAAATATTAAAACTTGTACCACCCTCGGAAAGCTTATATGCTTTTGATTTTGATGCCAATTACAATCTGGCAACTAGTCCAAAACTCAAACAATATCGATTCATCCTCTTTGCAACTCACGGTTTTGCTGACCCGATCAACCCAGAATCCTCAGGAATCGTACTTTCTCAGATAAACAAAGAAGGCAAATCTAATAACCCAAGTATCTTACGGCTACGTGACATTTTTAACTTAGATTTGGGTGCAGATTTAGTTGTGCTGAGTGCTTGCGAAACTGGTTTAGGTAAGGATGTCCAAGGTGAAGGATTGGTAGGGTTGACACGAGGATTGATGTATGCAGGGGCAAAAAGTGCTGTGGTGTCTTTGTGGCAAGTCAATGACACCGCAACATCGGAATTGATGCCCCAGTTTTACACAGCGATGTTGCAGCAAAAAGCATCTCCCATAACTGCCCTGCGTGAAGCACAACTCAAACTGTGGCAGCAAGAAGACTGGCGAAACCCATACTATTGGGCGGCTTTCACGTTGCAAGGCGAGTGGCGATGAGCGGGGGAGTAGCCATTGGTGTCAACTTAGCGTCAAAACCTGCCTAGAACCAGATTTTAGATTGTCTCGTTCCCAGTCTCCGACTGGGAATGCCGTTCTAGAGGCTCCGCCTCCCTTGTTGGCGGCAGAGCCGCAATTGAGCAGCATTTCCAGCAAGAGGCTGGAAACGAGATTTGAAGAGCCGGCAGGATGGTTTCATACGAAGAAAGAAAAATACATAAGTCTTGATTCTCGTTTTGTGACATGGCTTTTTACCCTCTCCAAACCTCTCCCCGAAAGGTCGAGAGGCTTTGAAACTCAGTTTTAGTTTTTCTCTGCTTGTATGAAACCACCTTGCTTAATCCCCTCCCCGTCGGCGGGGAGGGGAGACAAAACGCAGCTTTGGCGGGGTGGGGTTCTTCGGGTTTCATAAGTAATAAAGCGGACATGATATCAGTTCAAATATTCAATATTACGGAGTGTTAGTAGCAATGAATAGAAAATTTTTTGCCCTCTTGTTGACCGGATTTCTGATTGTCACAACTTTCAGCTATTGGTCATCAGTTCAAGCACAAACACAGGTAAAACCACAGCAAAGCATTACACCCAAATTCATCAGTTCCCAACAACTAAAGCTAGAAGGTGATGGCAAACCTTTTATCCCTCCTGGTTTGGAACGGACTGCCAAACCAGAGTAAAGCGACTCTAGAGGCATTCCTGGACTTATAGATAACCGTACCCCGATGTTGAGCCAAAAATATCCTTGGTCGGCAATTGGTCGAATCAAAGGAACTACAGCCGATGGCAGTGGTTATTACTGCACGGGAACGTTAATTGCTGCTAATCTGGTTTTAACTAATGCTCACTGTGCTATTGACCACGAAACTGGCAAATTAAGCACAAAAATCCAGTTTCTGCCTAACGTAATCGATGGTCATTACCAAGACATAGCGGAAGCCGAGGAAGTTTATTATGGAACAGATTTCAAGGAAAGCAAAGAGCTTAGTCCTAATGATTGGGCAATTCTGAGAATTAACCACCCTCTAGGTCACAAATACGGTTATTTGGGGTGGAAATCCATACCTTCTCCTACGCTTGTTAGCAAACAAAAAGCTTTC
This sequence comes from Nostoc sp., assembly GCF_036919555.1. Lineage (GTDB taxonomy): Bacteria > Cyanobacteriota > Cyanobacteriia > Cyanobacteriales > Nostocaceae > Nostoc. Next base: position 3,098 of record NZ_JBALCS010000030.1, read on the forward strand.
TTTTTCGTGGGTTATTCTGGAGATTTCCCTAACGACAATTATCAAAAATATTTCAGTGCCGGGGCGGGATGGACGGCAAGTTATGAGGCAGGATGCAGTATTGTCGGAGAAGAAAATGGTTTTTTATTACATGATTGCGCCACTGCTGCTGGTTCTTCCGGTAGTCCCATTGTTGGCGTAATTGGTGGCGACCCTTATATTGTGGCTCTGAATAATGGTGAAGGAAAAAATCTCCAGACTGGACAAGATATCATCAATTATGCGGTGAAAATTTCTACCATTGAGGAGGCTTCGGGTGGAAATTAGATAGGGTTATATCATGTCTGCTGAATTGCGGATAATAAAAGAACCTCACCCTGGTTTTACTACGTAAAACCTGTCCCTCTCCTTAGTAAGGAGAGGGATTAAAGATAGGACAGGGTGAGGTTTTTCTTTTGTTTTCGGTAATTCGATGAGGTTATCAACGCCAAGTTATAAAATATTGTTGGAGGGTTGCGATCGCTTAAGCTTGATTTCGTAGTCTTTCTAGGTTCTGTTGATGCAACTCTGGGAAGTTTTCTAAATCATCTATTGACTGTGGTGCAGGAAAGATTACAGCGTCTTCAGAGGTGAATCTATCTAAATAAGTTTGAAAGGCTTCATCATCTTCTCTGTGGTCAAGGATATATTGACGCAATTGGGTACGGGGCATTGTCATCAAGTCTGGCTTACTCATACATATCTCGACTTCCCGTTTAGGTAAATTATAATTTCGTTTTCTTCACCAGCGAGAATTACAATATTTTTTGTTCGTTGATCGATTCGCACTAAAAACACAGGTAAATACATTTTAGTAGCCCAAAAACTTAAAATAAACAACGTTTTCAATTGTTTTACAGTAGGCATATTTAGGGCTTGCTGAAACAGATTTTTTACTTTGGCGTGACTTCAGTTAAGTTGGGATCTTTGAACCGTGAAGTTTGCAATGTATTTTATACATTAATTATAAGTTTTATTACATAAATAAATCAGCCACATTTGCCAGAGTGGGAGGCGATCGCTGATAAAACCTCTAAAATCTAAATTAAATAGCTTTGATATAGTTATGGGAATTACTCGCTCTGTGCTAGGGGCGGTTTATGCAAACAAGCTAATCTCTAACTAGTGCGATCGCTCACCGTATTTGCGACAGCAGCACGATAAAATTCTAAAACCATAATCGTACAAAAAGGTCTAAATGGCAGAAACACTATTCTTCAACGCCTTACGGGAAGCCATTGATGAAGAAATGGCGCGTGACTCCAGCGTATTTGTTCTCGGTGAAGACGTCGGACACTACGGCGGTTCCTATAAAGTTACCAAAGACCTGTACCAAAAATATGGTGAACTCCGCGTTCTAGACACCCCCATCGCGGAAAATAGCTTTACCGGTATGGCCGTGGGAGCTGCGATGACTGGGTTACGTCCCATCATCGAAGGCATGAATATGGGCTTTTTACTGCTCGCCTTCAACCAAATAGCCAACAACGCTGGGATGCTGCGCTATACTTCTGGCGGTAACTTTAAAATTCCGATGGTAATTCGCGGCCCTGGAGGTGTGGGACGACAACTAGGGGCAGAGCATTCCCAGCGACTAGAAACCTACTTTCAAGCTGTGCCTGGGTTGAAGATTGTTGCCTGCTCCACACCAAGAAACGCCAAAGGACTACTAAAATCCGCTATCCGCGATGATAACCCCGTATTGTTCTTTGAACACGTTCTGCTTTACAACTTGAAAGAAGATTTACCAGAAGAAGAATATTTACTACCCCTAGATAAAGCAGAAGTTGTGCGTCAAGGAAAAGATGTCACAATTATCACTTATTCGCGGATGCGGCATCATGTGCTGCAAGCGGTAAAAAGTTTGGAAAAACAAGGTTATGATCCAGAAGTTATTGATTTAATCTCGCTCAAACCATTAGATTTTGATACTATTTGCGCATCAGTACGTAAAACCCATAAAGTGATTGTGGTGGAAGAATCCATGCGAACTGCGGGTATCGGAGCAGAAGTCATCGCTTCAATTAACGATCGCTTATTCGATGAATTAGATGCGCCAGTACTGCGGCTTTCTTCTCAAGATATCCCCACACCCTATAACGGTAATCTGGAACGACTGACAATCGTCCAACCAGAGCAAATAGTAGAAGCTGTGGAAAAAATGGTAGCTTTGCGAGTTTAAGAACTGGGGACTGGGGACTGGGGACAATAAGAATAACCCATGCCCAATGCCCCATGCCCCATGCCCAGTAACCAATACTTACTCATAACTCTACAAAAGAGAGCTATTATAGCCTTTGTCAGTTGCGAGTTATAGTATGCAAAGACAGCGATCGCTTTTAATTTTGATTGTAGTCCTGATAATCGCCGCCATTGTGGTGATTAACACAATTTCGATTCCGCTAGGACTGGACTTGCGCGGAGGCTCACAGCTCACAATTCAAGTGAAAACAACACCGGAGATTAAGAAAATCACCGACCGCGAATTGGAAGCCGTGAAAAAAATAGTTGAAGGTCGCATTAACGGTCTTGGCGTTTCCGAACCAGTAGTACAAACTGTAGGGAAAGATCAAATCTTAGTGCAGTTGCCGGGAGTGAGCGATCCACAGCAAGCTGAACGGGTTCTAGGGGGTACAGCGCAGTTAGAATTTCGCACGCAAAAGCCTGGTACGGAAACTCAACTGCTTGCTTTCCAATCATCACGAGCTGAATTGAAAGCCAAGCAGCAAGATTTGATAAAGAGTAACGATCAAGCAGCAATTCTCAAAAATCAGCAAGATTTGCAGAAAAATAATCAAGCGATCGCTGAATTGTTTGAAAGCACAAACCCTCCACTCGCAGGGAAATTCCTCAAAGATGCAGCCGGTGAACCCACTCAAAACAACAATTGGAATGTTGCCATTCGCTTCGACCAAAAGGGTGGTGAACTATTTGCCGAACTGACGAAAAAACTTGCCGGTACAGGACGCAGCATTGGCATTTTTCTAGACAATGAACTGATCAGCGCTCCCAGTGTCGGGCCAGAATTTGCTGCTAGTGGTATTAGTGGTGGTGCTGCTGTGATTACAGGTAGGTTTACCGCCCAAGAAGCTAACAACTTAGGTGTGCAGCTACGGGGGGGTGCTTTACCCTTACCAGTGCAAATCGTCGAAAACCGCACTGTTGGGGCAACCTTAGGTAAAGATAGTATTCAACGCAGTCTTTACGCTGGTAGTGGCGGATTGCTGTTAGTATTGATTTTCATGTTAGTTTACTACCGACTACCAGGGTTAATTGCCGACGTTGCTTTGATTATCTATGCGCTATTGACCTATGCTACCTTCGCTTTGCTAGGCGTGACATTAACTCTCCCCGGTATTGCTGGGTTTATTCTCAGTATCGGCATGGCAGTTGATGCTAACGTATTGATTTTTGAGCGCACCCGTGAAGAACTACGCGCTGGTAAAAGTTTATATCGTTCTATAGAGGCAGGATTCTACCGAGCTTGGTCTAGCATTTTAGATAGTCATGTCACATCATTAATTTCTTGTGCAGCACTGTTTTTCTTAGGAGCAGGTTTAGTTAAAGGCTTTGCTTTAACATTGGCGCTAGGGTTGGGGGTGAATTTATTTACTGCCATTACTTGTAGTCGCACACTGCTATTCCTATCATTGCAATTTCCCAACTTGCGTAAGCCAGAGTTGTTTTGTCCCAATCTCTCAACGTCAATTAAGTCTGGTGCGGAGGTGCAGTCATGAAATTTAGTGTCATCAAACAGCGAGGATTATGGTGGACAATTTCTACCATCCTAACGATCATTGGCATCGTGGCGATGGTGATTTCTTGGCAACAACTAGGCGCACCGCTACGTCCCAGTTTAGATTTTGTTGGTGGTACGCGACTACAATTTGAACGCGATTGTACACAACCAAACAACTGCACTCAACCGATTGAAATCTCTAGCGTCAGGGAAGTAGTTGACGCTCAGAAGCTAAATAATAGTAGCATCCAAGTTGTTGGTCAAAAGCAACAGGGAATATCCATTCGCACAAAGACATTAGATGTCGAGCAACGCACCCAGCTGCAAACAGCTTTGACTGAAAAAATTGGAGCCTTTGATCCGAAAGGCACTCAAATTGACACCGTTGGCCCGACACTTGGTCGTCAACTACTTTCCCAAGGGTTATTAGCTCTGGTTGTCTCCTTCGCGGCGATCGTTATTTATTTGAGTGTGCGGTTCCAGGTGGACTATGCCGTAATCGCAATTATTGCCTTGTTCCATGATGTTTTGATTACGCTGGGTGTTTTCTCCATATTGGGATTAGTAGCAGGTATTGAAGTTGATAGCCTTTTCGTCGTTGCTATTTTGACTATTACTGGTTTCTCGGTGACAGATACCGTGGTTATCTACGATCGCATTCGGGAAATACTGCATCTACATCCTAACGATCACATTGACAAAGTTGTTGATGATGCAATAAATCAAACCTTAACGCGATCAATTAATACCACCTTTACCGTTTTACTAACATTATTTTCCCTATTCCTATTTGGCGGCGAAACCCTGAGAAACTTTTCTCTAGCTTTGATTATTGGCTTCACGATGGGCGCTTATTCAAGTATTTTCATCGCCGGTTCTCTTTTAGCTTGGTGGCGAGAGCGCAAGGGTCAAACAAGCGTGGGAAACAGCCCTGAACCGATTGATACATCTGCCAGTTCCCAGGATAGTTAAAACTTGTGTGTATTTCGCAATTGGGTTAAAGGATTTTGAATTGCTCAACTATGCTTTGCAATTTTATTCCCCTATGGATCAACCGGAAGAACCATTAACTACTGTCCCAGACTTTGAGAAATCTGACCCATCCTTTGCTCAACAAGTACAAAGGCTACATCAGCTGACAGTATATGGGAGGTGGCTATTTGTCGGCTGTTTATGGCTGACCATTGCGCCTCTTAGCTTGTGGGGTCTACGTGCAGAAATTTTTTTGTGGCAACAATATTTTACCTGGGTAGCAGTGAGATATGGACTTTTCTATCATCCACTGTCTACTTTTGGTTTAGCCTTTTGTATTGGGATGACTGCTGCTGTCTTAGTTTGGCAAAGTCGGAATATCTTACTCGGACTACCACAGCACGAAAAACAACGTTTAGAAAAACAAGTTTATCGGATACGTCAACAGGGAGCAACTCATCCTCTGTGGAAATGGGTTTGTCAATAATTAATTTTTTTTTCTCGTTACATATACATATACACGTACAGCAATTTCTAGCAAAATATGACTTAACCATAGAAAGATACTGCCAAAAGTGGATGCCCTACATGAACGAGTCTCAGATTCAATTTAATGAACGCAAGTCTGAAATTGACCTTTACCAACTCCAAGAACTGTTAAACGTTTCAGCTTTCTGGGCAAAGGGACGCAGTATTGAGGATTTAGGCATAGCTATTGCCAATAGTGAGCCAGTAATTTCCGTCTGCCTTGGCGATCGACTCATTGGCTTTGCTAGAGCAACATCTGATGGCATATATCGCGCCACAATTTGGGATGTTGTGATTCATCCAGAGTATCAAAGTAGTGGGCTGGGAAGCCATTTAGTAGAAACCGTTTTGAGTCATCCCCGCATGAGGTGTGTTGAGCGCGTTTACCTGATGACTACTCACCAACAGGGTTTCTACGAAAAGATTGGTTTCCAGCCCAACAGAACCACTACGATGGTGCTATATAACCAAGCGAACCTTGCTTTCGTTCCTGTTACAGAAGATCAGCTTCAGGAATTACTAGGGGGATAGAAATTTGGAGTCTGGTAAGCTGCTGAAGTGGTTCCTTCGCAATTGGAAAGGGCAGGATTTCTAATTTTCCTCCGATAACTTCCACTTGAGTCTGATTGATTAATAGCCTCATTCCTGGGGAAAGAGCAACGTTTTCTCGGTTAATCTGGGTTAGCTGATCTTCAGATTTGATCAAATCAATCGGCTCGCTCCAGAGTATGGCATGGGTTGGTACATCCAGCCAAATGTTGACAAAATTACTTGTAGGGACAGTGCTAGTAGAAATACAGATGCTGCCTTCCTCCATTTGAGTAATGGTAGTGTCTATTAAACTTATCAATATTTGGCGGAGCCAGAGGTAATCTGCCAAAACATAAATTTCTGGGTCGGGGGGTAACAATTGCAAGGGAAAATTGCGATTAGCCGCCAGCATATAAGTTAAGTTATGAACCTCCTCCAAAATTTGGGCTAACGGTCTGGGCTGAATATCTAATTTATTCGTACCGTGTTCAATTCTAGCAACGCTGAGAATTTCATCCATCAGCTTCAGCAACTTTAGTGTTCGCTCCTGAGCTTGGGTAATAAATTCTCGCTCTTCAGCTGGATCTTCACACAAATCTGACAAAATTAACTGATGCAAGCCTATCAGACCATTGAGGGGCGATCGCAATTCATGGGTAGTCCGTGCCAAAAAACCAGCTTTAAACTGGCTCATTTCCCTTGCCATTTGGTATGCCAGTTGCATAAGTTGTAGCTGTTGCGATATTGGTGGCATATCCTGTTTAGCTAATGGCGCTACTGGGGATGAGCTAGATGAAAAGTTTGACGATCGCACAAATAACTGACGGAAAACCATACCTAGTGCTATTCCAGCTCCTAGATATATCCAGTTGCTCCAATTCATAATCTGGCAATTATTAAAAAAGTTGATTGACCACAACAGCGCAAACTAAAGTTTTGGATTTCTCTGTTGTTCAAATCAGGAAAACAATATTATAGCTACCTATATCTGGTTATCACTCGATAAATCTAAATTTATCGCACCTTGCCGCAAAATCTGCCAATTTATCCCTGTCCATTTAGCAACGGTGGAAGGTACACCCATCCCCGGTATATCACTCTGATATTCTGTCGTTCCTAGAGTCAAAACCTTGGGAAAGTGAACCTCAATTTCTGCGATCGTTTGCAAAGGCGGCTGACCAGAAAAATTGGCGCTAGTAGTAGCAAGAGGACCTGTTTGCGCCAAAATAGTTTGAGCGATCGCACTGTTTGGGACTCGGATACCAATTGTCGTCGGGTCGATGGGGTTCATAACTTTTGGCAGGCGTTCTGAAGCTGGTAATACTAATGTCAGCCCTCCTGGCCAATATTTGTGTGCTAGTTCTTGCCAAACTTTATACTCGTTCTCACTACCTTTGACATACAGCCACAAATCTTCAGCACTAGCAGCCATCAAAATCAAAGGTTTGTCTTGACTACGTTGCTTCGCCGCAAAAATTAATGCTGCTTTTTCTGGTATGGCTGCAAGTGCAGGAACTGTATCAGTGGGAAAGCTTACCAACAAGCCAGCGCGTGCGCCAGCTATTAGATTTTCTAAAGAAACTTGTGTCATTTTTACAAAGTTAGGAGTGAGGAATTTCATAACTCATAACTTATAACTCCTAACTCATCACTCCTAACTTTTATAGGCCACGGCAAAGCGTTCAATTCCAGCTAAATCAGCGTGAATTTGAATTTTACAATAGCTACCTTGATTTTGCAAAAGTTCTCGCACTGTATCCGCCTGTCCTGTCATCATCTCAATTAACCACACGCCACCCGATCGCAAATAACTGGGAGAGATTTCTATCAAATGGCGAATGCAATCTAAGCCATCAGCGCCACCATCCAGAGCTAGATGTGGTTCATGGTTAACTACTTCTGGTTGCAAGGTAGGTAAGGTGCTGGTGGGTATATAAGGGGGGTTCGATACCATACCACTGAATTGACCTTTGAGAAATGCCAGTGGCTCCCACCAAGAACCTTGATAAAATTTAATCCGGTCAGCAAAACCCAAATTATCGGCGTTGGCTTGAGCGATCGCCAGAGCTTCTAAACTGTAATCAACTGCATGAATTGTTGCTTTTGGCAAGACATCTGCTAATCCCAGTGCGATCGCTCCACTCCCAGTCCCCAAATCCGCCCAGTGCCCTGACACATCACTAGCAGCTGCTTCAGCTAAATCAATTAAGCTCTCTGTCTCTGGTCTGGGAATCAAAACCGCACTCGATACCGCGATTTTAAACTGACGCCAAGGTGTAACTCCCGCAATATACTGCACTGGTAAGCGGTCATTTAATCGCCTCTGCCATAACTGGTCTAATTCTTCCAGAGGCAATTGCAGCTGAATTTGCGGCCAGTTTTTAAAAGACTCTAAACGCAGTGCCAAGCGGTCTAACCCAGCAACTTCTAGGAGTAGCCAATCTACCTCTCTTGGTGGAACATCAGTGGCGATCGCTGCTTGGTGAGCTGCATTTCGCCACTGCCAAAGTTGCAAACCAGAAACTATCAGATGTTTCTTTCCCATGCCTCAACCTTGGAGTGCATATCCGTTATTTTTTCGGAGCGGACACAGGAGTGGGCGCAGCAGCTGGTGATTGATTCGGCGCAAGCGATCGAATAAAATTGATCGACTCCCGCGATGGATACAGAATAATTTTATTTATACCAGGATCGCTGCTACTATTGAGAGCCTCCAAAACACCGTACAAATCCACAACCTGAATCTCAGTGTTGTCTGCTTCCTTTGGCACGGCTTTTTTGAATTGGTCTAACAGAGCCACTGCTTGTTCTTTTTCAAAAAAGAATGGGATTAATCGCTCGTTGCCTTTTGGAACCGGAATCGTCAAATAACTATTATCTTTCTTAAATTTGGGTACAAATAAGGGAATACCATTGAATTGCTTTCCTTTTTGACCATTCTGATTCAGCATACTTGTTGCCGAAGCTACCTGTTGTTGCGTTGGCACTAAAGTATAAATTACAGAGTCTGGTTTCTTTTTGCTTTCTTGGACTATTTTATAATAGTCTGCCAAGGACAAAGGTCTTACCTGTAGCGTGCTTGCCAACTGGGGATTTTCTTTTTTGAGCCGATTATCAAGGAATTTTTGAGCATCTTGCTTGCTAATAAAAAATCCTACTTGTGAGATAGTCTTGGATTCGTTTTTCCTCGAAAGAACTACGAATTCGCCTTTAGGATTGGTCAGCGTGAATACGGGTACTTCTTGAAGCTTTTTCACTACCTGATCTTGTGGCAAGGCGATCGCCTCTAGATTGCCTATTCCTGGTAGATTGCCTATTCCTGAAAGTCCGGCTAAAAATATACTGCCAGCTATACCCAATGTTGCGCCCAAGCGGATAAATGATTTCATGACTGCTCCTCGCATCAATAATCCAATTAAATTAAACAAATGGTTGGATTTGCACAGCACCAACTAGCTTTAGTTATATAGCAATATATTTCAGTTGTGAAAAATTCATTGCGCGCGTTGAGGTTGAGTGTTAACCGTCAACGGTCAAAATCCAATATTCCGCAACTATTTTGGATTGCTATAGTATCGTTTTCACAAATTGACTGTGCTAACGTTGTGTTTTTCTCGCTTTCACTTCGCTATCCACCGGGAAATACCGTAGATGCCTATTATATGTCTTCTCAAACAGTGAAAAATCTCGCCATCTCTGGAACCTTGGAGATGATAAACGCCATTTTATCGGCTTTTTCTAATATCGGGTGACGCTATTAGTTAATCAATCGTTCCATCTGCGCTTGCTTTAATATCTTTTTAAATCTATATAAAGCTCAGTGTCACTTAAGTACGAAATTCGCCTGTCAGGCTTCAACAGCAAACCCAACAGCAGAACAGCCTAATTGTTCTTCTCCTTAAAGATATGCAATTAAGTTGCACATCTTAGCAAAAAAACTCTAGTCAATCTGCTCTAACTGTTAAGTATATTGATTAAATCGGGATGACAGGATTTGAACCTGCGGCATCCTGCTCCCAAAGCAGGCGCGCTACCAAGCTGCGCTACATCCCGGTGAGATTTATCTATTTTTTTGGTTTGGTTTTAACTTACCATCAAAGCGATCGCGCTTTTGCAAAAGCATTAATTCAATTATATCAGATTACACGGCTTATGGCTAATCTTTTTCATTTTTTGCAAAAACAATATATATTACAATCTTACACTGATAAAGGTTTTTTGCCGACTTAGTTTTACAAGAGATATACTTGTTCGTTTGTCGGCTGAACCTTGTAAAACCACATCAAAATAATAGATTTTTGCTATTATACCTGATTTTCTTGTGCGAATCGGGTTTTATTTTGATTGAGCGCTAGTGAGGATACCAGAACATGCCTTTGATGCCTTCTGGATCAGCCATAAACCCCATAGTTCGGTAGAAATCTACAACATGGGGATCGGCAAAGAGAGTGACATTACTAATTTCTTCACTCCTAAGTTTTTTGAGAACATATTTCATCAGTGCCTTGCCCAGTCCTTGACTTTGAAAGTCTGGGTGAACCACCACATCCCAAATAGTGGCATTAAACGCGTGATCTGAGGTAGCGCGGGCAAAACCAATGAGCCGCTTTTGGTTTCCTCTCACCTGCCACATTGAGGCGACAAGAAAACTATGCTCAATAGCTTTTTTCACTTTTCTTAGAGGACGACGCGACCAACCAACTGCATCACAGAGTTCTTCTAGCTCATATAGGTCAATGTCTCGCTCCGTGCTGAAGACGATGCGAGCCTCCTTCAAAGAAGCTTCGCTAATGCTGCTGGGGTTGGAGTTGCCCGCAGTTTGCGCTGTATGCTCTTCAAAGGGGTTTGTCCTAGTTGTCCCTACAGATTCAGGAGTACTAAACCAAGTTTTCCAAAAACCCATGCCAACGTGGTTCGGGTAGTATAACTGAATTGGTTTCCACTCTCAGGAGCGTTGATTCACGTTTAACATAGCTACCTCCATTTACTACCCCTGACACTCAAATTTTTTCGGTTGCTTTCGGGATTTGCAATGGCAACAGCCAGTTAGAGCGTGTTTCACACCAATCATTTTCAACTTTAGCATTTTGTTGTAAAGGCTAGGAGAAATTCACCAAAAGGGTAAGGATATAAGCAATTCAAAATTCAAAATGGAAAAACCTAATCCTGGCAATTACTCGTATAGAGCTTAAATGCACGTTAGCTTAGGAGTGAATTGTATACAAGGGATTATTTGGGAAAATTCTTCCCCAGTCCCCAGTCCCCAACACCCAGCCCCCAGGTGACGAAAGCAAGCGAGTCTTACCCTTAACAATGGCTTCTGGTTTAAAATCTTCAACACTGGAACTCCTAAAGCGCTTTAACCGAGCGTTTCCCCAGTTTTATGAGCAATTCGTCAGCAGTGAGATTCAGCTGCAAAATTTACGGCTAGCCTACCGTCTCTATAAAACTAGACGCGCTGTTATTGAACTGAAACCGGAAGGTAGCAAAAGCGCCTTGCATTTTGCTTACCGCAACCAGTCTTTTCTCCTCAGCGATATTTTTGGTGTACTAGCAGCTTATGGGTTGACCGTCCACGGTCTGAGTCTATACGGTCAAATCCGTCCGCCGATGTTAGTTTTTATCAAGCTGTTAGTGTCTCGTGGTAGTAAAGCCTTGACCGAGAAAACCGCAGAAAACGTCTGTCGCGCCATTCGTGAGGCTTTAGGAGGTCGGTTTGAGGTAGAAGAGATGCTGGCAGTAGAATTCAATCTTGACACTGGCTTAGAGCAGGTACAAACTGAGTTCTATGTCGATCCGGTCTTTCATCTCCCTGCCCTAGTGATTGAAGCTGATAATCAACCAGGATTATTCTACAAAGTGATGTACGCAATCTGGCAGGAAGACCTGCTAGTAGTCAATGCCAATTTACTGGTTTGGCGCGGACGTACACGGCTAATTCTTTACTTGTTGGGGCCAAATGAAAGCCTCATTCCTGAATATCTCGGTCACAAAATTGCTGAAGGAGTGGGGCAGAGGTTGCTGGGTAAATGATAAAAGTGAGGAGTTAATCAGTTAGGAGTTAGGAGTTATGAGTTATGAGTTAAAAATTTACAACTTCTCACTCCTAACTCTTCTTGTTCGGTATTTAGTCGCACCCGCCCTTCGGGGTACGATATAAGTATGGCAACTATCGAAATCTTGGGCGTTCCACACGCATACGAGCTAACGGCTCCCACTTCCTGCCCCGATGCTTTAGTATTTATCCACGGTTGGCTCAATAGCCGTGGATATTGGCAACCTGTGATTTCCCGCCTCTCAGATGATTTGCAGTGCCTTTCCTATGATTTGCGGGGTTTTGGTGAATCCCAGTCCCAGGTAAAAACCGATTTTAGTCTGGCACAAATGTCTCTGAGTCTTATGCCCATCTCCAGTAGTGCGTTTGGCTCACCAATCGATTCTCTTTATACTCCTGCTGCCTATGCTCAGGATTTAGCAATTCTCCTGAAACAGCTGAATATTACCAGTGCTTGGCTAATTGGTCACTCTTTGGGTGGGACGATCGCTCTTTGGGGAGCAGATCAAATACCTGAGTGTGTTAAAGGAGTTATTTGTATCAACGCTGGGGGTGGTATTTACCTCAAAGAAGCCTTTGAGCAGTTTCGCTCGGCGGGTCAGAAATTTTTGCAAGTCCGCCCGCGTTGGCTGTCCCAAGTGCCTTTGATTGATTTGCTGTTTACTAGAGCCAGTGTGGTACGTCCTTTGGAGCGCTATTGGGCACGTCAACGGCTGATTGATTTCGTTGTGGCTGACCCGGAAGCGGCTCTGGGAACTCTGTTAGACTCCACAACTGAGGAAGAAATCAATCGTTTGCCTGAGCTAGTATCCCAATTGAAGCAGCCAGTTTATTTTTTGGCTGGTGCTGAAGATAAGGTTATGGAACCCAAGTATGTGCGCCATTTAGCTAGCTTTCACAGACTGTTCCAGTATTGTGGTGACAATGTTTTGGAAATTCCTGATTGCGGACACCTGGCGATGTTGGAACAGCCGGATGCAGTGGCTGATCATATTCGGACGATAGTTAAAAGTCAATAGTTATTGGGCATTGGGCATTGGGCATTGGGCATTGGGCATTGGGCATTGCTGGTTACAAATGACAAAGGACAAATGACTAATGACTACTGAACAGGTTCATACAACTTCATCACCTGGGTAAGCGCTAACCTAGACTCAACGCCCAGTGTGATGGGGGATGTATGACCACAGGATAGATGGTCAGAGGCAGCACAGCCGATCATGGCGGCGTTATCGGTACAGAATTTCAGAGGGGGGAATAGGACGCGTAGATTATGTTCAATGGCTGCGGCTTGGAGGTTTTTTCTCAATCCGCTATTAGCTGCTACACCGCCACCAACAGCAATTGTGTCTAAACCATAGTCTAGGGCACAGGCGATCGCTCTTTTGGTTAGCGATCGCGCTACGGTTTCCTGAAAGCTAGCCGCTACATCTGCCACTGGTACTTGTCCACCATCTTTCTCTAACTGCTGCACTAAACGCAATACAGCCGTTTTTAACCCACTAAAACTCGTATCATAACGATGAAACCCCCCACCAGGTAGAGAAACTTTTCCTTCTGGTAGGGCAAAGGCTTGGGGATTGCCCTGTTGTGCCAACTTGTCAATCATTGGCCCACCCGGATAACCCAGCTTTAACAATCGCGCCACTTTATCAAAGGCTTCACCCGCAGCATCATCACGGGTTTGTCCCAAGGTTTCGTAACTACCACAATCTTTGACATAAATCAAGCTTGTATGTCCGCCTGAAACCAGTAAGCTAAGAAAAGGGGGATTTAAAGTTGATTCGCTCAAGTAAGTTGCGTAAATGTGACCTTCGAGGTGATGAACTCCCAAAAATGGCTTGTTGTGTACCATCGCTAGGGTTTTGGCGGCAGTTAGCCCGACCAACAGCGCTCCTACAAGTCCAGGGGCACAAGTGGCGGCAATTGCGTCAATTTTTCCCCAGTCTAGTTGGGCTTGCTCTAGGGCTTGAGCGATCGCAACATTTATCGTTTCTAAGTGCTGGCGAGACGCTACTTCTGGGACTACCCCACCATACTGCTGATGGACTGGAATTTGCGAGGCGACGATACTGCTGTAAACCTTACGATTGTTAACAATTGCGACGGCAGTTTCATCACAGCTTGTTTCTATTGCTAAAACAGTTGCCATTTCTTGAGTGCTGAATCTGGAGTGTTGAGTCCTGAGTCTGGAGTCGTGAGTCTGAAGTCCTGAGTAATAGAAGAGACGAAATCTTGCTTCTTTACTACCCTACTACAACAATTCTAGGACTTACACATTCACAGAACCAAATGAATATGGGTATGGATTTTCAGGCATTCAATCTTGATTATTTGACTATTAAACTGCGATGCCTACGGTGGTGACTGAGCTTTGTCGAAGTGTGGGCTACGCCTACACTATTGGACTAAAGGTAGTCGCCAACAGCCTGAAACGACCGAATTCATATATCACATGAAAGTCGTTTTGTACAGCGCGTAAGTCCTAAATTATTATACTCAGCACTCGTTACTCATCACCCAGCACTAATTTTGGTTGAGAAGCTTTAACTTTTATTGACTTAAACTTTACTCGGTTCCCACCCAAGAGTATGATGACTTCCTAGTTATGCAAATAAACAACTGTACAAGCCGCTTCGTTTTGTACAAAGAACTTTTTGTTTTGTAATAAAAGGAAACAACTCTATGCGACGATTGTTTGCTTTGATGTTAGCGATTTGTCTTTGGTTCAACTTTGCCTCCCCAGCACAAGCTTTAGGGGCTAATTTGACACCGTGCAAGGACAATCCCGCTTTCCAAGAGCTAGCAGCTAATGCCCGTAATACCACCGCTGACCCCGAATCCGGGAGAAAGCGGTTTGAGCGTTATTCTCAGGCGCTGTGCGGCCCTGAGGGCTATCCCCACTTGATTGTTGATAGTCGTCTAGATCATGCTGGTGACTTTTTGATCCCTAGCATTCTGTTTTTATATATTGCTGGTTGGATTGGTTGGGTAGGTCGTGCCTATCTGCAAGCGATCAAAAAGGAATCTGACACTGAACTAAAAGAAGTCCAAATCGATCTAGGTTTGGCACTACCGATCATGGCGTCAGGCTTTGCTTGGCCAGCAGCAGCAGTCCAAGAACTTCTCTCTGGAAAATTAGCAGCCAAGGATTCAGAAATCCCTATTTCCCCACGCTAAATCAGTTTAACTAATTCATTTGTTTTGGAGACTAAATTCATGGCAGACAAAGCCGACCAATCAGCTTATTTGATTAAATTCATTTCCACAGCGCCCGTGGCAGCTACCATCTGGCTGACCATCACAGCAGGTATCTTGATTGAATTCAACCGCTTTTTCCCCGACCTGCTTTTCCACCCACTGCCATAAGTGTCAAACAATTTTGGATTTTAGATTTGCGATTTTGGCTTAATACTACCCACAAGGGACGGGGCATGAAGCAAAAAATTCTTTTAATCCAAAATCCAAGTTGGGCTGGAAGCGCACCAAAGGTGCGACCCAAAATCTAGAATTGCTGGTCAAATGGGATTTAGGACAGTTGAATGTCTTGCTTTTTGCCTAATAGTGTGTAGTTGATCTATTCAGCTTAGTTAGGCAGAATTATCACCAAAATAGGCAGCAAAAATAGTTTTTTGAAACTCGTGATTCTGTTTACAGATCGCGAGTTTCACCTCTGAAAACTAGCTAAATTAATTTTTCTAAACTTCCTAGCCAAAACACATCTTTAGCCACAATTATTATTAATATAAAAATGCCACCATTTTAATTTAGAGGCGAACGTAAAATATGGCACAAGCAGTAGATGCATCAAAGAATCTTCCCAGCGATCCAAGAAATCGGGAAGTTGTTTTTCCCGCATTCGGTGATCAGCAGATTGGCAACCTAGAAACCCCGATTAATGCTTCTCCTTTGAGCAAGTGGTTCATTAATAACTTACCTGCCTATCGCCCAGGTCTGGCTCCTGCTAGACGCGGTTTAGAAGTTGGCATGGCTCATGGTTACTTTCTATTTGGCCCCTTTGCCAAATTGGGGCCACTGCGGGACACAGATAACGCTAACTTAGCTGGGTTATTGGGAGCCATTGGCTTGGTAATTGTTCTTACCGGCGCCTTATCTCTGTATTCCAATAGCAATCCGCCCAAAGCACTTCCTAGTGTTACCGTACCCAAGCCTCCGGCAGATGCTTTCAATTCTAAAGAAAGCTGGAACAACTTCGCCAGTTCTTTCTTGATTGGTGGTATTGGTGGTGCAGTAGTTGCTTACTTTTTGACTAGTAATTTGGCACTCATTCAAGGTCTATTTGGTTAATTTAGAAATGATAAGTTTGGAGAGACGCGATTAATCGCGTCTGTACGTTAGGAGTTAGGAGTTAGGAGTTAAAATTCATAACTTCTAATTCTTAACTCTTGTAGTGGTTCTCACTTCGGTGCAATACAGTCCTAACCTCACCCCGTATTTGAGTAAAGCAAACACTCCTCTCTCCTTAGCAAGGAGAGGGGTTAGGGGTGAGGTTTAAAAATGTACTTCATGCAAAGGAGAACCGCTATAGCTTATTTAAACAAAACCGTTTCAATGTCATTTAAAGCAGTTTCAAAATCGTCATTAACGACTTGAATATCAAATTCGTCTGCGGCTTGAATTTCTTCTTGGGCGCGGAGTAGACGACGAGCGATCGCTTCTTCAGAGTCTTGAGCACGAGAGCGTATCCGTTTCTCTAATTCATCAAAGGAAGGCGGTAGAATAAAAATTCTGAGGGCACTGGGGAAGGAAGCACGAATTTGTCTTGCCCCTTCTAGTTCAATTTCCAGCACCACCAACTTACCGGAATTAATTTTGTTAAGCACAGCTTCACGCGGAGTGCCGTAATAGTTACCAGCAAATTCTGCCCATTCCAAAAATTCACCTTCAGCAACTAATTGTTCAAATTTACTGCGGCTAATAAAGTAATAATTTTTACCATCGATTTCACCTCGACGAGGAGAACGAGTCGTCACAGATACGGAATAATATAGTTCCGAATGACGTTGTAGGAGCGATCGCATTAAAGTGCCTTTACCGACCCCACTGGGGCCAGTTAAAACAATTAACCTCCCTAAATGTAAGCATTCTTCGGTAGTCGCACTACTCTGGATGGGTAAAACTGGCATCATCCCTTCAACCTGTGAATCAATCAATAGTTATTATTCATTAGTCTTGTACTCCTGGCCAAGTCCACTAGTGACTAAATAATTTGTAGCAAGTGTGACAGAAAACTTGTCTAATTCGCATAGTACTGTCGATATGGTGTAAATAGAAGTGGGATTGTTAATCCACTCCTATAGCAGTCCTAAATGATTTATGAACTTTTCTGTTTCTTCTCTTGGCGCTCTTCTCTAGGAGACGCTTCTCTAGGATACGCTGCGCGAATGCCAACGCGATTGCGGGTTTTCTAGAAGATGCTGGTTCGATAATTTTCATAACTCAAATAAAATTGCTATAGTCAATTATCTACAGTTTGATGATCGCGGGAAATAACAAAGCGATTTGCTACTGTTTCCGGTTGAATCGCTGACAGAATTACGTGGCTGGAATCGGTGATAATTACAGCTCTAGTCCGACGACCGTAAGTTGCATCAATCAGTTGACCTCTGTCCCGTGCATCGGTAATAATCCGCTTAATCGGGGCAGACTCTGGACTGACAATGGCAACTACTCGGTTGGCAGACACGATATTACCAAAACCGATGTTGATTAACTGAATGTCCATAAAAAAAAAACTGATGCCAAACGCGGTTTGATAAGCTTAAAATAAACTTATTATCATGTTATCGCCAAAAAACGGGAGTTACAACGCTTAAATTCAAGCCAGCATTCGTTTTTAAATAATGTCTGCTTTTTTTAGCTGTTTATCAGCTATATTTCCTGAAAATCTTCCCAAAGACATAGGCTAAATCATACTGATACAGGCTAGTTAGGTAATGTATCTTTATAAAAGGGACTAGTACAGCACGGCGGAATTTTGCCTACCTTTAACAAAGGCTATACCGCGCCAGAGCATTTGAAAGTAATCGCTCTTAAAACTATTATCAATAAAGCGTTTGAGCTTCTTCATCAAAACTTTTGTCACTTTTTTTCTTACTTGTGCGCCTGATCAATAAATAAATGGTGATAAATAATCCACATCTAAAATTTGCTCAATGCTATAAGCACAAGTTTGCGGAAAACAATTCAATCCACTTTTCTTTTTTGCTTGTCGTAGCGCATCAATGTAGACTTCTTCAAGCACTGTGAGCAGATAGTTGTAGAGGTTTTTAGATTTGGTTAATTTCCTGAGTTCCACCCGAAAATTATCAATTTCCACTTCCCAATGATTTTTACATTCAGGAAGACTCCAATGTTGAGACAAAAGCAGATGTTTGAGAAGTTGCAGTAGATAACTTTCGAGCTTGTGTTTCTGCTCATTACCCAATCTTTCAATCTCCTCAATCAAATGATCCCAATCAAGATGCTCTAAATCTCGTTCTTGCAGTTGTTTTAACGTAGTTTCTAACCACAAGTGATAATCCTGTTCATAGAGAATTTGAGTGAGTATTTTAGACATTCTTTAACATTCTCCTAATTTACGAAAATTTGGAATTAGGTTTTATTGACGCACACTTCCCGCTTGACAATCGCGTAACCAGGCTTTAACTCCTTCGGCAACAGTACCGTTACTACTATCGCGTGGTGGGGATAGTGGCTGCTGTGCTGAATAGGAACCCACTTGAGAAAACATCATCACTAGTCGCCAACCACTTTTAGTTTTAGTCAACAACAGCCAGTGGAATTGCTGCAATTCTACCGCTTTCTTTCCTATGTACTGCCGCTCCAAGGTAGTAAAAAAAACTTGCTCAACTCCTGATGCAGCACTTTTAGGCGCATCTGCACTATATTCTTCAAGGTTAAGGGGCAGAGGAGTAAACTCAGGTCTTCCTGCCACTAGCATATAACTGTAAACATCACTACTTCTACTGAGGCGGCGGGCGCGTTGACTGACACGGTTAGTATAACTAGGCAAATCTTGGAGTAGCTGTATAGTTAAAGTTTCTAAATTTTGCTCATAACACAAAGACCTCGCCCCACTGTTGACATTTTCCCTTTCTGCGATCGCAGAGGGTTTAGGGGTGAGATTTGTCGAGAACGCTGGTAAAGCTTGGCTATTTGATCCTAAAACCCAGAAGCCACAAGCTAAAAGCCAACTATAATTTTTCTTCCTGAGCGAAGAGGCAAGATTTTTCTCCCCTACGCCCTGCACCCTGTCTCCCAGTTTCTCACTGACTCTTAGCTTCATGCCACTGTGGTTAACTCCTCAGAAATCCTCTTCCAGGCTAACTTCGGCTCAGTAGCTGTAGTGATCGGACGCCCAATCACTAGATAATTTGCACCAGCAATGATTGCTTGCGCTGGGGTCAGCGATCGCTTTTGATCACCAATATCAGCCCAAGTTGGTCTAACCCCCGGACAAACAAGCAAAAAGTCATCTCCACAAGTTTGTCGTAGTTGTGCCACTTCTTGGGGCGAACAAACTGCCCCATCAAATCCGGCCTCTTGAGCCAGCAATGCCATTTCTAGGGCGTATTCTGGTAATTCTAGGGGAATCTTTAAATCAAAGGCCAACTGCCTAGCAGAAATGCTCGTTAGCAAAGTAATGGCAATTAACTTAGGCGGTTTTACCCCTGCTTGGGCTGCTCCTTCTTGTGCTGCTTCCGTTGCAGCTTTGAGAGCCTCTCTACCAGATGTAGCATGAATTGTCAATAAATCCACCCCGTAAGTAGCTGCACTAAGACAAGCACCGGCGACTGTGTTCGGGATATCGTGAAATTTTAAATCTAGGAAAATGCGCTTTTGTCGGGACTTTAACACTTCCAGAATTTTCGGGCCAGTGCTGGTAAACAACTCTAAGCCGACTTTCCACCAAACCACTTGCGGAAGTTGATCTATAAGAGCGATCGCACTTTCTTCATCTGGCACATCCAAAGGTACTATAACTCGTTGTTCTGCGTTCATTTGCGATTCCCCACTCCCCATTTAAGGTACTAAGCGCACAAACTTATTTTTCCCAACTTGTAAAACCTTACCTTGTAACTCACAGAGATCATCAAAAGTCGTATCAACATCGGTAATGCGATCGCCATCTAAGCGCACTCCACCTTCTTGAATTTTCCGCTTTCCTTCTCCGGTACTTTTGCACAAGCCAGTGGCATTGAGAATATACGCTAACTTAGCGGGGAACTGCGATACCTCAGCTAGAGAAAATTCTGGAACTGCACCCTCCTTTCCACTGCTTTGCGCTGCAACTTTTGCCTCTTGGGCTGCGGTTTCGCCGTGGTACTGTTTGACAACTTCCGATGCTAAAAGTGTTTGGCGATCGCGGGGATTTTCTGGCAGTTTATCCAAAGGTAAATCCGTCAACAGTTCAAAATACTGTGACAGCAGATGATCGGGAACTCCTTGCAACTTCTGATACTTTTGTGCTGGGTGTTCCGACAACCCGATATAATTACCTAAAGACTTGGACATTTTTTGCACCCCATCCGTGCCAATCAGAATTGGCAGTAGCATCCCAAATTGGGGCTTTTGACCAAAATGGCGCTGCAAATCTCTGCCCACAGCAATGTTAAATTTCTGATCAGTCCCCCCCAATTCCACATCTGCCTCAACGGCAACCGAATCAAAACCTTGCATCAATGGGTAGAGGAACTCATGGATAAAAATCGGGTTCTCTTTTTTATAGCGATCGGCAAATCCTTCCTTCGCCAACATCTGCCCCACCGTCATCGTCGAGAGTAACTCCAAAATTTTCGCTAAGTTTAGCCCAGAGAGCCATTCGGAGTTATAGCGCACCTCTAACCTTCCTGGTGTGTCAAAATCCAAGATAGGACGTACTTGGTCAAGATAAGTCTGAGCATTTTGAGCTACATCTGCTTCTGTAAGCTGACGACGCACCTCAGATTTACCAGTCGGATCGCCAATGCGTGCGGTAAAATCGCCAATAATTAGAACTGCTATATGACCTGCATCTTGAAACGCTCGCAGTTTCCGTACTGGTATGCTATGACCGAGATGAATATCAGTACCAGTAGGGTCAATCCCCAATTTGATCCTCAAAGGTTGGTTTGTAGTTACCAAGCGCTTTTCTAGACTTTCACTGTTAATATCAACTGGTTGTGGAAAAACTTCTACTACACCACGACGCAACCAAGCAAAATCTGGCATCATACTAGAAAATCCACTGTTAGCTATATTTTGCACACTAGAAGTTAAGTTGGTTATATTCACTGGCAATTTATCCGCTTTCTCATCTGCCAAACTACTATAATTGCAAAAAATTAACCGCCTTGCTTCGCCCAATCAATTACAGTTAAATTTACAAGTGAGGAAGTGTAATAGCCGTGTCGTCGTCTAGGACTTTTGAAGATAAGCAGCCACAACGTCGGGCTTCATCAGGTTTTGAGTTTATGAAAGGAGTCGGTCAGGTAACTGGCGGTACTCTGCTTTCAATCACCATGCTGGCAAGTTCCATTGTAGCCGGAGGACTGGTTGGTTTAGCGATTAGTTTCCGTAATTTGCCAGATGTGAGACAGCTACGTAACTTCTTTCCCTCAGAAACGACTTACATCTATGACGTTAAGGGTAAACTTTTAACGAGTATCCACGGAGAAGCCAACCGGGAAGTCGTACCCCTAGATAGAATTTCGCCGAATCTGAAACGGGCGGTATTGGCAAGTGAAGATAGCCACTTCTACGATCACCACGGTATTAACCCCGTCGGCGTTGGGCGGGCTGTAATAGTTAACGCGGCAGCAGGTGGAGTCAGAGAGGGTGGCTCTACTGTCACCATGCAATTGGTAAAAAACCTATTTTTATCTCACAAGCGTGCCTTTACCCGCAAGTTAGCAGAGGCCGTGCTGGCAATCCGGTTAGAGCAAATTCTCAATAAAGACCAAATTTTTGAAATGTACCTCAATCAAGTTTATTGGGGTCATAACAATTATGGTGTACAAACGGCGGCACGCAGTTACTTTAATAAGTCAGCAGAATATTTAACCTTGGGTGAGTCGGCAATGATGGCGGGTTTGATCCAAGCACCAGAGGAATTCAGCCCGTTTGTGAGCATGAAGCTGGCAAAACAGAAAGAAAAAGAAGTGCTGGGACGGATGTTGGAATTGAATTGGATCAGCCAGTCAGAGTACGACGATGCCCTCAAGCAAGAAATCAAACTTGGTAGAATCAAATCCTTTCAAGGTAGTGCCCTACCCTATGTAACCAATACCGTAGCGCAGGAGTTAGCTAAGAAATTTGGGCGTGAAACACTACTCAAAGGTGGGATGCGAGTTCAAACTACAGTTGATGCCGACTTCCAAATGATGGCAGAAGAAACTGTCAGTAAGTGGCATAAATCACTACTAGAGCAGGGATTATCTAAGAATCAAATGGCTTTGGTGGCAATCGATCCGCGCACACATTTTATCAAAGCACTGGTGGGTGGTATAGATCCTAAGACCAGTGAATTCAATCGTGCAACTCAATCTCAACGCCAGCCCGGATCTTCTTTTAAACCGTTTGTATATTATACTGCTTTTGCTAGTGGTAAATATACGGCAGACTCAACGGTAGTAGACGCCCCAGTTAGCTATCGAGATGGTAACGGTTGGTACTCTCCCAGAAATTATGATGCGACTTTTAGGGGAGAGATGTCAATCCGCACAGCTATATCCCAATCGCGCAACATTCCCGTGATCAAAATTGGTAAGGCTGTGGGGATGAATAGAGTCATAGAAACCTGCCGTACCTTGGGGATTATGAGTCCGATGGAACCCGTGTCTTCTTTGCCACTTGGTGCGATTGGTGTGACCCCTCTGGAAATGGCTAGTGCCTATGCTACCTTTGCTAATTATGGCTGGCAATCTCCACCAACTGTAATTGCCCGTGTCACCGATAGTAGTGGTAACGTGTTGCTAGACAATACCCCTAAACCGCAGCTAGTTCTCGATCCTTGGGCATCAGCAGCCATTATCGATGTCATGCGATCGGTAATCTCTGAAGGTACAGGTAAAGGTGCTGCGATCGGTCGCCCAGCCGCAGGGAAGACGGGAACAACATCATCGGAAAAAGATATTTGGTTTGTTGGTACTGTGCCACAGTTAACAACTGCTGTCTGGGTAGGGAGAGACGACAACAGGCAATTAGCTGACCATGCGACAGGTGGTGTTCTGGTTGCTCCCATTTGGAAAGATTTTATGCAGAAGGCACTTAAGAACGTACCAGTAGAAAACTTCAAGCCACCTTCCCAGTTTTCTCGTCCCAAGTCACAATAATTTTAGATTTTAGATTTTGGATTAATTGCTAATCCAAAATCCAAAATTCAAAATCTAAAATTGACTAGGGCTGTTTTTCTAGCTCGGCTTTCATCCGTTCTAAAGTAAGGTGCATTTGATCAAACATTTGTTGCGGGGTGACACCGAACTGCCCTAATTGCGTTTTCAGTTGTTCAACTGTCATTTGTGCCATGAAATCTTCTGATAGCTCGAAGCGCTTCATAAAGATGCGATACCGATCCATCATGGTTTCCATTTGCTCAATAAACAGCTTTTTGCCATCGCGGTCAAATTTGCCGTAGCCGTTGCCAAGCTTGATCAGCGCCTGATAATCCTCAAACAGCTGTTTTGCTTCTTGCTGAACTATTTCAGAATCGAAGAATCCCATATTGCTTATATTAAACTGAGTGCCCAGACTCAGTAGCTTAATAGTTTTACTTCTATTTTTATTTTAGTCTAGGGGAGTAATCTAGTCACGATGCTTCGGTTTTAGTACGGTTTGTTACCGAAATTTCAACACTTGACTTGAGAAGGTATCCCCTCGCTAAACCGACTTAATAAAGCCGCAATACTCACAGCTTTAGCCATTGATTTAAGATTAGTGTTTTCACCCGGTTGAATTTTCAGTCTAGGAGTGTATTTCAAAGCTAGTGAATGTTACGGGTTAAGTTTTAATATGCCTTTTGGCTGTCTTATTGTAAGAACTGTGGTAGTAGTAAATTTGTTAGGAATATGTTGACTAAGCGCAAAAGCCGAAGTGTTGCCGCTGTTTTAGCTTTTTCTGGCACACTGACAATTTCAGGATTACATAAATTCTATCTGGGACAGCCGTTGTGGGGTGTTTTGTATGTGTTGCTTTCTTGGACGCCTATCCCCAAGGTAGCTAGTGCTATTGAGGGAGTTTGGTACTTAGCTCAAGATGAAGAAGCTTTTGATCGCAATTTTAATCTCGGCAAGTTAGGGCTAAGAAACTCACAACGGGTGAGTAATCAGGTAGGAGCGCTAGCTGATGCTTTACGTGAATTAGATGCTCTGCGCCAGGATGGACTGATTTCAGAGTATGAATTTGAGCAAAAGCGCCGCCAATTGCTAGACCAGATTTCTTGAGGTAAGCAACAATCATGAATAACTGGCTACCTTTGAACCCCAGGCTGCAAAAACTCCGCACCAAGCTCCTCAACGATCCCTACTATCGCCTACAATCTGGGGAAGAAATTCAGATGGCGGCAAAATTAGGTATTCGCATTGATGCCAATCAAGCGACTGTAGATGATTGGTTACGCCTACCAGGTTTGTCAATTCACCAAGCCCGATCGCTTGTCGAACTTTCGCGATCGGGTGTTAAATTTTACTGTATTGAAGATATTGCTGCGGCTTTGGGTATGCCAGCGCCGCGTCTGGAGCCATTAACGCCTCTGCTGAATTTTATTTACTATGACCACGAATCTCTAGAAAATCCCACCCATTTAGTTAACCCGAACACAGCAACAGTTGAAAAGTTAGCACAAATTCCATTTATAGATTTGTCTCTAGCAGAAGCAG
This sequence comes from Nostoc sp., assembly GCF_036919555.1. Taxonomy (GTDB): domain Bacteria; phylum Cyanobacteriota; class Cyanobacteriia; order Cyanobacteriales; family Nostocaceae; genus Nostoc. The sequence goes on from NZ_JBALCS010000030.1 coordinate 27,819, forward strand.
TGGTGCAAAATCGGCAATCAGCTGGACCTTACCGTAATCTGGCTGATTTCCAACGACGGTTAGAGTTATCTGGTGATGCGATCGCTCAGATGATGTATTATTTAAGGTTTTAACTTAAGGTTCCGAGGGAAGGTAGATGTCTTTCAAGAAAATTCTACCTTTTTCTTTTTGGCTTTTCCGTGATTTCTCAATAATGCTGATAAACTTTGGATTGATGCTCAAGCTAAGAGTTTCTAAATCGATATCTTCAACAGAGAACAAAGCGGCAATAGGTTGACCGTTTCGAGTCAGAATCAGAGGCTGCTCATTCTTATCGTATTTCTCCAGCAGTGAGACGATCTCGCTAATTTCAACTGTTTTCATAATTCAACTATTTCTCCACCAATGCGAACTTGGTTCCCTTCTTTGATACCGACAGCACGGATATCTACGATAGATTCTTCCTCATCTACATCGTAATACACTCGAAAGTCGTCTATCCGCAATTCCCAAACTGCCATTAGATTTGGGCGCATCTCTTTACGGTTTCTAGTCGCCATAGTTGGCTCAAAGTTCAACTGCTCGGTGATGGCAGTTGTGATACATCCTTTGTTTCCTAGCTGTAAATACTTGCACTTAACTGTTACAAGCGGTCAGTTGTTTGTTTTTTACAACTGACCAGTAACTAATTAAATAAACCCAATACGATTGAGAGGCCAAAAGCGAAATGTTGCCCGACCGATGATATTTTGTCTGGGTAAAAAGCCCCAATAGCGAGAGTCATTACTATCGTTGCGGTTATCGCCCATGACAAAAAATTCGTCTTCTGGGACTTTTACTGGTTGATATGGCTGATTTGGCGGTTCAGCGATGTAGTCTTCTGCCAAGGGTTCACCGTTGAGATAGACTTTGCCATCAGCAACACGAATTACCTCACCAGACTTGCCAATAACTCGCTTGATGAAGGCTTGGTCTTTGGGATATCCTCGACGTTGTAGTTCTGCGGGTGGCTGAAAAACAATAATATCCCCAGTTATGGGAGGATGAAAATGGTAAGAGATTTTTTCAACTACCAAGCGATCGCCTGTATGTAAGGTGGGTAACATCGAATCAGAAGGTATGTAACGGGGTTCGGCGATAAAAGTCCTGATCAGGAATGCCAAACATAAGGCGATCGCAATTAAAATCAGATTTTCTTGCCAACTACGCCATACTTTTAACGACGCACGCTCTTCTTTTGCATCACTTTCGTGAGGAATCATAAAAGTTTCTAGCCAGTTTCAGAAGTGGGATAAATATCTTGATTATTTTGACTTAAAAGGTATGTTCATAGGCAAGCTAGTTTCTGTACGAATCAGTATGAGCATCAAATAATACAGTTATTGCTGCATCTATCGAAAATAAGCAAAAGTACTGTAAATCAACTGTGACCTGTCTAAGCCAATATAAGCTGATGATTAGGATTCCTAAATAGATAATTAAAAATCCTAATTTTAATTGCTGTAATTATAAGGCAAGTTATGAGACAATTTTCGGTTTTGCTTACTCCTGCTAAAAAAGCAGTTACCGACTGATAGAGCGATACAGCCAGTCGGTTTTTTCTTTGAGCAGAAAATTGGTCGTTGAATGGCAAAACAGTTTACCGAATGTCTAACAATATCTGCTTCACTTTAAGGAAAAAAGGCAAAGGGCAGTCTTGCTGGAGGCTTAGTTGGAAGAAAATATATTTTGGTATATATCATTAAGTGATATTACAGAAAATTAATCTCAATTTAAAGGTATTTTTAAATACACAGATATAGCTTAATCAAGTGTTATTAGTAAAAAATATTACATTTAAATGGTTCAATAGTATAGTTTAGATGCCGTACTATTGTGATTTTAACAGCTTGCTTATATATATGCGATTATTTTCCGTAATTACACGGTGACAATGCATATTAAACTGTACTATTTTTAAGATATAAATCTCCTTAATTATTGAGAAAAACATTAACAGACAGAAAGCTACTAGCAATTTAGGTTAAAGTATCAGCACCAAAAATAGAACTAAACTGCCGATAAAATTATTTTTGCTAAATGGCTCAAAAGTATCTAGGTTAACGAATAAGTGCCCCTTGGCAATGAGAAACTATATTGAATCAATTTTCGTCTCTCTATTTCAGAGAAAGTACAAGGCAACATTCTGTCAGTTGAAAATTTAACTTTTTCTTAAAAAGGAAGCAATGGCAGCAGGCAGTAAAATATATCTTATCAACAATAGAACTAATAGTTTATTAGACTCTTTTTTGAAAGATACTCCGCCCCTTGTAAGTAGTTTTGTATGTTAATCAAATAATTCACTAAGCTGTAAGTTATACAACTTTCTTGTCAGAAAGTCTTGCGATAAAAACTTCTGCCCGCGAAAAGTGCGAATTGTAGGCGCGACAGTCTAGGTCATCTTATTTGAAAAGCTATAAAACTTGAAAGGATAATGCTGCCTTAGCGGTGAAGTCAAAGACAGTAACTAATTCAAAACTCCTATTAAGAGGATTTTGGGGTGTGGTTAATTATCTGATTGTGTTCCTTCTTAGAGCTAGCGGTAAGAGTGGCAAAGTGCAGACTTTACCTTTTATGAGTGGGTTGACATTAATACAGTACCAAGTATTGTATAAGCGATCGCCCAAATCTAGAGTATCTAGATTTCAGTTAAAGCCGTATAGTCTGTCTTCTCGATTGTGAATTTCCGTTAGTCTCAATTCCAATTTTCGGGATTACCAGAAAGCAACTATATCTAAATATCTAAAAAAATGTGCTATAACGTACCGTCATAATCGTGGTTGATGGTTCGATCTTTGAAGGAGCTATCAGGTGGAAAACAATAAGTCATTTCTCTGGCCAGAAGGAATATTAATTGCGTTGCTTGCTTTATGTGGTGTTTTTAGCCTTGCTTTCATGATGCTTCTAAGGCCAAATGCTTCGGAGGCTCAGAATAGACAAAGTATAAATATCAAGGCTGTAGCTGCAAACGTCGGAACTCAGCAGCGCATTGAGAAATTAAAGGCGGCGATGATTACAAGTTGGCAGCAAGAAGCACAAAAAAAAGGACTATCCTACGCTGTACCGTCACGTTTTCAAGGGGCAATAATTAACGCTGCAAAGCTTACTCAAGGTGAGAAAGTAATTGCTCTCACCTTTGATGATGGACCTTGGCCTCAGACCACAGAGCAAGTGCTAGATATTCTGAAATCAAATAATATCAAAGGGACGTTTTTTGTCGTCGGGCAGAACCTAAAAAATTATCCAGAAATAGGAAAGCAAATTGTCGCTCAAGGTCACGTCATTGGCAACCATACTTGGCATCACTGGTATCACTTCTTTAATCCACAAGCAGCTGCTTTTGAAATTGATCGCACAGAAGACCTAATTTATCAAGTTACAGGTGCTAAAACAAATCTGTTCCGACCGCCTGGGGGTGTCATGCATAATGGATTAGCTGCTTATGCTAAAGGGCAAAAATATACTGTGGTGATGTGGTCGGCTGACTCCACAGACTACAAGTTACCTGCTGTACCAAAGTTGATCAATAACGTGATTAAAGATTCAAAACCTGGTGGGATTGTACTAATGCATGATGGTGGTGGGAACCGTTCTAAAACTATACAAGCTTTACCAGAAATTATTAGCAATTTTAGAAAGCAAGGCTATCGCTTTGTGACTATTCCAGAGCTTTTAGAAATAGAAGATGCAGACCAAAAGTTGCTTGCTAACAAAAAGCATTAATTATTAATTATTAATTATAGTTAATTCGTCAATACTAATTGGCTAAAAACTAAAATTAATCATCAGGAATAATTTAGATTATGCAACTTGACACTCAATCGCTATTAGCAATTGCCATAGTATTAATTACAACATATTTTTTGGGAGGAGCATTTACTGGAATAGCTACCTAATTATCACAAGGAAAAATAATTTTTTATTGAAATATTTAGATTATTAATTGGGGCTATCGGAGGGTATGAAGGTCTAGTAATCGTGGAGATTTTTATTCTTAAAGATTCATTTAAAAATCCAAATGAAATACTTAAAAGAATTATTGATTCTCATCATAGAATACTTAAAAGAATTATTGATTTTAGATTCTTCATTCCCGGTATGTTAGGGGCAATAGGTGCAAGTATAGCTATATTTACGATGAGAAAGGTATTTCGCTGGTGTTCATAAATTAATGAACTATAATTGAGCCTTTTTATGTCGTTTTGTTGTATAAGTATTGGTTTTTAGATTATTATTTGGGATGTTCGACGGAGCTATTATAGGAGTGTTTTTAATTAAAATTATCAAGCACAACAATAGGTCAATAATCAGGTAGAAAAACCCCACCCCCAACCCCCTCCCCGTAAGCGAGGAGGGGACTATGATGTACCTCATTTGATTATGTCTAATGACTAGTTACTAAACTGAACTCAGTTGTTTTTTCAGGATCAGCTTCGGGACTATCAGCTTCAGAAGGTGGAACCAACTGCCAGAATTTCGGCAAAAATTCTTGCCAGTTTTGCAGAATTTTCTTCGCCTTTGGTGAACCAGTGCGTTCGGCATGAGTTTGGATTAACTCTTGCAGCTGTTTTGCACCTACTTCTGTAATCACCCGTTGGATTTTGACAATTTCCAGATTGACTAACTCACGAAATGAGTCATCTTCATCTAAGAAGTATGCCAGTCCACCAGTCATTCCAGCAGCTACGTTACGTCCTACCTTGCCAAGGACGACAATCACACCACCTGTCATGTATTCGCAGCAGTGATCCCCAGCGCCTTCAATCACTGCTATGCCTTTGGAGTTTCTCACAGCAAAGCGCTCTCCTGCTTGACCGTTGGCAAATAATATGCCACCAGTAGCACCATAGAGGCAGGTATTGCCAACTATCACATTTTGTGCTGCATTATAGGTAGCATCAGATGGAGGTTTGATGATGATTTCACCACCACGCATCCCTTTACCTACGTAGTCGTTTGCTTCTCCTTGCAGAGTCAGAATTATGCCAGGGAGGTTGAACGCACCAAAGCTTTGCCCAACACTACCTGTGAAATTGAGATTAATTTGTCCTTCAAAACCGCTATCACCATATTGAGAAGCGATCGCTCCTGCTAATCTTGTGCCTACTGTTCTGTCAGTATTGACAATAGGGTAGGTCTTGGTGACAGTAGATTGGTTGCCAATGGCAGCCTGAATGTCGGGATTGGCAAGCAATTTGTCATCCAAAACCACGCCGTTGCTGTGGACTTCTTCATGCACCAACCAGCTACGATTTTCTCTGCTATCTGGTAACTGGAGTAAACAGTCCAGATTCAGCGATCGCGTTTTGGTGAGTTTTACCTCTGGGCGCAGTTTCAACAAATCTGCACGTCCAATGATTTCTGACAAACAAGGGTAGCCAAGTCGGGCTAACAAACTACGCACTTCTTCGGCGATGAAGTAGAAGAAGTTGACAACCTGTTCCGGTATTCCTGTAAACCGCTTGCGGAGTTCTTCTTTCTGAGTAGTAACACCTACAGGGCAGGTGTTCATGTGACAAACTCGCGCCATAATACAGCCTTCAGCAATCATGGCAATGGAGCCGAAACCGAATTCTTCACCGCCCATCAATGCACCTATTACCACATCCCAACCACTCTTGAGTCCGCCATCTACGCGCAAAATCACCCGATCGCGCAGGCTATTTTCCATCAAGACGCGATGCACTTCACTTAAACCGAGTTCCCACGGTGAGCCAGCATGTTTAATCGAACTTAATGGCGATGCACCTGTACCACCATCATGGCCAGAAATCTGGATAATATCGGCGTTTGCCTTAGCTACACCAGCAGCGATCGTGCCAATGCCAACTTCTGAAACTAGCTTCACCGATACCTTTGCTTTGGGATTAATTTGGTGGAGATCAAAAATCAGTTGCGCTAGGTCTTCAATAGAATAAATATCGTGGTGCGGTGGCGGCGAAATCAGCGTCACACCTGGCTTCGAGCGCCTTAACATCGCAATGTATTGGCTCACCTTGGGACCTGGTAGTTGTCCACCTTCCCCAGGCTTGGCACCTTGGGCAATTTTGATTTCAATTTGTTTGGCGTTGACTAGGTACTCTGGCGTAACTCCAAAGCGTCCCGATGCAACTTGCTTAATGGCACTATAAGCTTTATCACCATTCCGCAATCCTTTTAAATGAGGTAGGGTCGGTGAGTGACCAAACTCGTCTACATCATCTAAAACTGTATAGCGCACTGGGTCTTCGCCGCCTTCCCCTGAGTTAGATTTACCGCCAATGCGGTTCATAGCGATCGCTAAAGTTTCATGGGCTTCTCTTGACAAAGCGCCTAAAGACATCCCACCTGTACAGAAGCGTTTGACAATTTCAGTTACTGACTCCACTTCTTCTAGAGGAATTGGTGTGCGCTCGCCTTGGAAGTCCAGCAAGTCCCGTAAGGCTGTTACTGGTCTGCCTTGGAGATGCTTTTTGTAGACTTCGTAGTGGTCGTAGGTTTTGCCATCTAGAGCCTTATGCAGCGCCTTGACCAGTTCTGGGCTATTCATGTGGTACTCGCCGCCAGGACGGTATTGCACAAAGCCCAGGTTTTCTAATTTCTTGGTCGTCAGTTCTGGGAAAGCCTTGCTATGGAAAGAAAGCACTTCATCAGCGAGTTCGCTAACACTCAAACCACCAATGCGGGAAGTCGTACCACGGAATCCCAGTTCGATTAAATCCCCACCGATGCCAATAGCTTCAAAGATTTGGGCTGCTTGATAGCTGGAGAGCAGAGAAATTCCCATCTTGGAGAGAATTTTTAGTAAACCTGATTCTACTGCTTTGCGATAGTTTCCTAAAGCTTGTTCTAGGGTCAGGGCTGGAATTTTCTCCACAGCCATTAACTTTTGAGTTTTGGGATCAGACCACCAATCACGCACCGTATCTAAAGCCATATACGGGCAAACTGCACCAGCACCGTAGCCAATGAGACAACCAAAGTGATGAGTACTCCAGCATTGGGCAGTATTGATAATCAGGGATGTTTTCATTCGCAACCCTTCACGAATCAGGTGATGATGTACGGCACCCACTGCTAACAGGGGAGGAATGTAGGTATATTCTGTGCTGATACCGTCATTTACATTTATCCGTTGGTGTAGCCCGCCATAGGCATCGCTTAATATTAAAATCCTTGCACCTGCCCGGACTGATTCAGCTGCTTGTGCTTGTAAAGATTCTACTGCGGCTTTCAATCCTTCTGGACCAGTGGCGATCGCAAATAGGGTTGACAACTCGGCTGTGGCAAATCCTGACAGCTTAATCGCCTCCAACTCTACCTCTGTCAACAATGGCGACTCAAGTTTTAATCTCCGCGCATATTCTGGCTTGGGTTCTAATAAGTTACCCCGTTCACCCAGTTCGACTTTCAGAGACATTACTAGCTTTTCCCGGAGGGGATCGATCGCTGGGTTTGTCACCTGAGCAAAGCGCTGTTTGAAATAGTCATAAAGCAGGTGGGGCTTTTGTGACAACACCGCTAAAGGAATATCATCACCCATGCAGAAAGTCGGCTCTGAACCGGCGATCGCCATTGGATGAATCACCATTTCTACATCTTCTGTGGTGTAACCAAAGGCTGTTTGAAACTGAAGCAAGCTTTGCTTGTCAACTTTGTCAGGTGTACTATGCCCGTTACGATTTTCAGCAGCCAGATGTCCATTTCCATTCCCATCTGATGACTGACTACTGACAATTTCTTTGAGTTCTTGACGGTACTGTTGCAGCCATTCACCATAAGGGTGCTGCTTGGCGATGCGCTGCTTAATCTCCCAATTTTTCAGCACTTCCTGGTTTACTAAATCCACGGCAATCATTTGCCCTGGTCCGAGTCTACCTTTCTCGACAATATCGGCTTCTGGGAAATCAACTACCCCAGCTTCAGAAGCTACAACAATGTAGTCATCTTTAGTAATCAGATAGCGAGCTGGTCTTAAGCCATTACGATCTAGTGTTGCACCAACTTTTTTGCCATCGCTGAATACTAAAAGTGCTGGCCCGTCCCACGCTTCTTGTAGTCCACTGTAATATTCGTAGAAATCAACAATTTCTGGAGAGTCACGCAAAGAAGGCTGATTTTGGTAAGCCTCTGGAACCATAATCATTAAAGCTTCCAAGGGGCTGCGTCCAGAACACACCAACAATTCCAGTACGTTGTCTAGGGTAGCTGAGTCGCTGTTATCAATGTGAACTAATGGCTTGAGTTCTTGAATGCGATCGCCCCAAACATGATGATTCAGGCTAGCTTCTCGTGCCATCATCCAGTTGATGTTACCCAACAAGGTATTGATTTCGCCGTTGTGACCCAAAAGCCGCATTGGTTGAGCTAGAGGCCACTTGGGCATCGTATTGGTACTAAAGCGGCGGTGATAAACAGCAAAGGCGCTTTTGTAAGCTGGATTTTTTAAATCGTGATAAAAGTTGCCCAAGACGGCGGAACGCACCATGCCTTTGTAGACAATTGTGCGACTTGACAAGGAGCAGATATAAAATTCTTCTGAGATTTTGGTTGCAACTTTACTAATGCGGCGGCGGGTAATATACAACTGTCGTTCTAATTCATCGCCGCTTTTGTCAACAGAAGCTAACAAAACTTGTTCAATTTGGGGTTGATTTTCTCTTGCTTGTACCCCCAGTAAATCAGTTTGCACTGGCACTACTCGCCAACCCAGTACAATCAATTTTTCTTCAGCAGCTACTTGCTCAACAGTCGCCCTAGTTTTTTGGGCTGCTTCCTGGTCTTGTGGTAGAAAGATCATCCCCACAGCTATATTATTGGTGGATGAAAATTCCTTCCCCGTTTGAGCAAAATCTTGTTGGAACAACTCCCAAGGTATTGCTGTCAATACTCCAGCACCATCACCAGAGTCTTGATCAGCGCTACAACCTCCTCGATGCTCTAAGCAGGTTAAAGCAGCCAAGGCTTTTTCGACAATTTCGTGGCTGGTATGATTCTGGCGATGAGCAATAAAACCGACACCACAGGCATCTCGTTCCTCTACTAACCACTTTTGCCCCTGATATGTATCTCTTGAGTTTATCTTTGCTGTGATTTTCTGGTCTTGATTCATCGGTTTATTATTCATACCCTGTTCCTGAAGTATTGAGTTACCAATTTCGCCACTACATTGTGGGAAAAAATTTCTAAATTCAGCGATGGAGAAATATATAAGCACCGAAATTTAGGAAAAAAAATTTTAGGTTTTACTTTATTAGTTCACCCGCGTTAGAATGTTGCGTATTTTTTATGTATTTATGCGGTGTTAAATAAATTACCTCCGCCAAGACATTATTTTTGCCCTGACAGTTTCTTTTTTATATTGTGAAGCTAAGTATTTTCTCAATCCCCTTTTTCCAGATGCACGCTAGCTACTCCTAGAGCCTATTTCGGCTCATCTGAAACAAAATTAAAACTCAAGGCTATACTATGTTTTAAAGCCAAATTCATCCTGAACCAGCAATAAGATCAGCGTATTACAATATATACCCATTTGACAATTCCCAAATATTTTTGTTGTTGTCTAAACTTTTGCTGGTTACCAGTTGCCAGACATCTAACTATTTAACTACACCCAACTGAACTAGCAACAATCGCAACCTTCAGTCAGGATTGAATATCTTAATCCAGTTTTGATAACCAAGACCACCGTGTATAGTGTGGTTGGAATTAGTGCTAGTTCAAACACTTGGTTGCAGTGGACTTAGCCCCTAAATGGTTATTTATGTTTAAAAGAGATAACAAGCCAATATAGATAATACCATGTTTTCTCAAAAAGAAAGTCATGTTTTTTTTATATTTCCAAATAATTAGTTAGTTTATACCTTGGGTGATACTTTTCAAAAGTACCTAGTAAATTATGGTAAAAATGCTGAATTGTTGCCAATTAGGGAATAGCGATCGCTCCGCCAATGCCAAGGGCGATCGCAGGTTTTTCCGGGCTACTGTGTCACCAATATTTTTGACAGCACTGTGCTTAACTACTACCTGCGCTACCAACGCCCAGGAGTCGCCGAAAACCATCAAATCAATACCCAGGTTAACCTCACAGTCACCTGCATCTCCTTTAACAAGTGTGGCATTCTCTGGTAATCAAGTTTCCCTCAATGGGCGTATCTTACCAGGAACTTGGTTGCAGCGACCTGGAAAATCTGGTCAAATAACAACTCATCTCAGTGACGGGACATTCAGGCAATTAATGGGAGTAAATTTCTTAAATAGTAGTAATTGGGCGAGGCAACCAATACAGTGGTTTTCATCGGTGACAAAGCCAGTGGTTTTAGCCACCAGGCTACTAGGAGCATATCGCTATCTGGATATTACTAATTTTGCTCAAACAGCCGGCTGGCAAATCCAAGTCAGTGGCAACACCTTGGTAATTGCTACCCCAAAAGCGCAAGTGACAAATATTATTCAGAGCCAGCAACCTTCAGACGCGAGTGTTACTCCTTTACAACAGGCTCGGATTCTTGTCGATTTAGATCGTCCAACTCCCTGGCAAGTTACAGAAGGGTTAGCGATCGCAAAACCTCAAACTCCATCCTCTGATTCAAACACACTAACTCCCAAATCTACTGTACCGCCAAATCGAGAGTGGACAGTTACCCTGGATGGAATAGCCGATCCTGTTTTGATAGAACGCTATACCCCCCAGCTACCACCAGCACCACCAACATTGCTGCAAAACCTACTCAAACAATTATCACCAGCACCAGCACTAGCACCAGCCCCTGAACCACTGATTCAACATGTAGAGGTGGTGAAAAACCAAACGATTATTAGTCTGAGCGTTCCCTTTGGTTTATCGCCTCAAGTTAGTACTGTAGCTAACCCCAATCGCCTCATTATCGATATTCGACCCGATCCTTTAGAAGAACGGGATATTACTTGGGCGCCAGGATTGCGCTGGCGACAGCATTATGTAAACTTAGGCACAGACCGCTTTCCTGTGGTTTGGTTAGAAGTTAATCCCCGCAAATTTGGGCTAACGTTGAAACCTATGTGGGCTAGTCCTAATGGGCTTGCGGGTACTGCTACCTTAATTCAAACAGCACAACGTTACTTAGCAGTAGCTGGGATTAATGGTGGTTATTTTAACCGTAATAACAGATTGCCATTGGGTGCGATTCGTCGGGATAGTCAGTGGTTATCAGGCCCCATTCTTAACCGGGGTGCGATCGCTTGGAATGATTCTGGCCAATTTTACTTCGGTCGTCTCACCTTAGAAGAAACTTTAATCACAGCAAATAACCAGCGCTTACCAATTCTGTTCCTCAACAGTGGTTACGTCCAGAGTGGCATTGCTCGTTACACCCCAGCTTGGGGATTAACTTACACGCCCCTGACAGACAACGAAATTATCCTAGTGGTACAGAAAGACCAAATTACTGAACAGTTACCAGGCGACAAAGTAGGTGGTATGGCGGTTCCCATTCCCCAGGATGGCTACCTGCTAACTTTACGCGCTAACGCTGCTAGTGCAGCCTCACAACTACCTATTGGAAGCGCAGTAAGTATTTCCAGCGTCACGGCTCCAGCTGATTTTAGTCGTTATCCCCAGATTATTGGAGCGGGTCCGCTATTAGTCCAAAACCGTCAAATTGTCCTTGATGCCAAAGGCGAAAAATTCAGCAATGCCTTTATTGCCGAAAAAGCTATTCGTAGCGGTATTTGCACAACGGCAACAGGCACACTGATGATTACTGCCACACATAATCGTGTCGGCGGTTATGGGCCTAATTTGGCAGAACATGCCCAATTGATGCAACTCATGGGCTGTGTGGATGCCCTGAATTTGGACGGTGGTAGTTCTACCAGCCTTTATTTAGGAGGGCAACTACTCGACCGCTCGCCTAGTACTGCCGCTCGTGTTCATAACGGAATTGGTATTTTCCTGCAACCACGTTAACAATTCAAAATTCAAAAATAATAGGACTTACGCATTAATAATTAGGGAATAGAGAAGTCTCTTAATTACCAATGCCCAATGCCCAATGCCCAATGCCCAATGCCCAATGCCCAATGCCCAATGCCCAATGCCTAATGCCCAATCCCCAATGCCCAATCCCCCATCCTTTTTTAAAGTTTAGAACAAGCTGCCATTTTGCTTGATGAAGACTTGGTATAGACATAGTAGTTTTAGTAGTGATGATTTACACCATAAGGTTTGATTTTGCTATGTTTATTACGGTGCGACAAAATTGCTGATTTTCAAGGTTGCAAGATAGCGCCAAAATTTTTATCAATAGTAAAGAGTACGAACGGTTTGTTATGGCTCCAAATGAGGTAACTATGGCTCGATATCAAGAAACTACACACACTGAGACTCTACACCTACCTCCAGCTATCACTTCCAGAGGTGTTGCTGCAACAGAGTTACGTCCTTGGGGTGCTTTTACAGTTTTGGAAGAAGGGCGCGGATACAAAATCAAGCGCATCGAAGTTAAGCCCGGACACCGCCTCAGTCTACAAATGCACCACCACCGCAGCGAACATTGGATCGTTGTCTCTGGTACAGCTAGGGTAACTTGTGGTGAGCGAGAAGTACTACTGAGCAATAATGAGTCAACCTATGTACCTCAATGTACATCTCATCGTTTAGAGAATCCTGGCGTGATCCCCTTGGTGTTGATTGAAGTGCAAAATGGCGAATACTTGGGAGAAGATGATATTATTCGCTACCAAGATGACTATGCTCGTACCAAGGATTAAAACTATCTAAAGGCTTTAATCCCAAAACTGAATAGATACATTTTTGTGCAAACCCTCTTTGGTAAACACTGCACACCAGAAGTCCCTACCTAGTTAAGGTGGGGACTGAAGCATACATATTAGTGCTATATGCTATAAATGTAGTAATAGGGATCGCGCTCATGGGTTCGGTGATTTGGTACAGGGAGATAGCAAGGGTTAACCCATCTGTAAAATGAAGATCGGGTATTCAATTGCAAAAAACGAGTTCCATGATTCATCTGAGTCCAGCAGCCGCGACTGAGATTGGGCGAATAAAGTCCAAGCAGCAACCAAACGTCTTGTTTAGATTGGCAGTAAAACCAGGTGGTTGTTGTGGGTTCTTTTATGATATGTCCTTCGATAAAGCAATAAAAGTTGGCGACCAGGTTTTCGACTTGGATGAGATTCAAGTAGTCATAGATGCCGCAAGCTTAAATTACCTCAACGGTTTGAGGGTTGATTATTCAGAAGACTTAATGGGTGGTGGTTTTCGCTTCCACAACCCCCAGGCGATCGCTACCTGTAGCTGTGGCAATTCCTTCTCCTTGAGTCATTAGTCATTGGTCAAACAATTGATAAACAACAATTGACATAAAACAGTAAAAAACGATATAATCAGGATTTGTTAAAACTTAGACCATAAGCAGCTTTACGCGCTGTAACTCATGCCAACAATACAGCAGCTAATACGAAATGAGCGCGAACAAGCGCGTCAGAAAACCAAGTCCCCGGCTCTGAAACAATGTCCCCAACGTCGGGGAGTTTGTACCAGAGTATACACGACCACACCAAAAAAGCCTAACTCAGCCCTACGCAAAGTAGCAAGAGTCAGACTTACCTCTGGATTTGAAGTCACAGCTTACATTCCAGGCATTGGTCACAACTTACAAGAACACTCAGTTGTGATGATTCGTGGCGGTCGGGTTAAGGATCTACCAGGCGTGAGATACCACATTATCCGTGGCACCCTAGATACAGCCGGAGTCAAAGACCGCAAGCAAGGCCGTTCCAAGTATGGAACCAAACGTCCCAAAGAAGCGAAAAAATAGGATTAGACGATTAATCGCATCCAACACGATTAATCGTCTGCCTTAAAAGCGCCCAAGGACAAAAAATGATTACCGCCTGTGTTCTAACAGCAGTTATCAAGGCTGCCAAGGTCTGTTTCAAAAAATCAAGCAAGCTATACCTACACTAAGCGAGCAAGTCTAGAAGTTCTGAGGAGAACGCTGTAACCCACAGCAAAATTCTCATCTGGACATTAAAGTTTATAATCTTGTTGCCTTGAGTATTTAGTTGCAGGTAGCAAGTCATACAATTTTAGATTTGCGATTTTGGATTTACCCGACCCAAAAGGGAATAGGGCTTAAAGATTCTCGATTTTTGATTTGTTCTAACCGCAAGGGTAGGGGCATATAACGAAAACGCTTAATCCAAAATCCAAAATTGGCAGTCAATAGGTCAGCCTCGCTGCAACAGCCGAAGAAAATTGAGGAAGTCTGAGGGTTGGGTTCCACCACTTTTAGTTTCCGGTGTCTGATAGCATATAATTTCGTTGCCAATTCCGAATTAAAGGTGAAGTATGTCTCGTCGTGGTGTTATTCAAAGGCGCCCAGTTCCGTCTGATTCCGTATATAACAGTCGCCTTGTGAGCATGATTATCAGGCGGATCATGCGTCATGGCAAGAAATCGCTTGCCGCACGGATTGTTTATGATGCATTGAAAACTATTGAGGAACGCACTGGTAGCGCTGCCTTAGAAACCTTTGAAAGAGCGGTGCGAAATGCCACGCCTTTAGTAGAAGTAAAAGCTCGGCGAGTTGGCGGAGCAACCTACCAAGTACCAATGGAAGTGCGTACAGAACGTGGCACTACCCTAGCACTGCGTTGGTTAGTGCAATATTCCCGGTCTAGACCAGGCCGCACAATGGCAAGCAAATTGGCAAATGAGTTAATGGATGCTGCCAACGAAACTGGAAATGCCATTCGCAAACGGGAAGAAACGCACCGGATGGCGGAAGCTAACAAAGCATTTGCACACTATCGTTACTAAGTAGAAAAGCGATATATCGCCCTCCCGAAGCGGTATATCGTAGATTTACAAAAAAAGGCGGTTTTCCGCAAAAGTATAGAATCTTAACAAAGAGTAATATACAAGATATCATGAGGCAAAAACTATAGGAGGTAATTGTGGCACGCACGATCCCGCTAGCGAAAGTACGCAACATCGGTATTGCGGCGCATATAGATGCGGGCAAAACAACAACAACAGAGAGAATATTGTTTTACTCTGGAATAATTCATAAAATTGGCGAAGTTCACGAAGGAACTGCCGTCACAGACTGGATGGAGCAGGAGCGGGAGCGGGGAATTACCATTACTGCGGCTGCTATCAGTACCAGTTGGAAAGATCATCAAATTAACATTATCGATACTCCGGGTCACGTAGACTTCACAATTGAAGTTGAGCGTTCCATGCGCGTGTTAGATGGTGTAATCGCAGTATTTTGTTCTGTGGGCGGCGTGCAACCGCAGTCTGAGACAGTGTGGCGGCAAGCAGACCGCTACAAAGTTCCTCGGATCGCCTTTATCAACAAGATGGATCGCACTGGAGCAAACTTCTATAAAGTTCACGAGCAAATGCGCGATCGCTTGCGGGCGAATGCGATCGCTATTCAATTACCAATTGGTAGTGAAACCGAATTCCAAGGGATCATCGACTTGGTACATCGACGTGCGTATATTTACGCAAATGACCAAGGAACCGATATTCAGGAAACGGATATCCCCGCGGAATTGCAAGCGCAGGTAGATGAATACCGCGTCAAGCTAGTCGAAGCAGTGGCAGAAACTGATGACACTCTAATGGCTAAGTACTTCGAGGGCGAAGAACTGACAGCAGACGAAATCGCTCTTGGTCTGCGTAAAGGCACAGTTGCTGGCACAATCGTACCAGTACTTTGTGGCTCGGCATTCAAAAACAAAGGCGTGCAATTGATGCTGGATGCCGTTGTCGATTATCTGCCATCGCCAAGTGAAGTGCCACCAATTCAAGGCTTACTGCCGAATGGCGATAGCGTTGAACGACGGGCTGATGACAACGAACCCCTAGCGGCTCTGGCATTCAAGATTATGGCTGACCCTTATGGTCGCCTGACATTTGTTCGCGTTTATTCTGGTGTGTTGAAAAAGGGTAGCTACGTCCTCAACGCTAGTAAGAATAAAAAAGAACGGATTTCCCGCTTAGTTCTGATGAAAGCAGATGACCGACAAGATGTCGATGAACTGCGAGCGGGTGATTTGGGAGCAGCCCTGGGATTGAAAGACACCTTGACAGGTGACACGATCTGTGAAGAAGGATCGCCAGTAATTCTGGAATCCCTATTCATTCCTGAGCCTGTAATTTCGGTGGCGGTTGAACCCAAAACCAAGAATGACATGGATAAACTATCCAAGGCTCTGCAATCTCTTTCGGAAGAAGACCCCACCTTCCGTGTCCGCGTCGATCCGGAAACAAACCAAACCGTGATCGCGGGGATGGGAGAGCTACACCTAGAAATTCTAGTAGACCGGATGTTACGAGAATTCAAGGTGGAAGCGAATGTTGGTGCGCCGCAAGTAGCTTACCGGGAAACAATTCGGAAAGCTGTGAACAAAGTTGAGGGCAAATTCATCCGCCAAAGTGGTGGTAAAGGTCAATACGGTCACGTTGTGATCAATTTGGAGCCTGGAGAACCCGGTAGTGGTTTTGAATTCGTCTCCAAAATTGTCGGCGGTACAGTACCTAAAGAGTACATCAACCCAGCCGAACAAGGAATGAAAGAAAGCTGCGAATCCGGTGTTGTCGCGGGATATCCGTTGATTGACGTCAAAGCGACGCTAATTGATGGGTCATATCACGATGTAGACTCTTCGGAAATGGCTTTCAAAATCGCTGGCTCAATGGCGATGAAAGAGGCTGTGCTGAAAGCTTCACCCGTCCTCTTAGAGCCTATGATGAAAGTTGAGGTTGAAGTTCCCGAAGACTATATCGGGAATGTCATTGGCGACCTGATTGCCCGACGGGGGCAGATTGAAAGCCAAAGCACTGAACAAGGACTCGCTAAGGTGACATCCAAAGTCCCACTGGCGACCATGTTTGGCTACGCTACTGATATCCGGTCGAAGACCCAAGGTCGGGGCATCTTCTCAATGGAGTTTAGTCGCTACGAAGAAGTACCTCGCAACGTGGCTGAGGCAATCATTGCTAAAGGCAAAGGGAACGCTTAGTTAAAATAAGGAAATGAGCATTCATGGCACGCGCAAAGTTTGAAAGGAATAAACCCCACATCAATATCGGTACCATTGGCCACGTTGACCACGGTAAAACCACGTTAACAGCAGCCATTACCATGACCTTGGCAGCTATGGGTCAAGCTATAGCTAAGGGTTACGACCAAATCGATAACGCGCCAGAAGAAAAGGCGCGGGGTATTACCATCAATACCGCTCACGTTGAGTATGAAACTGCTAGTCGGCACTATGCTCACGTAGACTGCCCTGGACACGCTGACTATGTGAAGAACATGATCACCGGCGCTGCCCAGATGGATGGTGGCATCCTCGTAGTAGCTGCTACCGATGGACCGATGCCCCAAACCCGCGAACACATCCTGTTGGCAAAACAGGTCGGTGTTCCCAGTCTGGTTGTCTTCTTGAACAAGGAAGACTTGATGGATGACCCAGAACTCCTAGAACTAGTGGAACTAGAACTTCGAGAATTGCTTACCAGCTACGATTTCCCTGGCGACGATATCCCCATTATCAAAGGATCTGGTCTGCAAGCTCTGGAAGTAATGGCCAAGAATCCCAAGACCAAACGGGGTGAAAATCCTTGGGTAGACAAAATCTACGAATTGATGGACGCTGTAGATTCTTTCATCCCCACCCCTGAGCGGGATGTTGATAAGCCCTTCCTGATGGCTGTAGAAGACGTATTCTCAATTACAGGTCGTGGTACTGTCGCCACCGGTCGGATTGAACGGGGTATAGTCAAAGTTGGCGATAACGTTGAACTAGTTGGTATCAGAGATACTCGCGCCACTACCGTAACTGGTATTGAAATGTTCAAGAAAAGTCTTGACCAAGGTATGGCTGGGGACAACGCTGGCGTACTCCTCCGGGGTATTCAGAAGGCTGATATTGAACGGGGGATGGTAATCGCCAAACCAGGTTCAATTAAACCTCACATTCAATTTGAAGGTGAAGTATACGTTTTAACAGAAAAAGAAGGTGGTCGTAAGACTCCATTTTTCTCCGGCTACCGTCCCCAGTTCTACGTGCGGACAACCGACGTAACTGGTACGATCAAAGCCTTCACCTCTGATGATGGCAGCGAAGCCGAAATGGTCATGCCAGGCGATCGCATTAAAATGACAGTAGAATTGATCAACGCGATCGCTATTGAACAAGGAATGCGCTTCGCTATCCGCGAAGGTGGCCGCACTATCGGTGCTGGTGTCGTCTCCAAAATTTTGAAGTAGCACCTTTTTGCTCATAACGAAGGAGCAGAGATGGTATTTATTATGCCTCTCTGCTCCTTTCTCTTCCCTCTATAAATAAAGTAATAGGTTACAGGGGACAGGTGATAGTTTTCTGTAACCTATAAGCTGTAACCTTTACCCTCTAACTACTCCCCTAATTACGCAGAACCTGGAAAATTAAAGATGGCAACTCTACAGCAGCAGAAAATTAGAATTCGCTTACAAGCCTTTGACCGCCGCCTATTAGATACATCTTGCGAGAAGATTGTAGACACAGCTAACCGCACCAACGCTACAGCTATAGGCCCAATTCCTTTACCAACAAAACGCCGGATCTATTGTGTGCTGCGATCGCCTCACGTAGATAAAGATTCACGGGAACACTTTGAAACCCGTACTCATCGCCGGATTATTGACATTTATCAGCCCTCTTCTAAGACTATCGATGCCCTGATGAAATTGGATCTACCATCGGGTGTAGATATCGAAGTCAAACTTTAATTGGTCATTGGTCATTGGTCATTGGTCATTGGTCAATAAACAAATGACAAATGACAAATGTGATTAGTATGAATATTTACATCGCCCTGAAGAAATATATCTCAGGGCTTTTATTTAGCTCGGAAACAAATGATAGAATGTAGACAAAGTACGGGAAAAGCAGAGAAAAATTATTTTTTAAGATTAAGTTTATACCAAGGTAACAATGACATCATCTTCTAAAATTGCAGTTCGTGAACTACCTCTGTTCCCGTTACCCGAAGTAGTTCTATTTCCTACAAGGCCATTGCCCCTGCACATCTTTGAATTTCGCTACCGAATCATGATGAACACGATTTTGGAAAGCGATCGCAGGTTCGGTGTTTTGATGTTCGATCCTGTTAAAGGCACAATTGCAAACACTGGTTGTTGTGCGGAAATCGTTCATCACCAGCGACTCCCAGATGATCGGATCAAGATGTTGACTCTAGGGCAGCAAAGATTTCGTGTATTAGAGTATGTTCGTGAAAAGCCATACCGTGTTGGCTTAGTGGAGTGGATTGAAGACCAAGCGCCGACTAAAGATTTGCGGCCTTTGTCTTCTGAAGTAGAACAACTACTTCGAGATGTTGTGCGTTTGTCAGCCAAATTAACCGAACAAAATATCGAACTGCCAGAAGATTTGCCTGACCTACCAACAGAGCTATCTTATTGGGTAGCCAGTAATCTTTACGGTGTCGCCGCAGAGCAGCAGTTATTGCTAGAAATGCAAGATACTTCAACTCGTCTAGAGCGGGAAGCAGAAATTTTAACTTCTACTCGGAATCACTTGGCAGCTCGCGCTGTTCTCAAAGATACATTTAATCAAAAGTGAGCAGTTAGGAGTTAGGAGTTAGGAGTTAGGAGTTAGGAAAAAATAACACAAAATAAAAAATTGATAACTTATAATTTATAGTCCCTAACTGATAACTGATAACTCTTAATTCCTAACTGATAACTCCTAATTTATCAAGTAACAGGACTGATCGGCAAAACATTGTAAACGCCAAGAATTTTTAAAATTTCTGTGTGGATAGTTAATTCTGCTAAAGCAGATTGCATTTGTGCTTCCTTGGCATCCGCTTCTAAATCCATGAAAAACAAGTATTCGCCTAGCGATCGCTTCGTCGGACGAGATTCAATCCGGCTAAGATTAATCCCTAACTGAGCAAATATTTGCAAAGGTTTGACCAATGCTCCGGGTGCATTAGCAGGCATACTAAAAGCTAGGGATGTATAGCTGGCTGGCACTTTTGATATCTGGTATCCGGTGTCCGCTTCACCCTGACTTACTACCCAAAAACGAGTAAAGTTTTCTGGAGAGTCGTTAATGTTACTAGCAAGTATGGGCAATTTGTAGAGTTGAGCAGCTCTACTAGAAGCGATCGCTGCTGTTGTTGTGTCTTGCTCCAATCGCTGTAGTGCTTCGGTTGTAGAATTGCTGGGAATAATCTGTACAGTCGGCAGAAACCGCTCTAACCATCGCTGACATTGTGCCAAAGCTTGCGGGTGAGAGTAAACAGTTTTTATATTATCTAAGCTAGACGCGCAGGAAATTAAAGTATGAGCAATGGGTAATACCAAAGCCAACTGAATTCGCAAACTGTCCAACTGCCAAAGTGTATCCAGTGTTGTGGTAACACTCCCTTCAATAGAATTTTCCACTGGCACAACAGCCAAGTGGGCTTGACCATCAGTAACGGCGTGCAGTGATTGGGAGATGGTGGGATATGGACATAACGTCGCTTCAACTCCCGTACTTTTGCTCAACCAGTTGACATAAAAAACAGCTGCTTGTTCTGTGTAAGTGCCGGGAGGCCCTAAATGTGCGATCGATAAAGTCATGGTGTTTATTAGTTATCTGTTCAATTTATAGACTATATCGTGGCTAAACCCAGCCTTTCTTTATTGATCGAGAATATTGGTTGAACTTGATTCATTTGATTGCGTACCGCTCTTTTAGGTAGCGTAATTATACAGTTTGTCACTGTTCAATGGTGTGGAGGCTTGACTGAGTAGAGCAAATGTACTAATTTGATTTCAGTGGTTGTTTAAGTGAGAAGTAAATATTATGAAGTTCTCCTACACAATTCTCTATGTAAAGGATGTTGCCCAGTCGGTCGCTTTTTACGAAAAGGCGTTCGGACTAAAACAGCAATTTATTCACGAGAGCAAACAATACGCTGAGATGGAAACGGGTGGAACAACTCTCGCTTTTGCCTCAAATGAACTTGCAAAATCTTACCTTCCCCAGGGATTCCAAGAAAACAGTCTGTCAAATCTACCTGCTGGTATTGAGGTTGGTTTTTTAACAGACGATATAGCAGCAGCTTTATCGCGTGCCATAAAAGCTGGTGCTGTGGTTGTTGTAGATGCCAAAGTTAAGCCTTGGGGACAAACAGTGGCTTATGTCCGTGATTTAGATGGGATTCTTATTGAAATTGGTAGCCCAATGTAAACTAAATTAAAAAAATAAACACAAGAAATTAATCAATAATAGAAGTATCAAACAATTACTTCCTTCAATTCATGGCTACCAAGTTTACTGCCTCACAATCAGTGGAAATTGCTGTTCCAGAGCAGCCTATTCCCATTCAGCACTACTTGCGTCAGCCTCAGCGTTTGGTTAAAACTTTAGTTGACAATAGCCGGATTCAGCAGCTTTCTGAGGAAGTATTTCGCTTGAAAATGCGTCCGCTAACTTTTATGTCACTAAGTATTCAACCTACTGTAGACATGAGAGTGTGGGCGGAATCAAATGGAGTTATTTATTTGCGATCGCTAGGCTGTGAAATCCTCGGTTTCGAGTATATTAACCAGCGCTTTGCTCTCAATTTAAAAGGGCATTTGTCTCCTCAAGAGTTTAGCACTGGCACTCGCCTGCAAGGAAAAGCTGATTTAGAAGTGCTGGTGGATTTTCCACCGCCATTTTCCTTCACTCCTAAGCCGATTTTAGAAGCTACTGGCAATGGTTTGCTCAAAAGCGTGCTGTTGTCGGTCAAGCAACGGTTATTAAATCAACTTTTGGCGGATTACCGCTATTGGGTGGTATCACAAACCAAAGATAGAGGACTTGACGGTGACAGTAGTGAATTACCAATCCTGAATGTTGAGTAATTATTTAACGTATCGCGGAAGTCCCCACGCTCAACTCTTAGTAGGGTGGGGATAGGGAGTGGGTGATTTCTCTGGTAGGATAATTAGGTCTTGACTATCAATGCCATAAGCGAAAACCAAGCTAATAGGTATATGTTACAAGAAAAAAATTGGGTCTTGGGAACCAGGACTCCTGCCTTTGGAGGGAATGTCAGACCAATGAACTACGGAGTTCTGGAGGCTGTTCCTGATGAATTGGGAAGCCCCGTCCGTCTATAGGTTGGGGTAGTTCACTCACTCAGCGTTCGGTACTTTGATTTGGCAAGGACGAAAAGACTGACGATGCAGGGGCGAAGACCCGTATTGTTGCAAAGCCAGCAAATGCTGCTGGCTACCATAACCCTTGTTACACTCCAGGTTGTACATAGGGTATTTTAATGCTAGACGCAGTACCAGTTCGTCACGCCAAACCTTAGCGACAATACTAGCAGAGGCAATAGCGAGCGATCGCTCGTCCCCTTTGACTATTGTTTGTTGCGGCAGTAGTAAGTCTTTGATTGGCTGATTACCGTCAATCAAGCAAAGTGCAGGCTGTACCTTTAACTTCAGCACAGCCCGCTTCATTGCTAACAGCGTCGCTTGCAAAATATTTATCTTGTCAATTTCGGCACTAGAAGCAAACCCAATTTTCCAATCTATAGCCAGCCCAGAAATTTGTTGCGCTAGCTGAGTTCTACGAGAACTAGACAACTTTTTACTGTCTTTAATTTTAGCTGCCATCAGTATTGGCAAAGCATGATCTGGTAGAATCACTGCTGCCGCCACCACGGGGCCAAATAGAGCGCCTCGCCCGACTTCATCCACACCTGCAACCAACCCTGGAATCCCTGACAAGGTAGAAAACTCCAGCCAACTGGATTGTTTTAAGGGTGTTGGCGATGTTTCTACCATAAAACAAATTAATTATCCTCGATCGCGGAGGAACGACGGCGGCGACGACGGCTGGCAGTAGCGGCGCTGTTCGCGTCACTTTCATCTGCGATCGCGTTGGCGGCAAAGGTGCTGTTCAAATCGCTTTCATCTGCGATCGCGTTGGCGGAGGCTTTCGCAGACAAGCGTCCCGAAGGGTTTGCAGTCAGATCCGATGCTTGGGTTGTCTCTTCTATCAAAGATTTTTGTTCTGGTTCAATAACTTTAGGTATTGGTAACTTGGTTGCAATTACTTCAGGTGTTGCTTTTTGGACAACAGTTGATTCTGAGGTTGATTCAGTTGAGGTTGTCGGCTGTTGACCGGGCTGAATCACATTAATAATCACAGACTTGGTATTTTTAACCTCTTGCTCTAACTTCACCAAGGGAGATATTCCCATCAAGGCAAACATATCCTGTTCCTGGAGGCTCATTTCTACAGTCCTAATGTCCGGTGGTTCTACCACAGGTTTGATTGGCTCTGCCTTGATAACTTTAATGCGCTCTACTCTTTCACTCCAACCTGGTTTACCAAGGGTGGGTGAGGGGATCTCTGGTGCAACTCCTAGTTCTGGTTCCACATCAAGGTCTAAGTCTGGCTCGTTCACAAAAGCCAGGGGATTGGCAACAGGGCGAGCTTCATCTTTCCCATTTAACCCATTAATGCCAATTCGACTGCGGCGAGTGCGGGTACGACGTTTATTATCAAGTTCTTGATAACTAGGATGATTGATCAGATTTAGGTTACTCAATTCCGAGTCGCCGTCAAATGCTTCCCCAAATCCATCATAGGTTTCTCGTGGTTCCGGGATGCGGGCAGATGGCTGACGTGGTTCTCGGTGAGGCAGGGAGACAAAACGCTCGCGCTCTGGTGTATCTGATAGTATTGGCAATCGGTTTTCAATTTCTCCAGGGAGACGCACAGTATGTCCTAAACCGCCACAGGTAGGACAAGTTTCACCAAATAATTCGTAAATGTTTTGACCCTGACGCTTCCGGGTCAGTTCTACTAAACCCAGTTCGGTAAGTTGAGCAATCTGAGGACGAGCTTTGTCTGCTTTGAGTCCTTTATTAAAGTGTTCGAGAACTTGCAGTTGGTCACGTCGTGATTCCATATCAATAAAATCAACGACGATTACCCCGGCGATATTCCGCAGACGCAACTGACGAGCAATTTCTGTTGCAGCTTCGCAGTTTGTCCACAAAACTGTTTCTCTAGCTGTTGCCGATCGCGTAAAGGAACCTGAGTTAACATCGATTACGGTTAATGCCTCAGTCGGCTCTATGATGACGTAGCCTCCAGAAGGTAGGTCTACTCTCGGTTTTAGGGCTTCTCTAATGGCGGCAGTAATGCGGAAGTACTCTAAAATTGGGGAGCGATCGCGGTGATGGTCAATCAACAATCCCTGCGGTGTTTGACCTCCACTCCAATTCTGCAAGTACTGCTTTACGCGCTTCAAACCAGTACTAGAATCCACGACAATCCGATTCACATCCGCGCCGTACATATCTCGCAATACGCGCTGAATGAAGTCATCATCCCGGTTGAGTAGTGCTGGGGCCCGGGTGGACTGCGCTTCTAGCTGGATGGTCTCCCATTGCTTTTGCAGCACCTCCAAATCTTCCATAATCGCTTCTTCGGGTTTGCCTTCGGCTTCTGTACGCACGAGCAAACCCATTCCCGCCGGTTTGACCAAAATCGCCAGCGCCCGCAAGCGGTTGCGCTCACTTTCACTTTTAATCCGTCGGGATAAATTTACGCCCCTACCATAGGGCATCAATACTACGTAGCGTCCGGGTAAGGTGATATTACCCGTGAGCCTGGGACCTTTTGTCCCCGTTGGCTCTTTCATTACTTGCACCAAAACTTTCTGCTGTGGTGCTAGTAGTTCTGTAATTGCTGCTGCGGTACGCTTTAGCTTCAATGGACCTAAGTCGGTGACGTGAATAAAACCGTTACGCTCTGGGTCGCCAATATTCACAAAAGCCGCATCTATCCCAGGCAATACGTTTTCTACTACTCCTAAGTAGATATCACCTATTTGATGATGACCCGTAGCAACAACGAGTTCCTGTATTTGATCTTCAGAAAAAACCGCAGCAATTTGGTGCTGCTCCGCGATGATAATTTGTTTTGGCATTCAATTTCCTCAAAAACTGGCAGCACCAATAGGTATGGAGGTTTGTTATACCTTTGTTGTCCCTACAACCCTCTAAAGGCGCTACTGGTAATAAAAATCGCAAATCTGAGCTTCTAAATTAAATAGCTATTGGCGCTCTTAAGAGCGTTTACCCGGCTGCGTATTGTTTCAGCAATTAAATCAACAGTCCGTGATTGATTCGTGATCCAATACGCTCAATCAAGAGAGTTCTGAGTTGAAAGTTCTAAATCCTGAGTTAGCTTTTAACCCAGGACGCTTGATTTGAGAGTAACCTACTGAAGTCGTTAAGAAAAAGAAACTATTTCTATTTTCCATTCCCCGGATTTATCCTTAGGGTTATACTCAGCAACGCCAGCTGCGACCCTGCCTTCAGCTGCCCTAGCCTGGGGCAAGCCGCCCTTTGCGCGTCTGTAAACGTCTACAAGTCGGCATAACCGACGGCAGTCGCTTCAACTCTAGAAAAGTAATGCACTAGCTCTTGGGCACTACTGTAGATTAGACATTCAGCAATTGTTTAAAAAGCATGGATTTAGAGAAGCTAACCGAGCCTGCTGTTAGTCACTGATTCACAAGGTAGCTATAGAGAGAGTGTTCTTTAATCTGCTTTTTGTTTATCTGGGATAAAATCCTAGATGTTGCACTCTAATATGTATGCTTTCGCCCCCTGAATACCAGGGTAGTGAACCAGCTAATTCAATGCAGCGCCAGAAAATTTCTCTTCACACCATTCTAACGCAACCTTGCTAAAAATCAATTCCGACGATATGCCATGTTAGGACAACTACTAGCAAGCTGCCCTACAGGGATTATATCCCTAAAATTAGCCGATTGCGGTGGATGTGCAGGAGTTGAAATTCTACACTAGCCACTGTCTCTAGCATAAACAGGATTTGTTCGGGACGCAACAGCAAACCGTCCTGGCGATAGCTACCTAGATAACGGATCATCACAGATGAGATAGATTCTGCAATGCTTTTATGGGTTTCTACTAATTCCAGTTCAAATAAGCGCTCGCGCAGATTTATTAACTGGCTCTTGCCTGACTTTGTTATTTGCTCGTACCAGAGTTCTTCTTTGGCTTTGATTAGATCAATCCAGTTTTGCCATTGTATAGGTGTTGTTTCTTCCAGTACCGCTATAGTAATCAAATACTCTGCGGCCTCCAGCAGTTGGGTAGCGGCACTACCTTTTAAATCTATCTGCTCTACATGATATATAGGTATGTCTGTGGGCATTTCACGAGCCAACTGTTCTCGAAAAGTATCAACTTCTACTGGCACAGTTAACTCAAAATCTACTATTTCACCACTACTAGTAGCCCCTAAAGCCAAAGCAGTTGCTACAGAAATTCGCGGCATGGGGTGAAACCCACCAGTGAAAGCGATTGGCAAGCTTGCTCGTCGCACAACTCGGTCAAACAGACGGATTAAATCTAGGTGGCTGATCAAAGCCATATTACCCTGTTTCCCAAACCAAACTCGCATTCGTTGTGCCTTAGTTGGATTGGGGACAAACTCGCCAGCGAATTTGGGAATAGTGGGTGATTCAATCACAACGTTATGGCCAAAGTCGGTGCCACAGACGCCACAGTGAGAACAACCTTCAAAAGAGCAGTCGGGTACAATTGCAGCTGCTAAGGCGCGTTGCAAGTCTTCTTTGAGCCACTTTTTATCAATCCCGGTATCAATATGATCCCAAGGAAGGGGTATATCGAGGGAGTGGGGAAGGTGGGGTTCCCTCTGGGGATAAGGGGTAATGGGGAGAGAGGCGATTAATCGCGTCTGTACAGGAGTGAGGTATTGGGTATTTTCCCCATCTGCCGATCTCTTGTGATCTTGTGCGTGAAACAAATTCCATTCGCCATTTTCTACTTGGCGGTATTTCCAATCTAGACCGGCTTGGGCGATCGCAGATCCCCAAGCACTAAAAGCTTGATCTAAATTTTCATACCAGGAATCCATACCTGCACCCAATTCCCAGGCACGGCGGACTACCTTGCCCAAATTGCGATCGCCTCTTCCCACAAAATCTTCCATTGCCGAAATGCGGACATCGGTAAAATTTACCTTCACTCCCTTTATCCGGCGGAATTCTTGCCGCAAGAGGTTTTGTTTGCGCTTAAATTCAGTGGTAGAGACTGAGTGCCACTGGAATGGTGTATGCGGTTTGGGTGTAAAGTTAGAAATTGTCAGGTTAAAGTTTAGGGGTTTTCTGCCTTTACCTCGACATTCGCGCTGTAACCAGCTGACAGTTTCCGCAATGCCTAAAACGTCAGTATCCGTCTCACCCGGCAAGCCAATCATAAAATACAACTTGATTTTATCCCAGCCTTGCTCCCAAGCCGTTTTCACCCCCCGCAACAATTCTTCATTCGTCAAACCCTTATTCACGATGTCTCGCATTCGCTGAGTTCCAGCTTCAGGAGCAAAAGTCAGTCCACCTTGGCGCGTACCTCCAAGGATGTTGGCAATATTCTCATCAAATCTGTCTACCCGTTGGCTTGGTAGAGTCAGAGAAATGTTTTCATTTTTTAAGCGATTTTTGATTTCCATCCCCACTGCTGGTAGGGACAAATAATCAGAACAACTCAAAGATAGGAGGGAAAACTCATTGTAACCAGTTGCCCGCATTCCCTGTTCAATTGCTTCTACCACCTGATCGGGTTCTACATCCCGTGCGGGCCGAGTCAGCATTCCTGGTTGACAGAAGCGACAGCCACGAGTGCAACCACGCCGAATCTCAATGGTTAAGCGGTCATGCACCGTTTCTACGTAGGGAACTAACCCAATGGAATATGCTGGTATGGGAGTTGCAACCCGTCGCAAAATTCGTTTTGGCACGTCTGGGCGACGCGGATGAACCGAGCCATCCTCTGCCATGTCGTAAAATTGGGGGACATATACGCCTGGTATCTGTGCCAAATCCAGTAATAGATTTTCCCGACTCAATCCTGCTTGTTTGCCTTCTTCCAATACCAAACCAATTTCTGGCAGTAGTTCCTCTCCATCTCCAAGGGCGAAAAAGTCGAAGAAGTCCGCATAAGGCTCAGGATTCGATGTCGCTGTTTGCCCACCAGCAAAAATCAAGGGAAACTGGGACTGGGGACTAGTAGATTCTTCCCCTGCTTTTTGGCGTTCTCGCCACGTCAAGGGAATTCCAGCCAAATCCAACATTTCGAGGATATTAGTTGCACCCAGTTCGTAACTGAGGCTAAAACCTAAAATGTCGAATTCTCTAAGCGATCGCTTTGACTCTACCGCAAACAATGGCGTATTAGTTTCGCGTAGTTTGGCTGCCAGGTCTTGTCCTGGGAGGTAGGCGCGATCGCACAATTGACGCGGTTGGGCATTCAAAATGTTATAGAGGATGATATGCCCTAAATTGGATGCACCGACTTCATATACTTCTGGGTATGTTAAGACCCAGCGTATTGCTGTCGTATCCCAAGGTTTGTGTACTGCTAAACGCTCATTACCCAGGTAACGCGCTGGTTTTAAAATATCCGATGTTATTAATCTTTCAACTGCAACAGCCACTGTGCTATCTTCTAGCTACCTTAATTACAGCTACTCAAACCCAACTTTAGCATTGAATTAGGTCTTTTAACAGAATTTATCGTTGCAACTTACAACTCCTTTACATAAAGTCCACTTATGATCCGAACCTTTGAGCTTTTATATGAAGTTATGTTGCATCCAATTCAACTTCACTATCCAATATTTCAAACACCCTGTCGAGTTGCGTTAGTTCAAAAATAATTCTAATTGACGGAGTAACAGCGCAAAGTCGGAAACCCCGTCCTAAAGCGAGAGCTAGCTTGTGTGTAGATAACAATGCCATCAACCCCGCGCTGTCTAAGGATTCTACTGCTACTAGGTCTACTACCAAGATAGAAATACCATTTTGTGCCAAGGCTGTAGTCATATCTCGTTCAAACTCCAAGGCGTTTGTAGCATTCAAACAGCCTTGGGGGCGAATAACTGCAATCTTGGGATAGTTAAGCACTGCCTGCATAGTTACATCCTATTAAGAATTGTTGAAGCGTCAAGTCAAGGATTATTTGAACATAAACTCTATTTTGTTGCATCGGCCATATGTCTTAGCTCTCTTTGCTAAATCTTTATTACTTTAGTATCTCTGTTTAAAGATTGTTATAATTCCAGATCAAAATGTGCTTATATATACTTTTTTTTTATGGCAGTTCCAAAACAATCAACTATAGACAGCCTAATTAGCAGACAACTCATCAGTAACTATGCTAAGAAAACTTACTTAGTCTATAACTAAAGCTAATTTAGCTAAGTCTTAACGGGAAGTTAAATCTCCCACTTTAGCCTTGCTGATGACATACCACAGAGTTATGGGGCATTATCTATTAACTAATTAAAATGTGATTTATATCACTAGAAGTTAGTATTTAGATCACTCTTTATACTTAGAAAAATCTGGGATAATTAGTATCATATACAAATGGGTTATTACTTATGAGAACTCAGTACGCTATTCGTAAATTGGTAGAAAAAGCTCTTGACATTAAAAAACTAACTCCTGAGATAGAAAATGAAATCAATTCAGAACTGACCGAACTGGGTTACATTTCTGATATTGATTACGAAGCCCTAGAGTTATTAATGGCAGAGATGGATGCTGGTCGAATTCAGTTAGTTTCTAGCTGGGGATATTCCTAATTGCTTAGACATAGAGGCTTTTTGGCTATATCCGGTGAATTTGATTAAGGCTGGAGCAATCAAAATTTCAAATAGGTAAAACAAGTTTTAGTAAAGGTAGGGGGGATAACAAGGGCGATATGATTGTTTGTATTTTTCTATGAGGTTGATTATTTAAATACCTCAAGTGGCGTAAACTGTGCTAATGACCGTCTACATTGTGCATTCGTAGTAAATCGCTATGCAGTTCGCTAAACGCCTAGAAAAAATTCCTCCCTATCTGTTTGCTGAAATTGTCCAGAAGCAGAATGAACTCGTTGCTAAGGGAGTTGATATCATCAATATGGCTATTGGCGATCCAGATAAACCTACTCCCAGTCATATCCTTCAGGTAATGCATGAGGCGATTGACGACGCTGCCAACCACAATTATCCACCTTACCAGGGTACGAAAGAATTCCGGGAGACTGCGGCGAAGTGGATGGAACGTCGGTTTGGGGTAACAGGGTTGAACCCGAATACAGAGGTTGTTTCTTCAATTGGTTCCAAGGAAGCAATTCATAATACTTTCTTAGCGTTTGTGGAAGCAGGTGACTATACACTAATACCAGATCCTGGTTATCCGGTGTACCGGACTTCGACAATCTTCGCTGGTGGTGAGTCTTTTCCTATGCCCCTGAAGGCAGAAAACGGTTTTTTGCCTGATTTGAGTGCGATACCTGAAGAAGTCGCCCAAAAAGCAAAGCTGTTATGGATTAATTATCCCAATAATCCGACTGGGGCGTTGGCAACATTAGAGTTTTTTGAGGAATTGGTAGGTTTCTGCAAGCAGTACGATATTTTGTTGTGTCATGACAACGCCTACTCAGAAATGGCATACGATGGCTATAAACCGCCTAGTGTGCTGCAAATTCCGGGCGCGAAAGATGTAGCGATCGAATTTCACAGTTTGTCTAAGTCGTACAATATGACAGGCTGGCGGGTTGGTTTTGTTGTTGGTAATGCTGTGGGTATTAAAGGCTTGACACAGGTAAAAACTAACGTTGATTCTGGGGTGTTTAAGGCAATTCAAGCATGTGCGATCGCAGCTTATTCTACTACCACTGAAGCAGAACTCCAAGCCATCATGTCGGTTTACCAAAATCGCCGCGACATTATCATCAAGGGGCTGCAATCTCTAGGTTGGCCGATTCAGCCTCCGAAAGCTACCCTTTACGTCTGGACACCTGTTCCTCCAGGATATTCCTCAGCAGAATTTGTAACGTTACTACTTGACAAATGTGGCATTCTTGTGCCACCGGGTAGTGGTTATGGTGCATCTGGAGAAGGCTTTTTCCGAATTGCTTTAACTATTTCTGATAAACGCTTGCAAGAAGGAATTCAACGCATGAAAGATGCTGGTATACGCTACAGACCAAATTTTAGATTTTAATTTTGGATAATGGAATTGAATATTCAAAAGTGTTCGATGGTTCCTGAGCCTTGTCGAAGGACTGAGCGTGTCCAAGTGTCACGCCGAAGTCCAAAATTTCAAAAGGGTTGCAAGCAAGCAAATTTATACTCGCTCTGCGAGAAGCAAGCTACGTGAAACAAATCTAAAATCTAAAAGCGTTCGATGGTTCCTGAGCCTTGTCGAAGGACTGAGCGTCTTTGCACTGAGCTAAGTCGAAGTCTCACGCCGAAGTCTAAAATCCAAAATTGTGTGACTCAGCACTATCTTGGTATGCTTGCCAAAGTTGGTGAATAAACTGATTGAGTTCCTGTTTGGCAGCCAAGTCAGGTTCAGTTTTTGGTTCTTTTGCTAAAACTTGGCTCAAAAAGGTAATTACTTCTGTGTCTAAAGCTGGCCGAAATAAATTGGCAGGCCAAAGCAAGTCAGACGCATCTCGCAAATCGGTAATTAGGGGCGATTCTGGAATCAAAGTAACCATTAATAAAGGACGTACCCAGCACAACTGGCGGGAAACCACAAATTGAATGACTTCTGCATACAGATTCCTGTCGCCATGCTCTAAAGACACAATTTGTCCTGGTTGAAGAAAATCTCGGCTAATGTCCATCATTATGCAGTTTGGGCAGGGGCAGGGATTGTTTTGCAACTTCCTTAATCTTCAAAGTTAGAATGCGCTACATTTAACATTAGGCTAGCACTCTCACGGCAACGGTGTCTAAGACATATGCCTCACAAGTGGCTACGCAAAACTAAGTAGAGCCGTTTTTCTAGGATAGTATCTGGACAGAAATACTATAGAATAGGTAAATAACTGTTAAGCGATCGCTACACAGACACTTTTTGTAGTGAATCAACAAGAAAAGAGCAAAGAGCCGTGTCAGTTGAAACTATTCAAAAGCCTTCCACAACCCGTAAGCTAGCGCCTCGGTATCGCGTTTTGCTCCATAACGACGACTCCAACTCTATGGAGCATGTTGTGCAGTCACTAATAGCTACTGTGCCAAGCCTTACCCAACCCCAGGCTGTTAGCATCATGATGGAAGCCCATACTAACGGGCTAGCTTTAGTCATTACTTGCGCTCTGGAACACGCTGAGTTCTATAGCGAAACATTGAAAAGTCACGGTTTAAGTAGCACGATTGAACCTGACGAATAGCCATTGGTCAATAATCAAGAGTCATAATCTGGAGTATTGACTGCTGATTATTGACCTATTTAGTATGAAAAAAAACCTTGTCCGTCTAGCTGAACGCCCTGCCCCCATTAGGCTGGGTTCTTTTCTTGTGACTTTATTGCTGCTATGGTTGCCCTTAGCTGCACCAATATACTTACTAGTGCATGATTCAAACTTAGAAAGTATATTGACATTGGTATTGTTATATGCAGTATTTATTTTTCTCCTGAGACTATGGGGTAAGTATGTCTACCAGCAGCCCCAAATTCTACGGCATTATGGCTTAGAATTCACGCGACAAAACGGTGTGGATTTACTGCGTGGCTTGGCTATGGGCATAATTAACATTCTGATACTTTTTGGGGTAGAAAGTTTGTTGGGTTGGTTGGTGTGGCAACAACCGAAAGTTTTTTTACTGAAAGTTATTTTAGAGGGTTTACTTGTTGGCTTGGGCATCGGATTTGCTGAGGAACTGTTATTCCGAGGCTGGTTGTTAGATGAATTACAACGAGATTATAGTCCGCGTGTAGCACTGTGGACAGATGCAACTGCATTTGCAACATTGCACTTTATTAAACCCTTGGAGGCAATTATTCATACACTGCCGCAATTTCCAGCTTTAGTACTGCTGGGGTTAACACAAGTATGGGGAAAGCGTTGGCGGAGGGGACGCTTGGGTTTACCAATTGGTTTACATGGTGGTTTAGTGGGAGGCTACTACATTATTAATGTTGGAGAATTAGTGAAATATTCTGGTCAAGTTCCTGATTGGGTAACTGGTGTGAATAATAATCCCCTGCAAGGAGTGATGGGGGTGTTGTTAATGAGTGTACTAGCTTTGTGGATACGAGGGCGAACAGTGAAAAATTAAAAATTGGTAATGAACTTGTGAAAAAATAAAATATCGACTAAAAAGGAACTACATTAATATTTCATTTAGGTAA
The DNA here is from genome assembly GCF_036919555.1 of Nostoc sp. Lineage (GTDB taxonomy): Bacteria > Cyanobacteriota > Cyanobacteriia > Cyanobacteriales > Nostocaceae > Nostoc. Next base: position 61,093 of record NZ_JBALCS010000030.1, read on the forward strand.
AGTGTCAGAGTGTAGCCAAAAAGCTTTTAGAGATTCTTCAACATCAAACAATTATTTATGGTTGAAAATAATGGATTGTAGTCGTCTGGAATATATCAAAAATGTCAATGATGAGGAAGATTGGGCGTATGAAAGTTCTCCTATTGGATCTTACTTTCAGTTGAACTTTAAAAAGAATAATGATACAGGTGTAAATACAGGTGTAGATACTCATGTATTTAACTTACCAAAAGGATCTCTTATCATCCTTTCTCAAAAACCAGATGGGTACGACGACCGATACTTGACGCATGTAGTTGAACTGGTTAATGAGGGCAGTGAAGATAAACCTCAATGGGAAACAGGTACATGGGGTATTTTGCGATGGGTTAAGGTTCATTGGATTGCTGATTTTACGGATGTCAGCCGTATTCCTCTTGATAAGAAGGAAATGAGGGCAAACTGGGGTTATTTTGACACTAAAGCTAAATTGTTGTCTAGTCCAGGCTTGATGTCTCAGTGGGATAATAGTATCGATAAATTAAGAGCGCACTTAGGAGAAGTCTTTAATTAAACGATGACGCAATTTAATACCATTAAACAACAGCGATCGCAAAGAATACTAGAACTATTTGCGATCGCACGTCAGCGATATTTAGATGCAGGAGGAAATCCTCGACGCACCCCAAGGGGACTCAAGGGAGATGATTATATGACAGATGAGGAAAGGCAAGAAGCGTTGGTATTAGGAAGGCAAATTTTTCCACAAGAATATATTGATAATACAGCACACAGCATCAAATATCCTCCCGTGGAAAGCTAGCCCATTCTTCACTAAGGGCTTAGATAAGCTGTTCAACTTACAGCTTATTAAGTGTATCATCAACTAAGAGTTGAGGTAGTGTTTTCCATCGGAGTAAGAGAAATGGATTTACGAAAGTTCCATACAAACTTATTTGTTGATGACAGCAATGAATCTACTGAATGGGAGTGGGTCGCTGATTTAAGTGATGAAGCGGAGTTTCTGGAAAACCTGCGCTACTGGCAAATTGCTAGATATGAGTTTAACCAAACTTATTTAGTCAGTCTTGATTCGGATTACCAAGTTAGTTTTCTGGACTTTCTGTGTTTCACTGATAGTATTTTTAATATATACAAGTGGGCAACACCAGAAAGTTTTTATGAACTCACAGGGCTGGTATTGTGTTTATCGTCAATTCAAAAAAAGTACATATTACATAAGCAGAATCCTGATAGAGTTGCTTTAATATCAGAATTGCCACAAGATTTATTAGAATATATTTTGAAGGCACATACAACTTTGCAAAAGCGTTTCAGTTCAACCAAGTGAGACAAAACAATTAACGCTTAATACCCATCAGTTATTTCGACCGTGCAGGATAAAACTTGACATGATATTGTAAAATAACACACTGGGGCGAAATAATTATGACTTTAAGGAGATTGCTTGATGCCAAACTCATGCCATGTTTACCTCTTACGGGATGGGCAACATCAAGTCCTAACCATTCCTGATGAATTTGCTCTATCCAGCACAGAAGTTTTGTTACGCAAAGAAGGTAATCGATTAATCATCGAACCGATTTCTTCTGGTTCTCTACTTTCACTGCTTGCCACTTTGGAAGACATTACAGAAAACTTTCCTAACATAGATGAAGGGTTACTGCCACTCGATGACATTGTGCTTTAATCCTGCCCAATGACCTATCAATACCTGCTAGACACTAACATCATTTCAGATTTGGTAAGACATCCTCAAGGTTTGGTTTTTCAGCGACTCGCAGCCGTAAAGGAAAACTGCATTTGTACCAGCATTATCGTGGTGTGTGAACTGCGATTTGGTGCAGCTAAAAGTGGCTCTCTCCGTCTTGTTCATCAACTAGAAAGCATTCTTGAAGTGTTACCTATTTTGTCGCTATCGTCTCCCGTGGATCAGCACTATGCGGTAATTCGTACACACCTAGAGCAAACAGGAAGACCCATCGGCCCTAATGACTTACTGATTGCTGCCCATGCCCTAGCCCTTAACCTGACGCTTGTTACAGCAAATGTCCGCGAATTTGAGCGCGTACCTGGTCTAAGGGTAGAAAATTGGCTACTTTGAAGGCATACATTGGGGTGCTTTAGTATTTATTATTCATTGCAGTTTGTATAAATTAACCCCTATTTAAAACGCAGCCTCCACAACTGTACCCACCAAACACGCCTTATCCAAATTAACGCCGCTCAAATTTGCACCTTCTAACTCTGCACACAACAAATTCGCTCCCGTCAAATTCGCCCCCGCCAAATTCGCCCCTCGCAAGTCAGCTTCTTCAAGATTTGCTTCACTCAACAACGTCCCTTGCAAATCAGCACGACTCAAATCTGCACCCTTGAGATTTGCCCCAGTTAGGTTTGCACCGCGCAAGTCAGCACCCCGCAAATCAACGCCTTGCAAGTTCACGTTCATTAAATTGGCACCACTCAAGAAAGCACCCGCCAATGACACATCACTGAGTCTCGCTCCCATCAAGTTAGCGCCGCGCAAATTACTACCCCGCAAGTCAGCACCTGTTAAATCTGCTTGCATCAGGTTTGCTCCCATCAAACTCGCCCGTAAGTCAGTTTGTTGAAGGTTGGCTCCCATCAAATTCGCCCCCTCCAAATGCCCACCTTCGAGTTTAGAACCAGCGAAATTAGTGCCGACAAGGGTAGCGCCAGCAAGATTAATCCGGCTTAAATCCAGTCGGGAGAGTTCCTCGTCTTCTAAATTTGCCCCTGGAAGTTGTTTGAGTTTTCCTAATCTAATGGCTTCAATATTCATGTAAAGTAACTACCAATCTCCTCACTTATCTTGCTGTGGCTATCCCATTGGGAATCAAGTATCCAGATACCGGCGCTGAATTTGGGTGTCATCAAGGGTAAGTCGAGTCCCTGTTGTAAACCCATAACTAACAAAGCTAGCGTATCTACAAGTTTAGGGTCAAAGCGGGTAGATTGTTGCTCTTTGCACTCATCTAAAGCTTGAGTAAATATCTGTTCCCGGCTTTGATTTGACGACTTTCGCTGATTTATTCGCCACTGAAAGTCTGCCAATAAAGCCAAAATTCTCGACTCTAGGGGAATTTCATCTCCAGCTAAAGCTGCTGGTTCCCCTGAACCATTCCACCACTCGGTTTGGTGAGTAATAATTTGGGCAACTGCTCGCAGTCGTGGCATGGTTCGCAATACTTGCGCCCCCGGTACTAAGGGACAAGTTAAGGGAGAACTGGGGGCATCTTCTTGGTAGCGTGTGGATATACCGCCAGTGAGAACGCTTTCTGCTTTCTGTAATGGATCTATGCGATGCAACAAACTCGCCAGCCGCAATCTCTTAATCTGCCATGCGGGAAGATCCAAAAGCTGGGCGATCGCTTCAGCAAGAACTACTACTTCCGCAGCTGCCATTGGATTGTTGACATCTGCCATATCCATCAGCTGCGCCATTCGTAAAAAGGCTTGGATTTCGTTAGAAACCAAGTTCCGATCTAGCGTTTGTTGGCGAAGCGCTGTTGGGATGGATAAATTATCTTGCCCAGTCTGGAGGTAATCTACTACACGGGAGACAACTGCACCTAAATTTTCTGATCTGGCCATTGACGGTACAATTTGTTCTTTATCGGCTGTGAGTTTATTCGCCAGTTCTGGGTTGTATTTTCTGATGTGAGCGATCGCTATTTCTGCTGTCTCTTGCACTAACTCTGGCTCAAATGTCCACAAGCCATAGAATTTACGCTCTAAGTCTGATGTCGGGACTCCAGTGCTGCCATAATCAGCCTCTGATAATTCTTGACAAATTACCATTGCTGTGTATTTAGGCGATAAAATAATTAAATGCCACTCCTGAGCTACAGGATCGACTGAATCTAATGCCACTAAGTCTACATTCGGTAAAAGGCTTGTGGGATGTTCAGCAAAGCCGGATTCAGAGGCAGCCATAATCGCAATTTGGCGGCTGCGCTGGGCGATATCTGCATATCGTTGAGCTTCTTGTAGATACCATTTACCCTGTTGGAAGGCTGTGATAACTAGGGGTGTACCGTCGTCGGTTAAAATATGGTCTTCTAGAGCGTGGCACAGGGCAACTAAGGTATTTTTGTAGTAAACACCGAATCGAATTGGCCTGGTAGTATGGCGATGGGCTGTTTCTAGCTGTTGTAGGATTGAACCTTCTAACATGGGATTGGGTGAAAATAACCGCAGAGGGGGAGTAAGTAGGGCAGGGGGCAGGCGAGAGACAAGGAGATGAAATTTACTCTTGTCTGATTCTGAGAATTTTATCAAACAGCTGCTAACTGTTTATCTTTTGTCTCAATTGGTGCAGAAAGTGCTGCTTCTAAGTCGGCACAACCCAGCTTTTCTTCTAAAATTTTCATGACTTCGCGTCCGAAATCGTTGGGGTTTTGTTGCCAAGCTTGCAAGCAGACTTCACCAAAGAATGAACCAAGGGGTTCGGGATTCCAGAGGAGTTTTTTGGCTGTCCACGGCATCAAACTCATTGGATCATATCCTGGTTTGAGGATGCCTTCTTTAAAAGCGTATTCTTCTAAATGGGTATGGGGTTGTAGTCCAATAAAGAAAATGGCAGGTTCGACTTTATCAGCACCAAAAATCCGTTCTAGTTCACGGTGGTAGGCGATGGTTTGGCGGATGGTTTCGGGACGTTCGTCAATGACGTTAAAGGAGTAATTGACGGAAACTAAGTCGTTGAAACCAGCTGCTTTTAAATCGCGGCAGTTCTGCAAGACGTTTCGTAAGTTATACCCCATCCGCATTTTCCGAACAAGTTCTTGAGAACCACTGGTAATCCCGATTTCAAAGTAGTTCATCCCGGTTTTCGCCATCAAGTCGCACAACTGGGGTGTCAAATTGTCGGCTCTAATGTAAGCTGCCCAGTGGATATCTGTCATACCAGAATCGACGATTTTTTGCAATAGTTCTATGGCATCGTCGATAAATTTTCGCGCTGGGATGAATTGGGCATCGGTAAACCAGAAGTTGCGAATGCCGCGATCGTATAATTGGCGCATCTCAGCAACTACTTCATCTGCTGGGTTGATGCGTACTTGTTTGCCTTCGACAACAGTGTAGACGCAATAGCAACAGTTGTGAGGACAGCCGCGCTTAGTTTGTACACCTATATAAAAATCTTGCTCTTGCAGGTAATAGTTAAATTCTGGCCAGATGCTTTCGATATAGTCGTAGTTACAAGCTGTTTTTTCTAGTGGGGTGGGTTGTTCGTGAATTAGCCGTTTCCGTGGTTGAGTTTCTCCGACAACATAACAGCGTTCATCTCGAAAATCTCTGCCACTTAAAAGTTTTTCTAGCAGGGTTTCGCCTTCACCCACAGAAATAATTGCCCCTTGAGGTAAGCTTTTACCCAACTGTTCATAAAATACACTAACTGCACCACCACCTACAACTACACGAGCATCAGAATTATATTTTTGGGCACGCTTTAAACCGCGTTTGATTAAGCCCTGATTTTGCCACAATTCCACATAGTAAGCGATGAAGATTCGTAAACCGCCGAATCCACCGCGTAGTTTTAATAGAGGATTCTTCGCGTAGTAAAATTCAAAGGCGTTTTGTAGTGGATTACCACCACGCCCGCCAACTGGGGCATAAATTTGAATATCCCGCCAAGAAAATACTAGCAGTGTCGGTTTAAATTCATCAATACAGAGATCCAAGGCGGTAGCGTAATCTAAAGGTGGCACTGTTCCCAAATCAAAGATACGCTGTTCGGCATTTGGAAACTGTTTGTGGACATGATCGCTCAAGTAGACAACCCCAATGGGAAAGATAGGGTTACAAGGAAGGCGAACGTAAAGAATTCGATTTTCCATCATGGGTATTTTGACTTCCATCTTGCCAATCTTGGGGGAAAACGAGATAAATCCCAGTTTTAAGGGGTGTTTTTGTTTTGTTTGCTCTTAATCTCTGACAATCTTGCTTGACATTGAAGCCGATTATTGATAGGCGCGAAATTTTTGTTCACAGATGTAGGTATCAATAAAATTGCTTTGCATCTCAAATGCAGGGTATCAAGAGAGGCTTTATGAAGAAATTTTTCATATAGCTTTACGATAACATTGAGTTTATTCATTAAGCGATGATCCCAGGTTTTTAATCGTGGGATAGATGAAACACAAAAATACACTCCTGAACTAGGCTCAAGCTAAGGGGATCTTCACCATACCTACTCTGTAATTATCTGCCCTGATGAAGTTAAAGGTTTTTTGCCAGAGATTAAAAACTCAATGATGTTTACATAGTGTAAAATTTTAGAAAAATCATAAATATTTACAAAATTTTTATAACCTCCGATATATCTTTAGGTAGAAAAAATCTTAGAAAGACTTGAGTTGGTATTCGCAGTTACAACAAGTGGGGATCAGTGGGTGTTAGGCTTGGCTAGTGTAATGTAAAATTGTGGCGTAAAGCTCCTCAGCAGTTATGGCTCAAATATTAGATCCTCTACCACCTGAGCAATCGGGGAAAATTCTCTGCTGCTACATTAATGCCACGAGCAAAATACAGGTAGCTCGCATCTCCAATATTCCCAACTGGTACTTTGAAAGGGTTGTTTTTCCAGGACAACGTTTAGTCTTTGAAGCTCCGCGAAAAGGTCAAATGGAGATTCATACAGGGATGATGGCAAGTTCAATTTTATCTGATAAAATACCGTGCGATCGCCTGATACTCGACGAACCCAGCGCTTATGAGTTTGATACCGACTCATCAGATGGAAAAGACCCTATTAATACCAAACCAATGGTGCAGCAAATTAATACAAAAATCGGAGATACTACAAAACCCTTACAAATCCTTGGTTTAGCATCGGTTGATTAAAAAAAACAATTTTACTAAATTTAAGGGTTGCTAATTTAGCAGCCCTTTTTGTTTATTATTTATTGGATATTGGGGATTGGGGATTGGGGATTGGCATTGGGCATTGGTTATTCTCCTCATCTCCCTCATCTCCATCTACAATCATTGTTATGAATCTGCCTTCATTTCTTTGGTTGTGGAAAATAGCCGCGTGGTCGATGGGGTTGTCCCTGCTGGCATATCTGATGTTAGCAGTTACTGGCGTTTGGATGTTTCGGGCGAGAACTTCGCAACAATTCCCTTTTATTACGCCATTTCTGGGCGGAAATAGAGAGGTGCGATCGCTCCACTATACAATGGGCATCAGCATGGTAGGTTTAGTGCTACTGTTGCTAGCGATCGGTATTGTTGGCACTTTCGGTCATTTTGGTTCTTTAGGTCACTCGTCACATTTAGTTGCTGGATTGATAGTGGTAGCATTCGTTTTACTGTCTGCTTTCACTGCCACGCAAATTAGTACCGGAAAACCTTGGGCTAGACCTTTACACATCGGCATAAATATTATTCTATTTGTAGGATTTGCCTGGGTATCCCTTACTGGTTGGATTGTAGTGCAAAAGTATTTACCGTGAAGGATAATTTGCCCTTTGAAAATGGCATAAGTAAGTAGATCAAATTAAATATAAAACCTCACTCTGCCTCCGGCTTCCCTCTCCTTGGTAAGGAGAGGGATTGAGGGTGAGGTTTTATCTTATATTTAATTGTGCCTTCCTACTTAGCTTCTGTGCAACAGTCCAGCTAAGACATAGACCTATCCTACAATGAAGAAAAGTATTGTAATTGAGCCGTGATAGCAAACTCAGCCAATATCTCAGCTTCTGTTTTTCGTCTGTCTCCTTTGATTCGGATAACGCTGCTGAGTCTGTACATAGCACTCATAGTCCCATTACCCTTCTTATCGCAGGTAACAGCTGCACCCGTACCCCCATCATTATTGTGGATAGGGATTAGCATCGGCTTAGTTGCCTTGTATGCTGTATTGACTGAACAAGTAATGGTAGATGACGAAGGAATTCAGGTTACTTACCCCGCCTGGGTGCCTCGCTTTTTTCGTAAAGGCTGGTTTTTACCTTGGTCAGAGGTGAAAGAGTTAAAACCCCGCACCACTGGTCAAGGAGGGCTAGTTTATTACTTCGTCAGCCAAGATGGGAAAGCTTATTTACTACCGATGCGTGTAGCCGGATTTGCCCGTTTTGTCCAAATTGTGCAAGCAAAGACAGGTATTGATACCAGAGATGTTCGCCCTTTAGCACAACCGTGGATGTACTTGATTCTACTGGGATTAACGCTACTGTTACTGTTGGTCGATGGCTGGGCGATCGCTACAGCCTTAACTACTAGACAATTAACTTAAAATCGGGCATTAATTATTTCTCCCCATCTCCCCACTCCCCACTCACCTTGAATAATATCACACTCAGGCTAGAGCAAGTTAATCTATTTACAAGCCTGAAAACCCAACTTCCAGGCAATCAGCAGGGATACCCCATATTGCAAGATATTTCCTTGGAGGTATTCCACGGGGATGGCTTTGCCAACGCCTGCGGCGAACGCATTGCCATTTTGGGGTCAGTTGGCGCTGGTAAAACTTCGCTATTGTACCTCCTCAACCGCCTAATTGAACCCACTAGTGGCAAAATCTATCTAGAAAATCAAGAATATCGCCAAATTCCTGTTATCCAGCTACGCCAGATGGTGACACTTGTATTGCAAGAATCAAAACTGTTGGGGATGACAGTTCAGCAAGCCTTGGCTTATCCTTTAGTTTTACGTGGTTTGTCCAAACAGATAATTCAGCAACGAGTCAGTCACTGGATAGAAAAACTGCACATTCCCAGTGAATGGTTAGGGCGAACAGAGGTGCAACTATCTGCGGGACAACGACAATTAGTAGCGATCGCTCGTGCCTTAGTCATCCAGCCTAAAATATTATTATTAGACGAGCCAACCTCTGCCCTTGATGCTAGTACTGCTTCTAATCTAATGCAAGTCTTAATCCAGTTAAGTCAAACTCATCAAACTACGATTCTGATGGTAAATCACCAACTGGAACTAGCCCAGATGTTTTGCACTCGGTTATTACACCTACAACAAGGTCATTTATTGGCAAATCAAAGAGCCTCTGAAATAAACTGGGTTGAATTACGAGAAAGCTTAATTCAAGCAGAAGCTCAAGACGATTTTGGATTTTAGATTTTGAATTGGTGAGGAGTCGTTATCTTACTCCCCAATGCCCAATGCCCCATGCCCAATGCCCAATGCCCCATGCCCCATTCACACTTGACTACTACTAAGTGTTGAACGTTGATTACTAAATCTCTCTCTAGCTAACTTTGTTGTTTGTGACTGTGAAATATTGATATTCAAAATTTCCATGTTAAAACGGTATCCTACATTGCGGATAGTTTGAATCAAGTTGGGTTGACGGGGATCAAGTTCAACCTTTTTCCGCAGCGACAAAACGTGAGTATCAATGGTACGAGGGTTATCGATAGCGTCAGGCCAAGCACGACGCAGCAATTCCGACCTACTCAGAGGCACTCCCCCAGCTTGTGCCAAAACGTACAGCAAACTGAATTCTTGGGGCGTTAAGTCGATAAACTCCCCTTGGAAGCGAACACGGCGCTGAACTAAATCGATTTGCAAAGTGCCATAATCCAAATAAGCTGGTGCAGTTGGTGTGCGCTTCCGGCGAATCAGTGCCTCTACCCGTGCCAAAAACTCTTGCATCCCAAAAGGTTTGCTCAGATAATCATCTGCACCCGCCTTTAAACCTGCGACGATATCACCTTCACTATTACGGGCAGATAGCATTAAGATTAGAGGCTGCTGCTGACGATGCAACCAACGACAAAACTCAATGCCATCACCATCAGGCAGGTCTGCATCCAAGACGACCAGTGTTGGTTGATGGCTTAAAAATACTTCCCTAGCTTGATAAATACTGGCAGCTTGATGCACACGGTATTCTAGTTGTTGCAAGTGCCAACCCAGCAACGACCTTAGATGGGGATTCCCCTCAATGATTTCTATACAAACCGAACCCACGGTGGCAAGATCCCTTAGCGTCGATGCCTTTCAAAGTAACAAGCCCATCTCTAAGGTTTTGTAGCCTTTGTTACTTCAATTGCTATTAGCTTTACATTTCCTCATAAAAAGCGTGGCAATATCTTTAATTTATGCCTTGCCGAAAGGCGATTAGAAATATTATTAAATTTTTATTAAGTTTATCGAAAGTGTTGCTAGACTTATCAAAAGTTCTTTTAGCTTAACATTCTGCTTTCAGATGGGTGTAATGTGGAAAATATCTATAACCCAATCGGCTAACCGTTACTACAACAGCTTTTTAACCTGATGGTGAAAGGAGGTTTTTTTCGCAAAAATTAGTGCCCACATTCACGAACATAACACCAATACAATTGGGCTGTTGACCATGAAAATTATAAAAATAACTTAGCAGATAACTAGAATCGATGTTTTCTGGAATAGGATTAAAGTAGCTTGTAGCTGCTATGAGGGTACTGCCCAAAGTAGATGTGTTGACTTTGAGTTGATGCCAAAGTGAAATTACACTTCACATTTGAGCGTGAATCATTTACAATTCTCATTCCAAAGAGATTAATACAGCAGTTATGCTCCAAGACACACAAACCATCCGCTATTACCAAAGACTCACCGACGCCTTCGTCGAGTTATGGAATCGCGGTTATCGTACGGATGATATGCGGATGTATTTGGATGGATATCTAGCCGCACTGCGACATGGTAACATCATTGAACCTTTTCTGATTCATCGCTTAGAAGAGGAAGCCAGCCGCTACTTGTACGATGGATCAAATTTTGCAGTGCCGCAACCACAGCCACAACCCGATTACTACTAAGTACCATTTACCTGGCCATTGATAGTAACCGTTAATTACCGCAGATAATTATAGCATATTATCTGTATTCGTCAATGGGTTACCGTGGTGTGAGATTTTGGAGATATTGTATTGAGAAAACGCATCCCCTCAGCCCTAAACTTGGTCTTGCCAATTCGACTGAGGGGATTTTTGACCAGAAGGAAAAAGGTACAAACCCACTTCGGCTACGCTCAGTGCATCGCCTAAATTTATTTTGGTGGTTCTTAATTTTGACTTTTGACTTTTGACTTTTGACTTTTGACTTTTGACTTTTGACTTTTGACTTTTGACTTCCCCGTTCGCGTAGCGTCTCCTAGAGTTGGGGCTGACTAGCCCTGAAATCAATTCCAAGACAGGTCAAGTATTTTTGTCAAAAACCTATTAAAAAAGCCTTGAAAGGGGAGATACTATTTCTCTCCCCTTTCAAGGACATTAAAAACGGCACATTGCCTTGATTGCGAAGCGCAAATTCAGCAGTATACCCTCTGCTTTGGTGTAAACAGGACGTTACGAGGCTAGTGCTACTTCTACCTTTTCCTGCAATTCACCTTTTTGGTACAGTTCAATCAAGATGTCAGAACCGCCAAGGAATTCACCATTGATATACACTTGGGGAATTGTCGGCCAGTTAGAGTATTCTTTAATTCCTTGACGGATTTCAGAGTCTGATAGAACATCAACTGTCTCGAAGGGAACTCCCAAGGTATTGAGAATCTGTACAACGTTGTTGGAAAAACCACATTGGGGCATTAACTTGTTTCCCTTCATGAAAACTAAAATCTTGTTCTGTTGTAGCAAGTTAGCAATTTTCTGTTTGAGTTCTGGCGTCATGGTATTTGTGTTTCCTATGTTGCATTCAACGATGACGAGTGAGAAGTTAAATTCATAACTCCTAACTCCTAATTCCTAACTCTATGTTTACGAAGCTGGTGTTGCTTGCCAAGCTTCGGGAGTATATGTTTTTACTGCCAAGGCATGAATCGCTTCAGTTGACATAGCTTGCCCCAACGCACCATAAATTAACTGGTGCTGCTGCACTAGTCCCTTACCTGCAAAGTGCGATGAAACAACTGTTACCTGATAGTGGTCCCCGCCACCAGTCAAGTCTTGCACCTGAACCTGGGCGTCTGGCAGTTCCGCCTTGATCATTGCCTCAACCTGCTGCGGACTAATCATCGCTATTCCTGAAAAAACTTACTTTTCTATTATTAACAGATATGGAGCAAAGACCTGTGCTAACTTCAGGTTTTGGCAAGGCTGTAGATAAACGCGCCTCTGAGGTGTATTTTTGAGAACGCTGGGTCAAGGTTACGGCCGATAGCTCTATTCTAACACTGGGGCGTTCTAAGGTGCTGTTCAGGGAGAGAAGGATGTGAAAGATGGGGGAGATGGGGAAAAACAGGCAACAAAAATTTAATTTATTTTTTTTGCGGTGAGGAAGATGAATTCCCACCTTCTCTCGGATAGGGAGAATCTACAAAACCCAATTCAAACAACTGTTTATAGGCTTTCTTGCCTAAATCCCGCGTCGGGTTTTGACTTTTAATTATTTGAATCAACAACGGTACGGCTAATTCTGGCTGATTTTGTGCCCGATGTACCAATGCTAGCTGAAAGGTGGCTTCATCTCGCTTTTGGGCTGTCAATAGAGCTTTTTGACGCTGAGAATCAGAAACTCTGTTGTCAATTCCCGAAAAGCTAGAATTTAACTCTTGATAAAAATTAGATAGCTGATTATAAACCTGACGTGCTTCTTGCAGTTTCTTAACAGCTAAGGGGTAGTTTTGAGCAGAAACGGCTTGGTCTGCCTCTTTTACTAAGCGATCGCCACCCTCAATGCTCAAAATGCTGCTACTTTGGGTTATGGGGCGAAGATTATTGGGATCGTTGGGGTCAATCGGTTGTGGTTGGCTGGTAGTGCCTGGTGACTGTGATACCTGAGCATTCACAGGTGATAGCAGGCTGAGGACTGCTATGACTGATAAAAAAGTACGGTGCATCAAGGTAACAGCGGCAGCAGTGTTCATGGGATCAATTAGTGCGACAACTATATTAAAAAGTTATGGAAACTTCGGGTATCTTAACTCTGTTTTGGTCTTGAAGAAAGCAAAACTACATCCTAAGTATCTCTGATTTAGACTAAAAATCGGTTTCATAGAGTTCCCATTACCCTTGTATAGTAACTAACTTAAATCCCTCTGATAAGCGATACCTATGGTAGACTGCCTCAACGCCTTAATTCCTCTGATTTTCCAAATCAAGAATTAGTGATTTCTGCAAATGCGTGATTAGTAATTTTTGTTTCTTGATGGCTTAATTGTTGCAGTGCCTTTGCTAAATCAGCTGTAATGCTTTTGGCATCTTGTTTTATACAGCCACTAATGTAATCCGTTACTCTGATTGGGGAGCCAATGTGAATACTCACATCCGTACCCCAATTTGGATAAGGTTGGCTGTAATTAATGCCTATGGGGATGATTTTCACTCCCAGCCCGGAATGACTAGATTCAGCACTCAAAGCAAGACGAGCAATTCCCGGCTTCAACTGGTGAACTTGGCCATCACGAAAAATGTTACCTTCTGGAAAGATGACCAGGTTTTTTTTCTGCTGAAGTAGCTCAACTCCATGCCGCAGGGTGCGGATTGACGGATGCTTAGAATTTACAGGAAACCCCCCCAAACGTCGGACAAACCAGCCTTGCAAACCTTGGCATTCGTCAATAGTCACCATGAACCGCAAGTCTTGTTCTGTCAGACAATCAACGGTGGCGTAGGGTACGAGTAATGCATCCCAACGCGCCCGATGGGTAGGCGCAAGAATCACAGGCCCAGTTGTGGGGATATTTTTTTGTCCGGTTATTCTAATTTGCCCAAAGAATAATGGTAATAGGCAGTGACGCCCTAATAAATATGCCAGAGGACTTAACCAAGGAGAAACCCTTGAGGTAGTAGCAGCCACCTGAGGATTTGCTGCTGTGTGCTGGCAGGTATCGGATGAAGAGTAAAATTCCATCATGAAGGATGCAGATGATTTACGCGTAAAATTTAATGAGAAGCCTGATTAGTTACACCGTAGATTCTCTTGCGTGACTTGTGTTGTACTAAATGGACAGTTTTACCTCTGTCCGTTAGTTTCCGCTACGTCGCCTACTGGCAAACCAAGCCTGTAATTGCTGACGACAAGCTGACTCTAGAATACCTCCGATTACCTGGAGACGGTGATTAGAAGCAGCGCTATCGGGTATATTAATAACTGTACGAATCGCGCCAGTTTTTGTATCGTCTACTCCATATACAAGTAGTCCTAAACGCGCTTGCACAATAGCACCTGCACACATCGGGCAAGGTTCGAGAGTTACGTAGAGGGTACATTCATTAAGATGCCAATTTTGTAAAGTTGTTGCACCTGTCTTGAGAGCAAGAATTTCCGCATGAGCGGTAGGATCTTTGTCGCGCTCTTTTCTGTTTTCTCCTTGTGCTAGCAATTTGCCTGTTGAATCAATGATAACAGCACCTACAGGGACTTCACCTACATTACCTGCTGCTTTTGCTAGTTCTAGGGCATAACTCATCCATTTTTGATGTATAAGATATTCTGTATACTTAGTTAACATATTTTTATCAATATAAAAACTTCAAAATTCAACACATTAAGTTAAGAGGCGGAGCCTCCTATTAGGCATTCCCAGTCGGAGACTGGGAACGAGACAAAGGTAGGCAAACTTTCGCCACACACGGCTAAACAATTTAAAATCCAAAGTTGCCTAACTTAGCATTACCAAGCTAACCGTTGGAGGCTAATTTGATTTCTAAATAGCGGCTTGAGCTAAAAGAGGATCGAGTTGACTTTGTGTGTCTAGCTGATAGAGGTCATCGCAGCCGCCAATGTGCTGATTATTGATAAAAATTTGCGGTACACTACGGCGTCCGTTAGCGCGTTCTGCCATTTTAGCTCTGGCTGCTTCGTCGCCGTCGATTTTATATTCAGTAAAATTTACACCTTTCCACCACAGCAGCATCTTGGCACGAATGCAGTATGGACAAGTTTGCCATGTGTAAAGTTCAACGTTGGCTTTGACTCGCTCTGGATGGCGATTTAAGAGGGGATTAAGAAAGTCCAGCATATTTTCTTAAGCAAGGTTTTAACTATATCTCTAGCCTAGATCATTGCTGGCATTGCTTACCGCATTGAGGCTGGAACCCACTTTTGGAAACTCTCTAAATGATTCCAATAAGATAAATATCCAGTCAATGCCCAAATTAGAGCGGCTACTATCAGTACTGCTACACCAATTAGCCGCCAAATTCTGTTGGTTTTCCAATAGAGAGTTGGCGCTGCAAAAATACCACCTAATCCAGTTAAAATAAAGCCGATTCCCGACAAAAGCGGTTGCTTTGTCAAATTCAAGTTGATGATGCGGATACCTACTTCGATCGCAACTACACCAGCAAAAAAGCCGTAAACTGCTATTGTGAATAAATCCCAACCTTGAGCCAGAGCGATCGCCGCCGCAACAAACAAGATACCAAATAAGACACTTGTCTCACCATAGGCAATGTTAAAGCTACCGATTACTGGCCAGGTGAAGCTCATGTGTAAACCAGTTGTTAGTGCGATCGCACCCGTAATCCCAAATCCCGGAATCCACTGTCTTTGATTAGAACTATCTATACCACGATACACATAGTCAGCTAGTAGAAATAACCCAGCTACCATATTGATTAACATTAGTGTGATGTAGTCGATAAACACGATTAACCTCTTAATTTGACAAGCTATTTACTCTACGCCTCGTTTTTCGCTTATTTTTGAGTTTTTAATGAATTTCCCAGCTTTTTTCTTTATTATTTTATACCTGAAGATAGATACTGAAGACAAGCAATATTCTAAGTATACACTGCTACCCATTTGTGCCAGTTATTAACTTAGTTACTTTTGAACACGCTTTATACTGAAGTAGTTAGAGAGTAAAAAATAAGGATGTGTTAACTGGCACTTTTCTAACCAGTTAGCAGTAAAACTTAACTTTCTTCCAGGTGTATCCGCCCTTTGGTAGACTTGAAGTCTGAAATAGCCAGATAAAAGACAGAAATTCAAGCAGTTGAGAGGGCGGACTCTGTGGAAAATACACTTGGTTTAGAGATTATTGAAGTAGTAGAGCAAGCCGCGATCGCATCCGCAAAGTGGATGGGGAAAGGCGAAAAAAACATCGCTGACCAGGTAGCTGTAGAAGCTATGCGGGAACGGATGAATAAAATCCACATGCGTGGTCGCATCGTGATCGGGGAAGGCGAACGCGATGACGCGCCGATGTTATACATCGGGGAAGAAGTTGGTATCTGTACCCAACCAGATGCCCAAAATTTTTGTAACCCAGATGAGCTAATTGAAATTGATATCGCAGTTGACCCCTGCGAAGGTACGAACCTGGTAGCTTATGGACAACCTGGTTCGATGGCTGTGTTGGCAATTTCTGAAAAGGGTGGATTATTTGCTGCTCCTGACTTTTACATGAAGAAGTTAGCAGCACCTCCCGCAGCTAAGGGCAAGGTAGACATCAACAAGTCAGCCACGGAAAACCTGAAGATTCTCTCTGAGGTTTTAGACCGGGGTATTGATGAACTTGTAGTAGTAGTCATGAAGCGCGAACGCCATAACGATTTAATTAAAGAAATTCGTGAGGCTGGAGCGAGAGTCGCCCTAATTTCAGATGGTGATGTGGGTGCAGCTATAAGCTGTGGTTTTGCTGGAACTAATATCCACGCGCTGATGGGTATCGGTGCGGCTCCTGAAGGTGTAATCTCGGCAGCAGCAATGCGTGCTTTGGGTGGACATTTCCAAGGTCAACTGATCTACGATCCCGCAGTAGTAAAAACAGGTCTGATTGGAGAAAGCAGAGAAGCTAACCTTGATCGTTTAAAGTCTATGAATATCAATGACGCCGATAAGGTCTATGATGCTCATGAACTGGCATCTGGTAAAACTATTCTGTTCGCTGCTAGCGGTATTACCAGTGGTAATCTCATGCAAGGTGTACGTTTCTTCAAGGACGGAGCAAGAACTCAAAGCTTGGTTATTTCCAACCAGTCGAAAACGGCTCGATTTGTTGACACAATTCACTTGTTTGGTGAACCAAAAGTTCTCCAGCTGAACTAATTTTTTGGGAATGGGGAATGGTAAAAGTAGGGGCGGAGCATTTGGAAAGAAATCTTTCTATAAAAGGGAAAAATAGTCACCAAAATGCTTCATCCTTACAGTAGTTAGTAGTTAGTAGTTAGTGATTATTTGTTGTTTGTTGCTGGGAAAAACTACCAAACAATAAATAAACAATTCCCCATTCCCTATTCTCACTCAATACCCGATTCGCAACTACCAACTAGTAACTACGATTTAGCAAATGAATATAGCAGTGGTGGGGTTAAGCCATAAAACAGCCCCAGTAGAAGTCCGGGAAAAACTGAGCATTCCAGAACCACAAATTGAAAGTGCGATCGCTCAACTGGCCAGCTATCCTCATATTGAAGAAGTTGCAATTCTTAGTACTTGTAACCGTCTGGAAATCTACATTGTTACCAATGAAGCAGACCAAGGTATCCGGGAAATAACTCAGTTTCTTGCGGAATACAGTAAATTGCCCGTTATTTCTCTGCGACAACATTTATTTATGCTGCTACATGATGATGCAGTGATGCATGTCATGCGGGTAGCAGGTGGTTTAGATAGTCTCGTACTCGGAGAAGGTCAAATTCTGGCTCAGGTGAAAACTACTCACAAACTGGGGCAGCAATATAACGGTATAAAAACCATTTTGAATCGATTATTTAAACAAGCGCTAACAGCTGGTAAGCGGGTTCGCACTGAAACTAGTATTGGTACTGGCGCTGTCTCTATTAGTTCGGCAGCTGTGGAGTTAGCACAGATAAAAGTGGCAAATTTAGCTGCTTGTCGAGTGGTAATTTTGGGTGCTGGTAAAATGTCGCGGTTGCTGGTGCAACACTTGCTTTCTAAAGGTGCTGTGCAAATTAGTATTGTAAATCGCTCTCGCGATCGCGCCCAAGAATTAGCAAAGCAGTTCCCTCAACAACTTATCCAAATTCATCCGCTATCGGAAATGATGACCGTAATTGCCGATAGTGATTTGGTGTTTACAAGTACTTCGGCAATAGAGCCGATACTTGACCGTGCCAAGTTAGAAATGGTTTTAGAAGTTCAGCGCTCTCTGATGTTATTTGATATTTCTGTGCCGCGTAATGTTCATGCGGATGTAAATGAATTGGAAAATGTGCAAGCGTTTAATGTGGATGATTTGAAGGCTGTGGTGGCGCAAAACTACGAAAGCCGTCGAAAGATTGCACAGGAAGCCGAGCGACTTTTAGAGGAAGAAGTGGAAGCCTTTGATATTTGGTGGCGCTCTCTTGAAACTGTTACCACTATTAGCTGTCTGCGAAATAAAGTCGAAACCATTCGCGAACAAGAATTAGAAAAAGCTTTATCGAGATTAGGTTCAGAATTCGCTGAAAAACATCAAGAGGTGATTGAAGCATTAACGCGGGGAATTGTCAATAAAATTTTACATGATCCGATGGTGCAATTGCGATCGCAGCAAGATGTTGAAGCTAGACGGCGCTGTATGCAAACTCTGCAAATGCTGTTCAACCTAGATGCAGAGGAACAGTTCAGTTAAACTGAACAACAAAATCCCTGACTTTTTTGAGAAATCGGGGATCTCAGGTTTTCAATTAGATATACTTCTAATTAGACATCTATCTAATTAGAAGTTAGTTATGCAAGCAGAGCAATTTAACATCTTACTGCGCTTTTTCAAAGCATTAGCGGATGATAGCCGATTGAAGATTGTAGGTATTTTGGCGAACCAAGAGTGCAGCGTCGAAGAATTGGCGGTGCTACTGCAACTCAAGGAACCGACGGTATCCCATCATTTAGCGAAACTTAAGGAGCTAAATTTGGTGACGATGCGCCCTGATGGCAATAGCCGTATATATCAATTGGATAGCGAAGCTTTGCAAAGCATTAGTAAGGAAATTTTCACACCTGAGAAAATAGCATCTTTGATAGAGGATGTGGATACTGAGGCTTGGGAAAGCAAAGTATTAAAAAACTATTTTGAGGGCGAATGTCTCAAGGAAATCCCCGCTAGTCGCAAAAAGCGTCTAGTTATTCTCAAATGGTTAGCAAACCAGTTTGAGGTAGGAGTCAACTACCCTGAACGCCTGGTAAATGACATTCTCAAACGCTACCATCCTGACTGCGCCACCCTGCGACGGGAGTTTATTGCTTCCCAGTTAATGCAGCGAGAGAATGGGGTTTATTGGCGAACAACGTAGATATAGGACTCATATTTAATTTCTGAAATATTCGTAATTACTAATTCGTAATTATGACCACTGAATTAGGAGTAGCTATCTAACCAGTTTATTTAGTTACTCTTTGAAAAACAGCTCAAAGCGGTTTCAAAATCTTAAGAGATAGTTTGTTAAAATATTTGGTAAGTCAGCTTAGTTATCAAATAAATTTTTTTGTGGATTACTCTCAGGGTATTAAAGTATGAAAATAAACAACAAGTTTAGATATAAATATTTTGTCCTACTTCCGTTATTGGTGACGCAGGCTGGATTAGCTCAAAACCAACAACAAAAGCTGATATCGCAGCTAAACGTTCCTGAGAACTTGAAAGTACCAACAGGACAGACGCTTGTGCTAAAGGTAAGTGCTAAAGGGACGCAAATTTATCAGTGTCAGGCTAAGGTTGACAATCTCTACGAATTCGAGTGGATTTTCAAGGCACCACAGGCTTACTTATTCGATAACAAAGGGCAGAAAATCGGCAAGCACTATGCTGGTCCTACTTGGGAAGCAAATGATGGCAGCAAGGTTATCGGTCAAGTAAAATCGCGTGCCAACTCACCAAACCAGAGTGCCATTCCTTGGTTGCTCCTTGAAGCAAAATCAAATGAGGGTAATGGTATATTCAGCAAAGTGAAATACATCCAACGGGTAAATACTGTAGGAGGTAAAGCACCTACTAGAGGATGTGACATAACTCACAGAAATTCTCAATTATCAGTTAGCTATAGCTCTAACTACTACTTTTATAAAGCGGTGCCTTAACTCAATATTTATATGTCTTTGAGTAGCCTAAATCCTTAGAAGATATAACCACCTCTTAGCTTAGAGTTGATAGTGGCAATTTGTGTTTCTTCCTGGGTAAAGATAGGGGACCACCATAGATATAAAAGATGTTTCACAAAAGTTGTTCTGGGTCAATTCCCCATTCTTGTAGTCGTTTCAATAAATCTTGATATCGTTGGCGTTCTTCCTCTAGTTGTTGGAGAGCTATTTCTTTGGCTTGACGTTCTTGTTCAGCACGTTGACGTTCTTGTGTACGTATTTGGTCAAGCTCAACGGGTGCAAGAAACTTGTATCCATCAAGGCGATATATTTCTAAAGTTTGTGGGGTAGATGACCTCAGATGCGGTATTAGGAGTGATTACCATAATGCTATGCCTCCACTCTTGGGCTTTCTTATAGTTTAGGACGATTCCAAGTGATAATGCGATCGCAAATATCATCAATCAACTACAATATTAAATTCGATTTTAACACCAGCCAAATTTCCGAAGATTTGACGCTGTGTGCGACTGTCTCTCAAACCTAAGCCCCAACCCGTTCCCCACCAAACATCAAACTTGTAGCCGACTAACTTCAGACAGCACTTTAAAATGGTAATATCATCAAAAAATTTTAGCCGCACAATAGCCTTACAATCATAGGTCGTATGTTTATGCAGTTAGAAACACAAAAATTCTATTACACACCTGAAGAGTATTTAGAAATTGAAGAAAAGGCGGAATATAAAAGCGAATATCGTAATGGAGAAATTGTACCGATGACGGGTGGCACTACAAATCATAATAAAATTGCTTTGAATTTAGCTGCATCCTTAAAAATTGCTTTAAGGCGTAAAAATTATGATGTTTATATTGGTGATGTGCGTTTGTGGATACCCCGTTATCGGCAGCATACGTATCCCGATGTGATGGTGATTGAGGGACAACCTATTTATACAGGAACCAGCACAACAACCGTTATGAACCCGATGTTAATTGCTGAAGTTTTATCTAAATCGACTAAAAATTATGACCAAGGCGATAAGTTTCTTTATTATCGCTCTATTCCAGAATTCAAGGAATATATTTTAATTGACCAATATCACTATCATGTGATGCAGTATGTAAAAACTGCGGAAAGTCAATGGTCATTTACTGAATTTGAACATGAATCTGCAACCTTATCACTGCAAACGGTTGATTTTAAAATTGAATTGCGCGACCTTTACGAGCAAGTCAATTTTGCAGAAAATAACGAAGACTAAAATAATTCGTAATTCGTAATTCGTAATTTGCCTACAAAAGTCTATCCAATCTTGACGGTTCCAAGTGATAATGCGGTTCAGTCGCCAATACAGTTCAGTTAAAGCCAAAAACCTTAACCAGCGTAGGTTGGGTTGAGGAACAAAACCCAACATTTTTCGTGGTTTGTTGGGTTGAACGAAGTGAAACCCAACCTACAACTATCCTTAACCCAAGCGTATTGGTTCAGTCGCTACCAAAGTTATTCACTAAATTTGTGTTTCTTCCTCGGTAAAGATAGGAGGCCACAATTCAGTAATGGGCAATTCCCAACCGGGAAAAAGTTCTGGTATAGTTAAAATCTCACCATTTTCTAAAACTGTAGGTTCGCCTATAGAGCGATAAATTGTAACTGTCTCTTCATCAGGATCGATCAGAATGCCGATGATCGCTCCTAGTTCTATAAATTTTAGAATTTTGGTTGTTATAAGTTTAATTCTATCGCCCTGAGATTTAATTTCTACCATCAAGTCGGGGACAAGTTCTCCAAAGTAACGAGGACTTTGGAGAAGTCGGGAAGCTCGAACAAAGGAAACATCGGGTGCTTTAAGGTTTGTATCTGGCATGATGAAACCGTCTGCGGAGCAAACACTCTTCCCCAGCGACGAGGACTTACCCAAGCAAAGAGAAAGGCAATGAGACGACTACTGATTTCGCTGGATACAATATCTGACGGGCTTATAATTGAAATTATCCCATTTTCGAGTTCCAGCTGGTAATCTAAACCTGCTTCGGTAAAAACGGTTTGAACTTGCTCTAAATCTTTGACTGTCATCATTGACATAGATTTTTTCCACTATGATATAATATTTGCTTTGATTTTAACACGAGCCAAATTTCCGAAGATTTGATGCTGTGTACGAGTGTCTCTCAAACCTAAGCCCCAAACCGCCTTTGAGATACCTCACCCTGGCTTTACGTAGTAAAACCTGTCCCTCTTCTTAGTAAGGAGAGGGATTAAAGATAGGACAGGGTGAGGTTTTTATTTTGTTTTGGGTAATTCGATGACTTGTGTGTATACATAGGTGTGGGAGAGCTTTGAAACAGAAAGCCAATCGCACTCTATTGTCCCAAATACGCTTCTAGAACTTTGGGATTAGTTTGAATTTCTGCGGGCGTACCGTCAGCTAAATTCTGTCCTTCGGCAAGTACCCAAACGCGATCGCACAAGGACATAATTACATCCATATTGTGTTCAATAATCAGAAAGGTCATCCCATCCTGACGGTTCCAAGTGATAATGCGATCGCAAATATCATCAATTAATTTCGGATTCACCCCAGCTGCTGGTTCATCCAACAAAATTAACTTGGGATTAGTCATCAGCGCCCGTCCCATTTCCAGCAGCTTGCGTTGTCCACCAGACAAACTACCAGCATAATCGTGTGCTTTTTTTGCCAAACCGACTGATTCTAATAGAAACATTGCCCGTTCTTGCAGTTGCTTTTCTTCCTTAGCGACAACATGCGGTTGCAACTGCACCTGCCAAAAATTTTCACCCGTTTGTTTTTGCGCCGCCAGCAGCATATTTTCTAACACCGACAACCGCGAGAGAGTCCGTGCAACCTGAAAAGTGCGGATTACTCCCTGCTGGGCGATTTGATATGGTTGCAAGTTGTGAATAGGTTCGCCGTCAAAAATCACTCGTCCCTTATCTGGGCGAATGAAGTTTGAGAGTAAGTTAAATAAAGTAGTTTTACCAGCACCATTGGGGCCAATCAAGCCCGTGATGGTGCCTTTAGCAACTTCGATTTTCGCCTCATTAACTGCTTTGACACCACCAAAGCTTTTAGAAAGTCCAGTGGCTACCAAAAGGGGAAGTGGCGATGACTGGTTATTTACCAAGAGTGAGTTCCTCCTTTTTCCCTAGAATACCTTGAGGTCGCCAAATCATCAGTACCATCAAAATTAGTCCGATTACCATGATCCGAAATGCACCTAAACGTGCTTCATCAAGGGAAACGATTCTGGGCAAGACTTCTCGTGTCAATGCATCGTAAGCAAAGAAAATTACCGCACCTAAAATTGTGCCAACATTATTCCCAGAACCACCTAAAATCACCATTATCCAAGTGTCAAAGGTGATCTGCGGTTGGAAATTATCCGGGTAAATGGCGCCCAGTTGCCAAGCGAAGAAAGCACCAGCAATCCCGGCGATCGCACCTCCAAGCATGAGAGATTGTAATTTATACCAAAAGACATTTTTTCCTAGCGCCTTGGGAATTTCTTCATCTTCGCGGATGGCTTTGAGAATTCTACCCCAAGGCGATCGCACCAAAATTTCTAAGCGCCAGTATACAAACGCTAAAACCAACAGCAACACCAGCATTAGACCCGCTTTTGGGTTGTAATTATACAGTCCGATCACCCCAGAAATATAAATCGCTGCTGCCAAAACTGCTAACACAATTCCCACACCTAAGCGCGATGCAAATTCTTGTTTGCTAGTTATCCTTTTACCTAAATCAGTAGTCCGAGATATTTGGGTAATGCGAATCCATCGCCACAACGTAAAGAAAGTTACAGCAGCCAGCAGCGTCAACAGCCCAATCATCACAAATCTGACAAACAAATTCGGCTCTGTGGATAGGGGTATGCGATAACTTTGTACGCCAAACGCCCCCGAAATCCAGGTGTCACCGACAGGTAATTGCTGATTATTTACCACCAAACGAATTAGTTCGCCCGTACCAATAGTGACAATTGCTAGGTAATCTTCCCGCAAGCGTAGAGTTGCAAAACCAATTATCAAACCCAACAAGGCGGCGACAATTGCCCCAGCTATTGCCGATATCAGTAGGGGTACGCCCTTTAAGCTTAACAATACGGTTGTATATGCTCCGAGGGTCATAAAAGCAATATGACCAAAGTTAATTAACCCGGTAAAGCCCCACTGCAAATTGAGTCCTAGTGCAAATAGAGCGAAAAGTGCTGTAGAAATTGCTAAGAAAATGAGATATTCAACCATATTAAAAAATAGTTATTTGGGCATGGGGCATGGGGCATTAGGCATTGGGCATTGGGCATTGGGCATGGGGCATGGGGCATTGGGCATGGGGCATTAGTATATTTATTTCTTCCTCTCTCCCTGCTTCCCCTGCTCCCCCTGCCCTTCTGCTCTCAACGCTTGGCGAATAAATTTTAGCGTAGCTTGAGCGGTGCTAATTTTTTGGGAATACTATTTATTGTTGGTGTTGGGTTGTAGAGAATAATTAACGTATGAATTTGCTGCGACTTAGAATGCATCACTTAATCGAGCAGTTAGCCGATGAGGATTTGCAAGACATTTGGGATGTTATCGAAGCTTTATATTATGACTTTCATATGCTCAAAGCCATAGAAGAAGTTAAGCGATCGCAGCAACCGTGGGATATCTTAACCCATGAAGAAGCGATAAGACTGTTGATGTTTTTCTGATTCAGCAGCGCTTTTAGTAGTGCTGAGTGGTAGCCCATAGTTAAAGCGAAGGGATTAGTTAGGAAGAAATTTGTTTATTATTTATTTAGAGCTAAAGCCAGAGGATTTTAGATCCATGTGCTGAATTGTAAGTCTTAGTACTACTTATTGACTCAGCACTTTCAACTCACCACTCTTTTGGTGTCGTCCCTCAAGTTTTGGTTAAGGTAACGTCTAGTGAGTCTAGAAATACGCTATGCAAGGTCTTTTTTGCTAGACCTGAAGAATTTAGAGCCTGCTGCCTACGAGCGGGTGCATGATTTTGTCTTTGTTGAGTTAGCCCAAAAGTGGCAGCTGAGTGATTTAAAAGAACTACGACAGCTTAATAGTGAAGGCATTTTTCACCGCTTCACCCTCGATAATTATCTGATTGGTATAGAAATCAGGGGTGAAATTGTGAAATTTCTGCGTGTCATCCCTATGCCAGATGTTTAACAAGAGGAGTTAAGCGAATACTTAAAACTGTAAATAGTATAAGGCTAGGCAGGGATTGCTATAACCTTACATTAAACTGGTTTTGAAAAACACTTTATTTGAGATTTCCCTATGGATGCTAGGGCACTTTGGCAACGATACCAAAACTGGTTATATTTCCACGAGGGATTGGGACTGTACTTAGATGTGAGTCGAATTCAGTTCGATGATGCCTTCGTGGATTCGTTGCGTCCGAAGTTTGAGAAGGCGTTTGCGGATATGGCTGAACTGGAAAAGGGTGCGATCGCAAATCCTGACGAAAACCGCATGGTTGGACATTACTGGCTGCGAAATCCTGATTTAGCGCCAACTCCAGAACTTACACAAGAAATTGTCCAAACCCTAGAACAAATCGAAGCCTTTGCCGAAAAAGTCCAAACAGGTGCTATTCATCCTCCTAGAGCAAGCCGCTTCACGGATATTATCTCCATTGGCATTGGTGGTTCCGCCCTCGGCCCCCAATTCGTGGCTGAAGCCCTCGCTCCTGATTTCCCGCCCCTGAAACTTCACTTTATCGATAACAACGATCCGGCAGGTATAGATCGCGTTCTCAATCATGTGCGAAATAGCCTCAACAGCACTTTGGTATTGGTAATCTCCAAATCTGGGGGAACGCCGGAACCTCGCAACGGTATGATTGAAGTTAAAAAAGCCTACGCTGGACACAATTTAGAATTTGCCCAATATGCGGTAGCTATTACTAGCGTTGATAGCAACCTCGATAAGCTAGCCAAAGATGAAGGCTGGCTGGCCAGATTCCCTATGTATGACTGGGTAGGAGGACGCACCTCAGAAATGTCTGCTGTGGGGCTAGTACCAGCAGCATTGCAGGGCATTGATGTTCGCGCCATCCTAGATGGTGCAAAAGAAATGGATGACGCTACCCGCGTCCCAGATATCAAAAATAACCCAGCAGCCTTGCTTGCTTTGTCTTGGTACTTTGCTGGCAATGGAAAAGGCGAAAAAGATATGGTTGTCCTACCTTACAAGGACAGCTTATTTTTATTCAGTCGCTATTTGCAACAGCTAGTGATGGAATCCTTGGGCAAGGAAAAAGACTTAGATGGCAACATTGTCCATCAAGGCATTGCCGTTTATGGCAACAAAGGCTCAACAGATCAACACGCTTATGTCCAGCAGTTGCGTGAGGGTGTAGCGAATTTCTTTGCTACCTTCATCGAAGTGTTGGAAGATCGTCAAGGCCCATCCACTGAAATAGATCCCGGAGTTACAACAGGCGATTATCTTTCCGGTTTTCTCCAAGGAACCCGACAAGCGCTTTATGAAAATCACCGCGATTCGATTACAGTCACGATTCCCCAAGTTAACCCCCGAACTGTAGGCGCATTAATTGCTTTGTATGAACGCGCTGTTGGTTTATACGCTAGCTTGATTAACGTCAACGCCTACCATCAACCAGGGGTAGAAGCTGGCAAAAAAGCTGCCGCCACCATTCTCGATTTGCAAACACGAGTGGTAGCAGTGCTACAAAAAGAAAAAACTCCCCTTTCTCTTGACGAACTCGCAAAGAAGGCAGGCGCATCAGAGCAAGTTGAGGCAATTTACAAGATTTTGCGTCATATCCATGCCAATCAGCGAGGTGTAGTTTTGCAAGGTGATCTTCAGAAACCCGGTAGTTTGATGGTTTCTGGTAGCTGATAGCTCTAGTTTAAATATCACATTTTGTTCATAATTGTTGTATCAGCAACAATTTTTTATTGTGAAGCATTCTAGCTAGAAGATATATCTTCAGTCTAGGATGCTTTACTGTTATGTAGGCAGTATCAGTAGAAAGTAAAAGCGATCGCTCTCAACTTTCCATTGACTATTCCCCTGTATACCAATTGGTTCTTTAGAGCAAATTTTAGATGAAAACTAGTTTCCCGAATATAACCACAATCATCACGCTAAAGCTGATTAGAATAGATACTTAATTTGTGCTGACCAAAGAAAGGATCATAACCTAAATCAAAATGATAATAGTTTTTTCTGAATTGCTTTCATACAAAGGGCGATGCGGGAATTGATGGCTTTCATGTCTGGGATGATGATTCCGTAAATACGGCTGAAATTAAACGTGCATATTTGATTGTTCTAATGTTATTTAACCAAGCTTTAGGGGTTATTTATAAAATAAAAATTTCAATCGGTATCATGGTTGCAAAAGCAAAGTCTCCTTTAAACATTTCTCAAGATGATACAATTTGGTCAGCGCGGGATAATCTAAAAATAGAGTCGTAGGAGAAATATTATGCAAGCTTACAAATTAAAGGGGAAAATCGATCTCGCAGGTAACTTGGTGATTAGTGAATCTGTGGATTTACCCTCCGGAGACGTGGAAGTGATCGTCTTACAGACAGTTAATACTATAGTCCCACCGCGTAAACCAGCAGCAGAAACACCTAAGATAAAATCTAGGGTGAAAGCATTTGAGGGTTTATTTGAAAATGCCCCAGCCGTTCCACCAGAGTTTGACACAGACGAAGCTAGGTGGGAGCGTTTGAAAGAGAAGTATAATCTATGAAAGTATTGCTAGATACCAATATCATTGTTGATAATGCCCTTGAAAGAGAGCCTTTTGGGATGCAAGTGAACAAATTTTATCACTGATTGAACAAGGGCAAATTGAAGGTTATATTTCAGCTTCAACGTTTAGTGATTTATATTACATCATTCGTAGAGCAAGAGGTCGAGATTGGATGCTTACTTATTTAAAGCAGTTAGTTGTCTTTTGCCAAGTTGCTACAGTAAATCAGGCTGTAATTACAATGGCTCTAACAGCCAATTTTAGAGATTTTGAAGATGCTATTCAATACTCCACGGCTGTATTGAATCAATTAGATGCAATTATTAGCCGTAACCCTCAAGATTTCCCTGTTGTTACTCCCCGAATTCTAACTGCTGAACAATTAATTGAGGAATTAACAAACTCTCCTTGACCAATGTGTAATAAAAAGTGCGTAGTTTACCGCCGTAGGCATCGCTCTAAGCAACCGATTAATTTCGTAACTACCACAGAGGTAGTTTTTGATTTTATTTACTACTTCTCCAAATGCATCTTCATAGGAAGATATTTCTGCATCTGTTAATTTTGTAAACCATTCATCTCTTAAGTCAGGATTCTTTATCCAACCGAATCTTTTACATGGTAAAACTCTAAATCCCAATAACAAAGCATCATGTAAGTCTGAAATAAAATATGTATTATTTCCAGGATGAGAGGTTTTATCTGGAGCAATATTAATTCCCAATCCTATATTGTTTCCTTGAATATATTCTTCAACTATAAAGGGTGGATTATAGTCTTGAATAAATTTACGCCTATCTACCCTTTTAACGGCTTCTAGAGTAAAAACTGTCTCAGCCAAGAAACCTTTTGCATATCCGTTTCTGATGGATAAATTTATTGTTTGGAAGCTAGGGAGAGCCTGTTCATTTCCAAATTTATCTCGATTTGGGCTGACCACGATAGGCCAAACATTGGAATCAAATGTGATGTTAACTATGCTCATAAATTTATTTACTGAATTATTATATAGCAATCCGAATTTAAACCTGAGAAAATACTGAGATTAAAAGTACGTATTTTAAAGCCTTTCAGCGATTTTCTCTCTCACGAATGATTTAGGATTGCTATAGTTATTGATTATATAGAAATATTTGATGTCTACCCGACTTAGGATAAATGACGGGAGACTAAATTGACGTTTACCCTTTAAAATAAATACGCAACTCGCGCTTCCTCAAGGAGTATCAATCCGTGCAGCCGGACTTAATAGGCTTGGAAATTAGCAAGGGGGAACTGAGACGTTTGACTGGGTTCGATCCAGAAGACGTTTTTCGACCCTCGGTTATGCGAGATAGCAAAAAGCGATTAGGGTTTTTTATCAATGAAATGCTGGTGACGCTGGCGCTAACGCCAATAATTGTTGGCTCTGTTTACGCGTTTATTATTCTGCCGACTATTGGTTCTTCAATTCGACTAGGAATTCTCTTACTAATTCTAGTCCCAATCCCGATATTAGTTGGGCGATCGCTCTGGCGACAATTAACCTGTCCTGAAGGACTGACAATACTTTTAGATGAAGTTGATAAATATCATGACCTGATTGGCGCTATAGATATTAATGACCAATTGGCAGCATCAGGAAACGTAGAAAGCAGCATCCATGACCGAGATAAAGTAACCGCCGCTCTGCAACTGATTAGAGAAGATTTAGTCCGCGCTCTGAAAACGGAACGGATTTTGCGAGATAATAAAAAATTGCTTGCTAATAACCAAGAGTTATTTGTGAATAATTTAGCCAGTCTGCAAGCTTTAGAAGTTAGTAGTCAAGCAGGCGAATATGCTCAACTACTAAATCAATCATTGCAAATTGCGATCGATGTGCAAGCAGAAATCAGAAAATTGCACAAAGGCTGAGTGGATGTTTGTAAAGTCTAATTTATTACTCGCTTGGGCGACTAGAAGGCGACTAGAAGTCGCACGCCAGTTGCTCATGGGGGAAACCCCCAAGACCGCACTGGCTTGGCTATACAGACAAAACCTGCCTCCGCAGGTTAGAAAACCCTTGATTGTGTATTAGTCCACGGAGGTGGACTTTGCCTGTGTAGTAGCGAATTCTATTCGCCTAAAACTTTTAAAATTTAAAATGAGCAAAAAACCCAAAATAATTGTCCTGGATGATGATCCTACAGGTTCTCAAACAGTCCACAGCTGCTTGCTGCTAATGCACTGGGATGTGGACACTCTACGCAGTGGGTTACAGGATGATTCGCCAATTTTCTTTATACTGACTAACACTAGATCCTTAACGCCAGAGTCAGCCGCATCTGTAACCACACAAGTTTGTCAAAACCTGAAAATCGCCTTGGATGCTGAAGGAATTGACGATTTTCTGATTGTCAGCCGTTCTGATTCTACTTTGCGGGGGCATTATCCCATTGAAACTGATGCGATCGCACAAGAACTTGGCCCCTTTGATGCTCATTTTCTCGTACCAGCATTTTTTGAGGGCGGACGCATCACCCGCGACAGCGTGCATTACTTGATGATTGCTGGTGTACCTACCCCAGTCCATGAAACCGAATTTGCCCGTGATTCAGTCTTCAGCTACCATCACAGTTACTTACCCAAGTATGTCGAAGAAAAGACTCAAGGACGAATTCGTGCCGAAGTTGTAGAAAGATTTCTCCTGGCCGATATTCGCGCTGGGAGTTTGGAACGCTTGTTACAACTCAATGGTAATCAGTGCGCTGTCGTAGATTGTGAGACTCAAGATGATCTTAACCGCTTTGCAGTAGACATATTAGCAGCAGCAAGTCAAGGGAAACGCTTTCTGTTTCGCAGTGCAGCAAGTATTTTAACGGCTTTAGCAGCTTTACCACCCCAACCCATTGCCGCCGAAAAGATGGCGCAGTACGTGCGGCAAGGCAAACCAGGTGCGGTGATTGTTGGTTCCCATGTGAAAAAGACTACTCAGCAATTAGAGGCGCTGTTGCAAGTAGAAGGAACAGTGGGAATCGAAGTGAATGTAGCGCGATTACTTGATGATCGGGCAAATCAATCTGCGGCACTGCTAAATGAAATTCAGGAAAGTACACGGGCGGTACACGAGGCTGGCAAAACACCAGTGGTTTATACTAGCCGTCAGGAACTGAGTTTTAAAGATGTCAACACACGATTGGAGTTTGGGACAAAAGTTTCAAGTTTATTGATGGATATTGTGCGTGGTTTACCATCTGATATCGGATTCTTAATCAGCAAGGGTGGTATTACCTCAAACGATGTTTTGAGTACTGGACTAGCTTTAACTTCAGCCCGCTTACTCGGTCAAATTTTAGCTGGTTGTTCAATGGTGTTAACGCCGTCCGATCATCCCCAGTTTCCGAATTTGCCTGTGGTGCTGTTTCCAGGTAATGTCGGCGATGCTGATGCCTTGGGGACAATTTATCAAAGGTTGACTATCCTCTAAGGGCAATTCATGAATTCCCCCTACGTGAATAAAGCACAGCCTCACCTAGAATTAGTATCAGCACTTTCTTGTTTGAGGATGTTGTTGCATTTTGCAACTGATATTGGTAATTATTATTCGGAGTGTCCCTTGTCTTTTGGCTAGTAATGCATGACTTCTGATTCTGCGACTCCCAATCTAGAGTCAAATTCTGCACTTCCTAATGCAGAACCAAATTCTATCCTTTCTGAGGTAGAGCTAAATCCTACTGTTTCTGATGTAGAGTCAGATTCTATCCTCCCGGATGCTGAGTTAAAATCTGTCCTCCTTTATTTAAAATCAAATACTGTCCTTGCTCCTGTAGAGTCAAATCCTGCTGACTCAGATGTAGAGTCAAATCCTGATGCCGCATCAGATTTTATCCTAACTGATTTAAATCCCGATGAGTCAGCATTACCAGGGCATCGCCTAAATGACAATACTCAAGTCCAGTTAAAGAGTAAGGAGGGACGACTGTTATTAATTTTGCCTCCAGAGTCTCAAATATCTGCCTCAGAACTCAGTTGGTCTGATATTTGGCAACAAATAAAACAGCGTCTGAATGCAGGCGATCGCTTCCGTATATCGAATACCACTGTGCATCTAATGGCACAAGATCGCCTAGTAGATGCCAGACAACTGCAAGAACTTGGCGAAGCTTTGAGTGAAGTCGAACTCCGGCTCATATCTGTCTCCACAAGTCGTAGGCAAACTGCGATCGCAGCCGTCACATCCGGGTATTCTGTAGAACAACTACAGCCAGTAAGTTCTCTGGTTTCAGAGCCAACAGCCACAGCCATACCCCAGGCAGATGCCCTCTATCTGGAAATGACAGTCCGTTCTGGAGTAGAAATTCGTCATCCTGGGACAGTAATTCTATTGGGAGATTTAAATCCAGGTGGTATTGTAATTGCAGATGGAGATATTATCATCTGGGGCCGTCTACGTGGAATCGCTCATGCTGGGGCTGGAGGCAATAGTGAATGTCTAATTATGGCCTTGCAAATGGAACCAACCCAATTGCGGATCGCAGATGCTGTAGCTAGGGCACCAGAAAAGTTACCGATGCAATTTTCTCCAGAAGTGGCACATATTACACCCCAAGGGATTCGCATCGCTAGAGCTAGTGATTTTTCCAGAAACCAATTTACTAAGAGCAATCAGTAACCCGGAATATTTACTTAAAGGATGAAGAATACGAAGGATGAAATATAGCGGTTTTCATGTAGATGGAATACACTACTCTAATCCCTAACTCCTTTCTCCTTTCTCCTAGAGAAGTGTATTGCACACAACCGAGCGTAGACGCAAAGCGGTGAGGGGGTCGCAGTCTTCTCCCAAGGGGAGACGCTAAAAGCGATGGCGGCTCCCGTCGATTGCGATAGCGTAGCGTTAGCGACGTTAGGAGCGTCACCCCCGAACCCGTTGGCGCAGCCTCTCGTAGAGAAGGGCTTGTCGTCAGACATCGCGCTCAAAAAAATATTCATACCTCACCCGAATCAGGAAGATCAGATATTTCTTCATACTTGATCCGATACTTCATACTTTATACTGCAATTTACTGTTTTATATTTCCTGAACCCTCATTGACCGCATTTCTATCATGACTCGCATTATTGTGATTACCTCCGGTAAAGGAGGAGTGGGTAAAACCACAGTTTCAGCAAATCTGGGCATGGCTTTAGCCAAAATGGGGCGTCAAGTTGCCTTGGTTGATGCGGATTTTGGTCTGAGAAATTTGGATTTGCTGCTAGGGCTAGAAAACCGCATCGTCTATACTGCGGTGGAAGTCTTGGCCAGAGAGTGCCGCTTAGAACAAGCCTTGGTGAAAGATAAGCGCCAACCCAATCTCGTACTCTTACCGGCAGCCCAAAATCGCTCCAAAGATGCAGTCACACCAGAACAGATGAAGTTATTGGTGAATGCACTAGCACAAAAGTATCAATATGTAATTATTGATAGCCCCGCCGGTATTGAAAATGGGTTTAAAAATGCGATCGGTCCGGCAAAAGAAGCGCTAATTGTCAGCACGCCAGAAATTTCCTCAGTTCGTGATGCTGACCGGGTAGTAGGGTTACTAGAAGCACAAGGCATCAAGCGTGTTCATTTAATAATTAACCGCATCAGACCCGCAATGGTGAAAGCAAATGATATGATGTCAGTGCAAGATGTTCAGGAACTTCTCGCCATTCCCCTGATCGGGGTAATCCCTGACGACGAGCGTGTTATTGTATCTACCAATCGCGGCGAACCCTTAGTGTTAGCGGAAAATCCCTCTTTAGCTGCCATAGCCTTTGAGAACATTGCTCGTAGATTAGAAGGGGAAAGTGTCGAATTTCTGGAGATCGACTCGTCCCAAGACAGCATCTTCGCCCGTCTACGAAGGTTGTTGTGGACAAAGATTGTTTAACTTATTTTCCAGTCTCCGCCCCAGACCTATTCGTAATGATTGAACTTCTAGAAAAACTTTTTTCTCGCGGTGCTGATAGCAGTCGAACTCAAGTGAAACGTCGCCTGCAATTGGTGATTGCTCACGATCGCGCTGATTTAGATCCTCAAACGTTGGAAAAAATGCGGAAAGAAATCCTAGATGTAGTCTGTCGCTATGTCGAAATTGAGACAGAGGGCTTGGAGTTCTCTTTAGAAAGCAACCAACGAACCACAGCTTTAATTGCTAATTTGCCTATCCGCCGGGTGAAAGGTGTCATACCTGAGTGGGAAAGAGGTGATAAATAAGTCTTTATTAGTTTTAATCGAGATTCAATAATTTTTATTGGAGTTGATAGTTAAGTTTCTGCAAGATTATCTATTCAAAGTCGTTCTCGTAGTAATCGTGGTGACAGGGCGGCTTAGTCACTACGATTGCTCATTTGACCCCTTTATCCTGAAGTAGTTTTTGCAACAAAGTCATCCTTTTTACCCCTCAAATTTACTCAGTCTGATAGTGGGTAGGCGATAACGTCCGCGCTAGATGATGGACAAGGCTTGAAGAAACATAGAGCAACATGAATCCAATCAGAGGATGGAGAATCTCTAGGTGAAGCGGACTCTTGAGATGAATGCTGGCAAATTGAAGTCCAAGCAGGACAGGTAAACTGACGGACAGAGATCGGATTCTGTCTGAGAATGGGGCGATGAACGACCCTCCCAGTAATAGAAAGGATAGTCCACTATACCCTCGCACCAGCCAAACATGAATAGTCCACCAAGCAGGATCGTTGAAGTAGGCAACTCCAACCGTTAATAACTGAGCGATCAAGCAGAGGTTAAAGACGATTGAAGTCGTATAAAAACCAATTTGTATCCAACGTGTGGGAAGACTCTTAATTTCTAAATTTGTGGTCATGTCAGACTGCCTATTTTACCTCTAAACCAAATGTCCCCGCAGCATATAACATCGCTTTGTTGACTAACTCAGCCCCCGCTTTTTCGGGTGAACCGACATCGAATGGAGGGGCTGGATCGTACTCCATTAATAGTTGAGCGATCTTGGCGGCTTCCTCACCACAAAGCACTTCAGCAATCGTTAGACCAAAATCAATGCCTGCGGTAACCCCCCCACCAGTCATGCGATTTCGGTCAATCACAACTCGCTCCGTTCCGACCTCAACGCCCAACCTTGCGAGTTGTTCACGCATCATCCAATGAGTCGCCGCTCGATAGCCTTGTAGCAGTCCTGCCTTCGCTAAAAACTCAGACCCGCCGCATACAGAGGTGATGAACTTTGCTGTGCTCCCCTGTTTCTGGAAAAACTCAAGCACTTCTGGATCATCTACTACTGCACTCTGTCCTAAACCGCCGCCGACACAGATCACGTCTAAGGGCGGGCAATTTTCAAAGGTGGTATCAGGCAAAATCATCATTCCGTCATCAGTTTTGATCGGGTCTAAAGCTTTCCAGATGCGGTGGATATGGACACCGGGAAGTGAACTAAAAACTGTCTGGGGTCCCACAATATCAAGTGCCGTCATGCCAGGATAAAGTACCAAGCCAATAATGTGCTTTTGTGAGTTAGTCATAAATCAATCTCTTGATGAGAGTTGCTACGAAATCTATCCTTATACTAGAAGTGGCAACCGACCTCGCCCAGTCCTCGAACGAGTACTCTTTTCGCCACATGACGCTTTCCTTGCAGCTTTTATTTGAAGCGATTAACCAGGTAAAAGATGAACGCGAGTTGCGCTCACAAACCGTGCCAAAAATTGGTGAATATTTTGCAGCCAAGCGATCGGGGATTTTCTTCTTCGACCAACTGCCCTTAGCCAATCGCAACGTTCAGAAAATATTGAACGTTGCACTTTCGATCGAGCATAATCCGGTGGCGCGTTATATAGCAGAGCGTCATACTCCGGTTCATGAAGGATTAGTAACATCACCAAAGGCTTGGGCAATCATTTGTCCTCGTCCCGATCATTGGCATGTGATGGCAGGACCGATTATTGATCGTGGTCAATTAGTAGGTATCGTGGGCTGCACTCGTGAAAAGTCGATGCCTGCCTTTGATACTCAAAATCTAGCTGATTTGAGCGCCATCTGCTTGCACTTATCGGTTTGGGCTACAACCATGCGATTAACGCAAAGTGCAACTCCAAAAGAAGCGCAGCATCAACCGTTTAAAATCAATCGTTTAACGTCTCGTGAGTTGCAAATTTCTGCGTTGGTTGCGTTGGGACGAACCAACGCAGAAATTGGGACTGAACTTTGGATTACTGAAAATTCTGTCAAGCAGGCTTTGAAGCGAATGTTCCGTAAGCTTGAGGTGTCATCTCGTGCAGCGATGGTGGCACAACTTTCTGCAACATATTATCATTTGCCAAGTGCAAAACTATCTTCATCTGACTCAGATAGGTATTGAGCCGAGATATGACCTAAAACCTGCAAGAAGTTTTGGGCGATGCCCTTCGGCGCAGGCTCAGGGTAAGACCTACGGTGGTCACTAAGCCTTGCCGTTGGCGTAGCCTCTCGTAGAGAAGTGCGGCAAGCTACGCAAAACTAAATAATCCTACTTATATTTTGGGATAATTAATAGTTAATAATGATAACGAGCTTGTAAAAAATTTATTTCATCATCTTTTACAAGATATACAATTCTATGTTCTTGTGTTAAACGGCGAGACCAAGTATTAGGATCTAAATATTTTAAAGGTTCAGGTTTACCTTTCCCCTTAAAAGTATCTTTGACAAGATCCAAAACTTTAAGGGGAACTCGTTGATCATTTTCCACCCAAAATTTTAAGTCTTCTAAAAATTCAGGTTGAAATACTGTTTTTCTTTGCTTTGGAGTTGTTGGAATTTCTTGTTTTGATTGGTTTTTGAGGTTCTTCTTTTTGGTCAAATCCTAACTCCTTACTAAGATCATCCAAGCTTTGAGATTCCACAACTCCTGATTTAGCTCGATTTAAAGCTGTTAGCAAACGTTCAGCGTTACGGGGGGAACGTAAAAGATGAGCAGTTTCTAGAATACTAGAAAGTTCATCAACAGCTATTAAAGCTACATTTTCAGCATTCCGACGTGTAATGATTACAAAATCGCGTTCTGAAGTAACTTTCTGGCACAGTTCAGACAGCTTTTCTCGTGCTTGTGTGTAAGTATAACTAGCGGAAACCATAAGTATCAAAAGTCCTGTTTTTACTTGTAAATTGAATTAAGTACATTCTCGCTTCAGCTGTACAGAAAGTCTGTACAGGTTGATGCTTTTCTCGTTACATAACAGAAATTGATAAAGTAAAATTTTCAAAAAACCTGGTCAAGCAATTCTGACTAATTGGGGTCAGAAACATTGTAGGCTGTGGATTACAGGGTGTACAGTCTAAGAGAGTGTTTGAAAAGTTTTGCGCCGCACGATAATGTTGACATTAGTGGTAGGATGCCCACCCCACAAAAATCAACCCTATTTTATGCAACGCCAAAAAAATCTCCCGTTGTTGCTAGTGACGACAACGGGAGAATATAAGATTTTTAATAAACTATCGGTAGGCTACTTGTGGGCCTGCCCAAATTTCTGTAACCTTTTTACCAAAGGTAATCGGCTGATCTTTGTCTGTTGTCGTTATAGTTTTGCCATCATTAGCAACTTGCATTAGTGGCCAGTTTTCCTCGCCCAATTCACCTGCACGAAATAGCACATGATCCGGTTGGCTTTTACTCCAACCTAACAATACGGCAATTTGCTCATGATCTTCCTCATGAGCAGGAGCAACTGTATTAGCATGATTTTTTTGCCGATCCCAAATCACTGCACTATCTGTCGAATCACCTGTATTAAATATACCTTGAAACTTGCGTGCTAAGAAGCGATCGCCTTTTTCCGACCAGCTAACTGGAACTAATACCCCAATCTGACCGTTCGTATTAGTTTCTTCTGACAACGCCGCCTTTGCAGCTTTAGTATTTAATAAAGGATCGCTAACAGCAGTAGTTGAAGCCATCACCCACAACCTCTTGGTTTGCATATCTTGGACAAACAGAATGCTGGTGACACGGCTGTTATACATTTGGGGTTTTACTTCTAGTTGCACTCGGCTATAAACGGCATATTTACCATCTGGAGAAACTACCGGTATGCTGCGGTAGTGACGCACTCCCGAACCACCCTTGGAACCAATAGCCTCTTGAGTCGCTGTGATCCATTTCCAAGGAATAGGATGAGGACTACCTATGGGATCTATTTGTTCTGTTTGGGGTTGATCACGTGGTTCAGTAACATGTATTTCCGTCGTCGTGGTTGGTTGTGATTCTCTAAGAGTTGGTGCTACTTGAGTTGCTGTCAATGATTCAGCAAAAGATTTTTCTCTACTGAGATAATTTTCTTGTTCTCTCAAAGACTGGATATTAGCAGCTTTGAGTTTTCGGATTAAATTAAGTTGACTAACAGGAACATCTGCTAATGGTGCGAGTTCAACTGCTACCAAAGGATCAGGAACAGTTAAATCGCTCTTTGACACAGAACTATCTGCTTGATCCAAAGACTCAATTTTATCCGTTGGTAATACTTGCGGTTCCTGGACAGCAGTATTTTGTGCTGGCACAGAGTCAACTTCTTCTGTTAACAAGTCGATTTGATCTGTTTTTAATATTTTAGCTATCTCAGGTTCCCCAACTACAGCTACTTCCTTTGATATAGAGTCAGATCCTTCAGTAATCGAAGTTAGTTTAGCTACTTCGGATCTGACGGGGATTGAGTGACCCGATGCCGCTAGCAAGGGTGTAAGAAGTATCACAACGACAACATAATTGAAAAATGGTTGCGCGCGGAACCATCCTGACAGCAAAAGGGGTTTAAGCATTTGTAAACTCTCTAGAAGGGGCGGTTGCTATGTCTGAAGCAATACCGATGCAGCAATGGGGCAGCCAGTAATTATATGTATAACAAGAAACTAAAAGCAATGACTAAATATTTTATTCAAAGTTTGCAGAGCTTTACAAAAATTAAGTATCATTGTCTACACCTTTTATTACTCAGGTACTGAATATGTTTCCCAAAAATATGCGAGTATAATAATTATACTGAGAACCCAGTAATTACTACACGATATATAATGTTGCTGTTGCTATACCCAACCACACCAAAAACAGGTATTAGTCGAGGGATATTCAAGGTATAACTTGTGGCTCATGAAGCTGGCAACCAAGAATGAGATGATCCAGTTATTGGGGATCGTACTAGCGATCGCTAGTACGCAGCAAACAAGTCAGGTTATACACTAAATATAACAGCGCAAACCCCGGTAATGGTAAATGTGAGGCGTTACGTGAATAAGCTCAGAAAGCGGACGCATAATAAATCATACTCAGAAAATACTGCTGTCAGCAACCTAAAGTTATAAATTGCAATCTCAACTACAAAAATAGCTAGAAGATGCAATAGTGTTTTAGAAACCTAACTGCATTTAACGCCAATTTGGGGGAAATGATTCAGAAACACAACAAAATTTACTCGGTAGATGCTCTAGCGGCTCGTGACGAAACACCACTAAACGATTAGGTTCACTAAAGGTAGATGCAGCTTATACTAGCTTTTACAGTTGTCAACTTAACTATTCAGTTAAATCTTGCAGCCTTCGGTTTCACCAATACGAAAATATTGTACCACCAAACAGCCGATATTATTTACCATTAACTAATGACTAACGATTAACAACTAATTATTAATGAAAATTGTATTCTTTGGTACACCTGAGTTTGCTGTGCCCACGTTGGAAAAGTTATTGAATCATTCAGAATTTGAGGTATTGGCAGTTGTTACTCAACCAGATAAACGCCGGGAACGCGGAAATAAACTGATCCCTTCACCAGTAAAAGCGATCGCTACTGCTCACAATTTACCAGTATGGCAACCTGAACGAGTAAAAAAAGATACTAAAATTTTAACCCAACTCAAACAATTAGACGCAGACGTGTTTGTTGTTGTCGCCTATGGACAGATTTTATCGTCAAAAATCCTAAATATGCCAAAGTTGAGCTGCATTAATGTGCATGGCTCAATTTTACCCAAATATCGGGGTGCAGCGCCGATTCAGTGGTGTTTGTATAACGGTGAGAAGGAGACGGGGATCACGACCATGTTAATGGATGTGGGGATGGATACTGGGGCAATGCTCCAAATAGCCACTACACCGATTGGATTACTGGATAATGCCCAAGATTTAGCCGACAGACTAGCTGCGCTCGGTGGGGATTTGTTGGTAGAAACTCTGTTGAAGTTGGAACGTCAGGAAATTCAACCAATTCCCCAAGATAATTTAGCAGCTACTTATGCACCTCTGATTCAAAAACAAGATTATAGTTTGGATTGGTCAAAAAGCGCTATCCAATTACACAATCAAATTAGAGGCTTTTACCCTAACTGCACGGCTACCTTTCGTGACAACCTGCTGAAAATCACCGCTTCTGCTACCCTTGGTTCTGTAGGCGATCGCGATCTCCCATCAGAATTACAAAAATTAGTGCATAAATTACCTGATTTGTCAAATATATCAGACAAACCCGGAGTTGTAGTGAGCATTACCAAAGGAATTGGGGCGATTGTCCAAACTGGGGAAGGTTTGTTGCTGTTGCGAGAGGTTCAGCTAGCTGGTAAACGTCCCCAGTCGGGATGGGATTTTGTTAATGGTACCCGCTTAACTGTGGGAGAAGTTTTTGGTGCGGGTAGATAACTCCAAACTCCTGTACAAACGCGATTAATCGCGTCTATTTTCATAAAAGCGGCAAGATTTGCAAGGGCCATCTGGGTTGACTGCACAACGAATAATTTCTGAATGAGCATTGTAGCAGCAGGTGGCATCACCGATTACCCAACGTCCCGCTACCAAACTTTTCTCAGATGGTCGTTTAGCAGACTGCACGTAAATAGCAATATTATGCAAACGGTAACGTCCTGCTTTAAGTTGGTATTTGTGGCGGCGCTCTAAAACCGCGTAGGTTTTACCTTCAAAATCGAGATAGTTTCCGGGTTGGGGTGTCCAATCAAGTTGCACTCTGCCGAGAGACTCACGCGGATGCGTCAGAATTACCTCGGTTTGTAAAGAGTCTGGCTCCATAAGCTTATGTAATTTGATTTACGTTATAAGGATGGTATCGCGATCGCTTTCTTTAGCTTACCGAATTTAGATTACAATTAATAATTGACTCTTATTGCGAGAAATATACATACAGTAGGGATGACAGCTGTTGTATCCTACAGGTTATGGCAACCAAAAGTCAGGCAGGATAGATTTGCCCAAATCGCGCCAGGTTTGGTTGAGCGATCGCGCCACTTGTATATGCAGTTCATCCTCTTCTACAGCTAAAATCTCAGATGGCTGACCTTCTCCCAAATAAGATACCACCAAATTTGCCGCCTCCAAACCAGTAACATAAGCCTTTTCCTGTGACCAAGAGCCATGACGGTTGACAATCCAATCCCCACTCATAAACACATTCTCAAAACTTGTCTTAGCGGGTAACATATAACGATAGCTACCAGGTGCAAAATGAGTCACCGCCTGATGTAGCCGAATTACACTGCTATCAATTACCTTTGCCTCTCGAAACGCTGGTACACAAGTTGCTAAATAACCCTGAACTATTGTTAAAATCTCCTCATCACTCAAACTGAGAAACTGATTCGCGTGATAAAAATCAGCTTCAATCACCG
This sequence comes from Nostoc sp., assembly GCF_036919555.1. Classification (GTDB taxonomy): domain Bacteria; phylum Cyanobacteriota; class Cyanobacteriia; order Cyanobacteriales; family Nostocaceae; genus Nostoc. The sequence continues at coordinate 102,400 of NZ_JBALCS010000030.1, forward strand.
TTCCCGGCTCATCCCGATATTCATCATGTAAAGCATTCAAATCAAAAAATGTCCAACCTGTACTTGCGTCGAATCCAAAACAAGCATTAGAAGGACGAGGAATATCAATTTTGCGGTCAAACCATAGCCGTGTTGCTAAAACATCAATTGCTCCTAAATTGCTCAAATTACGGAATTCTTCACGACTTTGTAAACTAGGGCTAGTTGAGACAATTTTCTTCATCCCCGTGATCCCAACCGCAAAAATCACGGCATCTGCATCAAATACTTCATCACCGCAAACTACACCCTTGGCTCGATGATTACTATCAATAATTAAGTCTGTAACCCGTCGCTTGGGTAGCACTCGCACACCAGCTTTTTCGATGCGTTCTACCCAAGGACGAAATATCTTTTCTCCAACAGTTCCCCGACACCAAACTACATCAAAATCTGGTTGATGAGCCAGAATAAAAAAATAAAGCATCCCTAAAGTTGCTGCGGCTGAACATTGTTCACCAGGGGCAAACAAGCCCACTAATAACATTGGTTCAAAAGCCTCACGGTAAAGCCGTGCAGAAACGTTAAAGTCTTTGAACAATTCACGAGCAGTTACAAAGTCATAGCGCCGCCAAGCTGCATCAGAATTGTCAAAATCAACAACCGCATAAAGTAAAGGCAGGGCGCTGAGGCGGTCAATTAGTGGCAGGCGTTTAAACTGAGTGTAGAGAAAAGTTCCTAGTGGGGAGGGGAGTCGCGGTAAGTCTTGAAAAATCGGTGATTCAACTTCCAAACCTGCTGGCGAATATTGCGAAGAACGAGTCCAAGTAGTAAAAGGATTAATTTCTAATTCATTGATTAGGGAAAAAATATTTTTGTAAGGATACCAGAAGCCATGAATGCCAGCTTCAACAGATTTTCCGGCGGCTGTTTGCCAACCTGCCACCAATCCACCGGGATAGGGGCCTGCTTCTAGAAGTGTCACATCATAACCTTGCTTTGCCAAATGGTAAGTTGCTCCTAAACCAGCCCAACCAGCACCTACAACTACTACCCGTTTTCGTTGTAACCCTTCTACCATCACAGCCTCCAATTGTTGCAGTCCATCAACTAATGTATACGAACTTGCCGCTCTGATCAGGCGACGGCTTGCTATTACAGTAGAGAAAGAAAGAAGAAGCCAAGAAAACTTGGCGCAGCCTCACAAACAAATGATTAGCACTAATTAAAATGAAGAGCAAGAGAAATTCTCTTGCTCCTAGAAAATTGCTATGCAGTCACTATTTTTAATTGAGGTTTAGTGAATAACTCAGCTAAACGATGGGGTTGGCGATCGCGCCAGTTACCTTTACCATAGGCATACCCCGCAATTAACGGAAATGCCACAGTCGCTTCCGAAAATACCATCTGTTCTGTAGCTTTATCTACCTTTCCCCAAGAATGAGCCTCTTTGAGTGTGGAACCAGATAAAGCTCCATCTCGTTCATCGGCGACCGTGACTTGAATTGTATACTTGTGCATACTCGTTTCAAACCCCAGCATTTCTGCTGCTACCACAGTATCCTGGGCAAAGTTTTTCGGTACACCGCCACCAATCATCACCAATCCCGTGTAGTTGGAAGCTAGTTTACACTGCGTCAACTCCGGGAAATCTCGCACCGAGTCAATCGTTAGATGAGATTCTGGAGAATTCCACTGGTGATGCACTAAACCAAACCCAGCAGAACAGTCACTAAAAGCGGGGACAAAAATTGGTACTTGGTGTTGATAAGCGGCTTGCACCACAGATTGACCATAGTTACCCCGACGTTCTAAATAAACTGCCATTTGGGCGATAAATTCCCGTGAAGAATAGGGACGCTTATCTAAATTCTCGGCGATTTTGGCGATCGTCATATCACACACCCGCAGTTGATCCTCATCAATGTAGGTGTCATATATGCGGTCTATCCGTTGCTGTCTTAGTATTTCATCATCAGCAAAGGGGTCGCCGACATAGTGACGATAACCCAACGCTTCAAAGAAATCTTGGTCAACAATATTAGCACCGGTAGACACGATCGCATCTACCATATTATGAGTAATTAAATCGTGGACTACTCCCTTAAGTCCAGCACTAAATAAAGACCCCGCTAAACAGAGAATAATCGTGCATTCTTTATCTTGCAGCATTGCATCGTAAATTTTCGCTGCACGCCCCAAATTTCGAGCTTGGAAAGCCGTCTTCCCCATTGCTTCTACTAAACCGACGACATCGAAAGCTTTAATGTCAATTGGTTGCACAGTCTGTTGCAAAAGTTCTTCACGATTCATGGTAGATTGTCCTTTTTATTGAAAATCAAAATCATCCGGTCTGCTCACGCGACTATAAGGCAAGTCTTGCCAATGTACTAGGCGCTTCGCAGTGGTCGTACCAGGACAAACCGGGATCAGATTGCCGTATGATTGTTTAACTTGACATGCAAATCCCAGATACTCATGAGTTGGGTGAGACGATTGATCAATTTTGCTACTAATGACTTCTCAAACACTACAAGTCACCTATGATACTCAATTTACATTAAACTAACAAGTGGTTGTCAAAACTGGCTCAATTTTTTCTAATGCCCAATCTATTTCATCTTGGGAAATAACCAAGGGTGGAGCAAAACGAATGACATTATCTCTAGTCTCTTTAACTAATAATCCCTCTTTAGCTAAGGCTTTACAAAAACGTCTAGCGCCACCAGCTTCGGGGTACAATTCCATCCCAATTAATAAGCCTTTGCCACGGACTTCTTTTATATATGAACTCTCAATTGATTGTAATTTCGTCAAAAAATATTCTCCTAGTTGTAAGGCTTTTTCTGGCAATTGTTCTTCCAGAATTACATCAAGTGCAGCAATTCCAATGGCAGCGGCTAAAGGATTTCCACCAAAGGTACTACCATGATCTCCTGGCTGAAATACACCCATTACTTCATCAGTGGAAATAAAAGCAGAAATTGGATAAAAGCCTCCAGACAAAGCTTTACCTACAGTGATACCATCTGGTTTAACATCCTCATATTGATGAGCAAACATTTTACCTGTTCTTCCCAAGCCTGTTTGAATTTCATCAAAAACTAGTAATACATTATGATGGCGACAAATTTGTTCTGCTTGCTTTAAAAACCCGTTGGGAGGAATGATAATACCTCCTTCACCCTGAATTGGTTCTACCAAAAAGGCAGCAGTGTTAGCAGTAATCGCTTTTTCTAATGTCTCAGCATCACCAAAAGGAATAACTTTAAATCCAGTCGTCAAGGGCCCAAAGCCATGTTGATATTGTTCTTCTGTGGAGAAACTAATCAAACTAATAGTACGCCCAGAAAAATTATTAGTACAAACGATAATTTCCGCCTGATTTTCTGGTACACCTTTTACTTTATAAGCCCATTTACGAATGGCTTTAATAGCAGTTTCTACAGCTTCGGCTCCTGAATTCATGGGTAGCACTTTGGGCAAACCAGAAATCTCAGAAAGCTTTTGATAAAATCTTCCTAATTGATCATTACGAAAAGCCCTAGAAGTCAGTGTAACTTTCTGAGCTTGCTTGATCATTGCTTCAAGAATTTTAGGATGACAATGACCCTGATTTAATGCTGAGTAAGCAGAAAGAAAATCCAGATATTTTTTACCTTCTATATCCCATATCCATACCCCTTCTCCTTTGGTGATAACTACATCTAAAGGATGATAATTATCAGCACCATATTGCTGTTCTAGTTCAATATAATCCTGGTTATTCATAGTGTTGAAATTAGGAATTCCCAGAGTTACGTTTGCTGCTTGCATATTTATTTACTCCTGATACTTTTGAGAGGTTGAAATAAGACTAAAAAACACCTGAATGATTACCAGTCTAATGAGTCATTCAACAGGTATGAGCATGAAGCATGGAAAAATCCAGCTTCGTTCTTTGTTTTTAGAAGTTACGCATTGACAGGAAAGACCAAATATGGATTATTTGAAAAACCACATCTGTTCTAGGGGCTATTTACCATCAAAAAATGATTAATCAAGCCTGAAACGATCTATTTTGGTAAATGCATTACCATGATTAATTTGTACAGTGTGTAAGTCCTAGTTTTATAATTCCTAATTTCAGGGCGCTATTTACAATCAGAGTAAAGGCGCAACTTCCAAAATTCGCCTATCTTTGATGTCAAAGACAAGACCTATTATTGGATAGTGATGGATTTTTCTGAATATCTAAATAGCTAGGAACTATTGACCAGCCATTTGGTCTTATTGCAGATATGCAACTTGTGTAGGGCATCTTCTGCCTACTTTTAGTGAAGAAAACCAGTTGCCCATTCTGTCTGAATATAAAATTTTGCTGGCATAAGAACCAAAAGTGTAAACTGTAACATTTTTAATGTTGAATTTATCTTTATCCGCACCTTGCAGATAAAAAACCAAGGGCGATGAATAAGCAGTGAGTATTCTGAGTTAGAGACTTTCGTCTCCTTCATAGATATCTTGAACTAGGTATACAAAGAGTTTTTTTTCATCCTGTCATCGAATATAGACTATCACTAAATTTCCTGTCTCTCAATCCTGGGGTGGGGGATGAAAAGGTTGAAGACTATTTCAGCTAGAAAAAATTTAGCTGAACTCGCAAAATATAATAATTATTCAGAGAAGATAGTGAGATTGCTGGACAATTTTACACTTAGTATTATAATTTACTTATGTCTCTCAGTTCTAAGTAGGTCTTTGGAGGGGATTTGATTGCAGTCAATCACGACGTTGCTATGAGCTAAATTTTATCTTGAGAATGCGATCGCCTAGCAATATTTAATCAGCGCGACGCCGAACAGCCCGTCGTAGACATCGCATTTTCTCAGGAATCTTTTGGCTAACGGCATAACACGCCCTACAAAACTAGGTTTTTAGGACTTGTGTGTACACCGTAGCCTTGGTAAGGAGAGGGGGAGTGTTTGCTGAAGCAAATACGGGGTGAGGTTCAGACTGTATTGCAGCGAAGTTAAAACCGCTATATATTCTATCAAATTGAAAACAATTATAGACTTTAAAGAAAGGCCAAGGTGAAGCAATTCAGTAAAAATCACTTGCGGTTCATGCTGAGTTAAGAGTATAACAGAAAACAGACTCAACTATTTATGAGGAATAATCATAATGAATCAATTAGCAAATGCAAAATTCAGTCTAAATGACTTTGAATTACGAGATGGCATTTATTTTCCTAGCGACTATGAACAGTTGAATAATACTCAACATAAAAAAACGTGGGACGCAATTGGTAAAACATATTATGGTTCCCAAAAAGTTGAAAAGCTTGCAGATACATCGCCCATTAAACAAGATTACACTTTGCTAACTGGCACGCCGGGAGGTACTTGGAATAAATTTCCGTTGAATAAATCTGTTGGTTCTATTTTAGAGATTGGTTCTGGTTATGGTCGCGCACCTTTACATCTCTCTAAAGCTAAAAATCTGAGATGTGAAAAATATTATGGAATTGATATCTCTGAACCTTTGTTGCGGCGATTAATCAAGTTTAAACAAGAATATAATTTTTTCCCAGAAGCTGAATTTAACTTGATTTGCGATTCTGCGGAAATATTGCCTTTAGAAGATAATTCTATAGATTTAGTCATTTCTAACTGCGTCTTTATGCATATCCCAGATGCACAATTAAGAAATTTGTTGACTGACATAGCTCGCGTACTAAAACCTGGTGGGATTTTCGTTTTTAATCATTCCTTTCACAATAAATCTTGTCCTTCTCATATTATTCATAATTTTGTGAGAAAGCTGAACCCATTCGTCAGAAATCCAGTTTATCTCAAGCAATATTCCTCTACTGAAATAGATGAAATGTTAGCGACTGCTGGGATAAAAACGAAGTGTCCACAATACATTGTCGAACCAACGCAAGAATATGCAATTTTGCCGGAAACTATTAAAGCAATTCCAGTCCCATTTGCTAATGCTATTAACAGAAGTCTCAAGCCATCAGATGCTCTAAAAGAAACTTTGGCTTATGGTTTTAGTGCCTATAGCAGTCAACTGGAATAATTAAGAAACTCTCTTGTTGTCAAAATTAACTGAATACAAATAATTTACAGAAGCACAATAATGTTGTGCTTTTATTTTTGAATCTTGCACTATTATCAACAACCGCCTTAGAATGAATTCTGAGGCTAATAGCTAAAGTCTTCTAAAGAAGACTGAGCAACAGCTTAAGGCTGCTTGAGTGGACTTTGGCTATAAGAGGTTGAATGAACAAGTCTAATTTATTACTAGCCCTGGCGACTAGAAGTCACACGCCAGTTGCTCATGGGGAGCCACTGCGGTGGACGGGTTCCCCGGCATAAAGCAAGTGGCGTGGAAACCCCCAAGACCGCACTGGCTTGGCTATACAGACAAAACCCACCGACCTGGGTTCGCGTCAGCGTGCCGGAGGCTCTATTTTATTCGCCCAATACTTTTCAAACATCCTCTAAGAGAGGAAATTTATTTCTTGGCGGGAGCGGGCTAATTGAGATTGATACAAGATCTGAGTAAAACATATTTTCCAATATGAATATCCTGTTTTTGAGATTTTTTTATTTCACCAACTTTCCCCAACATATTGGAAATAAAGTTGGTAAATTAGGGATTAATTGAGCTAATTCTTGCCTACGCAACTATGCCATTGGATTTATCGCCTCTTTGGATATCACTCAAAACTTCATTACTTGCTACATTTATCACTTTCTTCTTGGGTATCGCTGCTGCCTACTGGATGCTGGGATATCGTGGCAAAGGTAAATCGTTGATTGAGGGTATCTTTATTGCGCCCCTGATTTTACCGCCCACAGTTGTCGGCTTCTTGTTGCTGCTATTTTTTGGGAAAAATGGCCCTGTAGGGAAACTCATGCAGTCTTTTGACTTCAGCATCGTCTTTACTTGGTATGGTGCTGCGATCGCAGCTACCGTAGTTTCTTTTCCTTTAATGTATAAAACTGCACTGGGAGCCTTTGAACAAATAGATGGTAATCTGCTGCGAGTAGCTAGAACCCTTGGCGCAACCGAAGCCACAATCTTTTGGCGCATCAGTTTCCCCCTAGCACTACCTGGTATTGTCGCCGCCACAATGCTCGCTTTTGCCCGCGCTTTGGGAGAATTCGGCGCGACGTTGATGCTGGCTGGTAACATTCCCGGACAAACGCAGACAATTCCAATGGCAATTTATTTTGCTGTGGAAGCGGGAGCAATGAACGAGGCGTGGTTTTGGGCGATCGCAATTATGGTGATTTCTCTATCTGGAATTATTGCAGTCAACTTCTGGCAAGAATTGAGGGAAAAGAAGAGGGGAGCAGGCTTCGGCCGTGAGCGTCAGCCGAACGGGAGCGTCAGCCGAACGGGAGCGGGGGGAGAAATTCTTAATACGGCGCACTCTAGCTTTGAATCTGGTGGATTGTTTGTCAATATTGAAAAAATACTTCCTAGCTTTCATTTAAAAGTTGCTTTCACTACTGATGAGCAACCCTTGGGATTGTTAGGGGGTTCTGGAGCAGGTAAGAGCATGATTTTGCGCTGCCTTGCGGGGATAGAAACGCCTACAATCGGGCGCATAGTTTTAAATGGTAGAGTACTGTTTGACTCGGAACAAGGAATTAATTTACCCAGCCGCGATCGCCGCATCGGTTTTTTAGTGCAGAATTATGCCCTATTTCCACACATGAGTGTGGCGCAAAATATCGCTTTTGGCTTGCCCAAAAAACTATCTGCTGGAAGTATTAGGGTGCAGGTAGAGGAGCAACTAATAGCGATGCAGTTGCAGGGATTAGGCGATCGCTATCCGCACCAACTTTCTGGGGGTCAACAACAACGGGTAGCCTTGGCAAGAGCATTGGCAAGTCAACCGGAAGCATTGCTTTTAGATGAGCCGTTTTCAGCACTCGATACCCATCTGCGTAGTCAATTAGAGCAGCAAATGACAGAAACTCTTGCTAACTACCAAGGTGTGACTTTATTTGTTACCCATAATATGGAAGAAGCTTATCGGATTTGCCCGAATCTGTTGGTATTGGAGCATGGTAGAGCCGTTCATTATGGCAATAAACATGAGATTTTCGAGCATCCTGCTACTGTGAGTGTTGCCCAACTTACCGGATGCAAAAACTTCTCCCGTGCTGTTCTCCAGTCATCGCAACAGGTGGAGGCAACTGATTGGGGTTGTACTCTTCAAGTAATTGAACCAATCAAGAGCGAATTATCCCACGTCGGCATTCGTGCCCATCAATTCATTTTTACCAACGACTCATCACAGCAAAATACCTTTCCCTGCTGGGTAGTAGGCACAAGTGAAACGCCCCATCGAATGACGTTGTTTCTCAAATTACATTCGGCTGCCAAGAATTCTCAAGATTACCATCTGCAAGCTGAAGTCTTCAAAGAAAAATGGGCGACTATGAAAGACCAACCCTTTCCTTGGTATGTGCGTTTAGATCCTCTGCGCTTGATTTTGATGGAATAAACGCAGAGATATACTTGACATACTCCTCGCCCTACATTTGATCCTTGTTCATGTTGAGTTTCACTGCCGTTCAACCCAACCTACATTGATAGATTTTATTACAAGTAATCACCCGAACTTGATATAAAAGGGAAGCGAAAATTTGCGTCCTAACTCCCTTAAACAGGACTCACTTTAGCTCTGTAAAGCAGCTTCTCACCTTGAAGGTAGCCAGTGTAGCGCACCTTGACTATTTCACCTAGTTGTGCAGTTCCCTCCATTAATTGGTGCAGTTGGGGGTTATAAGGTAATTCTGCTCCCACGGGTGCGATCGCTTCTACTCCCCACGCCTGTAAAAGTTTTTCTAGGGGTTTCTGCACCAACGGTACTATTTTGACTGCTGCTAGCTGTGGATTTTCTTGCGCTTTGTGTGCTGCTGTTGGCCATTGCAATAATAAAGACTCCAGCAGTTGCAAACTCGACTGCTGGAATTCTTGTAGTAATATCTCTCGCTGCTGTTCTAGTTGCAGCTGCGATCGCTGGTACTCTTTTCTTAAATCTGCAATTTCTTCTAATAATTCCTGAGTAGGTGCTACTTTCTCTTGTAACAACTCTACGCTTGAAAAAGTTGCGTTTAATTCATTCAATGACATCTGTAGCACTGACGACAGCTTGAGCAGCACATCTACCCGCATCTGCTCTAGCTTTCCTTGGCGTAACCGCAAAAGTTGACGCTCTGAGACACCAGCAGCGCGACTCAGCGCTTTAAAACTAGAAATACCTACCTGTTGCATTAAATCTTGCAACTTTTGGGTATGGGGCATTGGGCATTGGGCATTGGGCATGGGGCATCGGGGATTGGGCATTGGGCAAAACAGTTCCGAGTTCCTCTTTTCCGAGTAAAGAAGTGAGATTCCCCACTCAGCACGGGCTAAACCATAGCTATCCGCTAACAGCACTCAAAACTCAGCACTGATCAGGGGCATTGGACATTGGCGATTAAGTTTAGTTTGTTCCATATTCCCTATTTCCTATTCCCTATGCCCTATGCCCCATTCCCTATTCTTCCAGTAAACTTCTCAACATCCAAGCTGTCTTTTCATGTACTTGCATCCGCTGAGTCAATAAATCGGCGGTAGGTTCGTCGTTAACTTCCTCAACCACGGGAAAAATAGACCGTGCAGTTCTGACTACGGCTTCTTGCCCTTCCACAAGTAAGTCGATCATTTCCACAGCTTTCGGAACTCCGGGAGTTTCTGGAATCGAACTCAATTTGGCATATTCGCTGTAGGTTCCAGGTGCCGGATAGCCAAGCGCTCTAATTCTCTCCGCAATTAAATCAACTGCTAAAGCTAATTCTGTATACTGTGTCTCAAACATTAGATGTAGCGTTTGGAACATCGTCCCAGTAACATTCCAATGGAAGTTATGAGTTTTCAGATACAGTGTATAAGTGTCAGCCAACAGGCGAGATAAACCCTCGGCAATTTTAGCCCTACTCGCCTCGTCAATGCCGATATTTATATTTTTGACTGTTACTTTCGATGACATAATTTTCTCCTAATTAGGTTATATGTAATTGGGGGTTGAGTATTGGGCACAGTGAGTTAGGAGTTAAAAGTTATTTCTCTCTCTCTGCTTACCCATGCCCCATGCCCACTCCCCATTCTCTATGCCAAGTGCATCTTCAGAACGCTCCGGGGTGCTTTACGGACTCTGGCTAAAACGGTTTCTTTGCCTAAACGCTGGCAAGCTTCATACCGATGGCAACCAGAAAAGCCATAATATTGTCCATCTACTTCTAGGACATCAATAGGTTCTTGCTGCCCAATCTCCGCAATCGATTCCATTAAAGCTTGCACTTTATTTGGATCGTTTACACGGGGTAACGGCCGTTTTATCTGATTTAATGGAATTTCTTGGACTCTAACCATAAGGAGTTTATCCAACTAGTTCTGTTTTCTGTCTCTAAATAAATCATAGTCGTTATGACTTTGTTTTGCAACTACTTTGGGCAAAACTGGTAATGATATCATTGGAGCACTCATGCGACAAAAAAACCGCGCTACAAAGCAATTAGAAAATCAGCTCCAACACCGCATTAAGGGGCAGAATCAGGTAGCCATGAAATTTTCGTTTTGGCGTTTTTCCCGCACTGTGCTGACAACATTTTGTCTATTGGGACTAACTGCTGCATCAGGTCCTGAGAGCAACACCCAGGATATGGAACTGAAAATTGGGATTGTGCAGCGATTTGGCTCACAACCCACAGCGAAGCTGCAACTCGAACCCACAAAAGGCGATCGCTTAAAGCTAAGATTTAAAGTGGGCAACAAGCAGCAAATCCTAGTTACCAAGAACCCTGTAAAGCTGGAAACTCTCATGCAAGCTTTACCCCAGTCAGCAGTTGAAGAAGTGGTAGTTTTGGGCACATATCGCACCTTTGAAACTGCGGAAGACAGTGCTAATAAATGGCGTTCTCAGGGAATGGAAGTGGAAATAGCCCAGCCAGAACGCTGGCAGGTTTGGGCAAAACGAGATGTTTACAGCACTCCTTTACTGCGACGCTTGCTATTGCACAACATCCAAGCTTCTACCAAAGAAAAAGTATATCTTGATACTAAAATTTTGAAACAAGTGCCGCGAGTGAGTTGGGTGGTGGATGGTAAACGCTACAGCCCGAATGATTTAGAAATTAGCACTGATAAAAATTTGATTCGGGTGAATAAAAGCGAAAAACCAGAAAATGCTCGTCTTTATGCTGGGCAACTGAATTTGCAGCCAAATGCTTATGGCACATACACTCTAGTTAACCAAGTACCTTTAGAAACTTATTTGCGTGGGGTTTTGCCTTACGAAATAGGCACGGATGCACCAAAAGCGTCCCTGGAAGCTCAAGCAATTCTCGCCCGGACTTATGCCTTGAGAAATTTACGCAGGTTTGCCGCAGATAACTATCAGTTGTGTGCTGATACTCACTGCCAAGTTTATTATGGGCTGAATGGAGCAGCTGCCAAAACAGACCAAGCGATCGCCTCAACTAGGGGTAAGGTACTAACATATAAAAATGAACTAGTAGACGCGCTGTATTCTTCCACCACTGGTGGCGTCACCGCCTCCTTCAGCGATGTCTGGAATGGCGATGATCGTCCCTATCTGCATCCTGTACTGGATGCTCCGACTAATTTTTGGAACTTGTCTAAGCAAAGTTTAGCAGATGAAAAGAACTTCCAGAAATTTATTAATATCCAACAAGGATTTAATGAAAGCAAGTGGGATATGTTTCGTTGGCACAAGGAAACCCCTTTAAAGGATATTATCAAGGACTTGCAGAAATTTTTGCAGGTGAAAAACAGTCCCGATGCCAAATTTAAGACAATTCAGGCTATGGCAGTAGTGAAGCGAAGCCAGAGTGGACGCATCCTTGAACTCGCGGTTAAAACTGATTACAGCACCTTTGTTCTCCACAAAGACGAAGTTCGCAGTGCTTTTGCTGCTCCTAAAAGTACGCTATTTTACATACAACCCCTGAATAAAGGCAAACCTGAACTGTGGGGATACGCTTTTATTGGTGGTGGATTAGGACATGGAGTTGGCTTGAGTCAAACTGGCTCTCAAAATTTAGCTAAATTAGGTTGGTCAAGTCCAAAAATTCTCCAATTCTACTATCCTGGTACTCAGATTCAAATTCTCAGCAAAGAGACTAGTACAACACGGCGGAATTCAAAATTCAAAATTCAAAATTCAAAATGAATACAGGGTAAGCGTTTTATTGATTTGGAATGGGTGGTTTATTTACGCCGTGCCGTACTAAACTTTAAGCATACTTAAATAACGCGATGTGCAACTTTCTCTCAAATCTAACCCCCAACCCCTTCCCTACTAGCGTTGGGGAGCAAGAATCAAAGCCTCTCAGGAGTGGGGGAGAGGTTTAGAGAGGGATCAGACTAAATCTATCGAACTCACGTTAAGCCACAACACTAGCAGAGAAAACGAAGTCATTTGCAGTCAGGCTAGTTGAGGTAATTCCCAACAATGAAGCCAACTCTGTATTTCCAGTTTTCACTAAGGTATCACTACCCTGTTGCAATAGTGTTAAAGCACTAAACTGAGTGACACCAATACCGCCCAGCCCGATTTTATCAATGCCAATTGTAAAATCAGTGACGATGTTCTTGCTAGCTGGCAGACTGGCGTTAGCAATCCAGAATTGGTCAGCACCAGCACCACCATTCAGGCGATCGCCACCCTGTTGACCAGCAAATAGCACATCATCACCATCGCCACCAAACAGCGAATCATTGACACTGGAGAAGAGTTTATCATCCCCAGAACCACCGTAGAGACGGTTATTGCTACCTTGACTTTTGAGGGTGTCGTTACCTGAGCCACCGAAGGACAGTTGGCGAGTACCTTCAACTACTATCAAAGTATCATTACCTGCGGCTCCAAACAGATTATTACTACCATTGGCTTCAACTACGGTAATTTGGTCATTACCAGCACCACCATCAGCACTAGTGTTCTTAGCAGGGCTATTTGCGCCAATCAAGACTTGATCGTTACCGTCTCCTGTGGACACTGAGGAGTCACTGCCGACTACCACCGTGTCATCACCGTTCCCAGTCACTATTGTGTTACTTTTGCTACCCTCTACAAAGTCTGCTCCGTCACCTGTGAATAAGGTTTGGTTTGACTTGAGGGTGACATAATCACTACTTTTAGAACCAAATTCGACATCTAATGTTGTTAGTCCATCGGTGCGACCAGCAAACCCTGCTGCTGTAAAGTACTGAGTATTCCCTACACTCTGATCGTTTAGAATTGTTGTTTGACCATTAGCAGCTTCTTCTGAGGTCAAAGTTCCTTTTGTGAAGGAGACTGAATCAGGCCCTCCCACCAGTGCTTCTGCGATCGCACGACCTTTCAAATCGCCATTACTGGGAATGTCCAAACCCAGAATATGAGCAAGTGTAGGCGTTACATCAGCATTGCTGACGGGTGCATAGTCCACATAGCCTTTTTTAAAATCAGGGCCAATAGCCTCCATGTTATTGAAGGTATCACCTCGACCAAAGCTGCCATGCATCCCCTGCCCTTGCTGCAAAGTTGTGTCAGCAATTTCTACCTGAGCTTGAGGATTGTTTGGATTGTTTAGGTCTGTGCTAAAGGTTTTGAAGTTGATCACAATAGATGGAACAGGTGTTTTAGCATCACCTTTTAGCCCAATCGCACTCAGTGGTAAAGCACCTGGAATAGTTCCATAGGCATCGTCTACAAAAATACCACTGATGTAGTCTTTTTGCGAGAGCAAATTCACTACCTGTTTAGCTAGGTCAGCATTGCCATTGGGCAGATAAATCAGGTCAGATCCACCATTGGCAGCTACAACTATCTTTGTGCCTGAGTCGAGTTGGCCATTGATTACCTGACCTGTACCACCAATTACACCATTCCCAGAAATAGGACGTTGACCTTGTGTTGCATCAACAGTCGCATATTGGATGTGTTTGAGGTCTGGGGGAAGGCTCGTAGGGTTAGGATCGTATAGGGGTAGACCTAGATCATGAGCCAAATCAATAGCAACAAAGCCTGCTGGTAGAAATCCCGGATTTACGCCCGCGTATGTTTGGGTGGCAGCATAACTTGTAGTTTTTGTGCCTTGGCTATCAATAACTTGCTTGCTGATGGTAGAAAAACCGTGGTCGGAAGTAATAAAGACATCAGTAGTCTTGTCTAAGCCTGTAGTCTTAAGATAGTCAAGAAGTTGCTTTAAATTATCATCAGCATTTTTGACCCCAGCTTTTGAAGTAGGACCGTTGATACCTGGTGTCAAGGTGTTTAAGCTATCACCCTGATTGTGTTGACTACCATCGGGATCTCTTGACCAGTAAACCAATGCAAATGGTTTACCATCTTCCTGAAACTTGGGTAAAATTATCTTGGTTGTGGCATCTGCAAAGTATTGTTGTTGAGCCACATTGGCATTCAGGGTGCCAGGAGTTGTGTTGTTACCTGCTGGCTGGACTCGCAGTGTCGGTTTTACGTCTAGGCCAGCAGCTTGTAAGCGATTGACAATATCTCGATCGAGTGGAACAGCAGAAGGTGAACCGGCAGATGTAGTCGGCGGTGTTGCACCATTTGTACTGTCATCAATAATTATTGTTTTGGGAGTAGGAATAGTACCGGTAGTACCACCTTCTCGGTTAACTTGTGTAACATCTTGAATTGCAACGGGCCCTAATTTACCAACTGCTGCTGTGTTGAAACCCTGCGCCCGCGCATAAGCTAGGAGTGACTCCTCATCTAAAAAGTTATTACCGGGAAATTTTTCATCGATATCTCCCAGAACCGCATCATTTTCAATGAATGGCGTCACACTACCATTGGCATTAGCACTAGGAAAACCAGTGTAGATAGTATTACTAAAGTCACCTGTATCACCAAGATAATGCCCCGTTGCGATCGCAGAAGCATTCGGGGTGGTAAATGTCGGAAATAGCGAATGACTATTGGCGAAACTAACTCCCTGCTGACGAATGCTATATAAAGTTGGGGTATCAGTAGCGTTTACAGAACCGTTACGCAATCCATCCGCAACAAAAATAATGACATTTCTACCGTTGCCGTTTGTATCAGCCATACCGACTATTCCTTAAGTATTGTGAGCTACGATTAATCGCAGCAATTGTGTGTATATAGACTGAGGGATTAATTACACTCAACCCAAGCAAAAATTGTTAGCTACAGAAACCTAAGTAGTATTTGGCAACCAAATGCTTAGTGTCCACACAAATTAGTGCAGACAATTAAATGAATGTAATGGTCACTGCCTCAAAAGATAGTTGTTCAATGTTTAAGGAAAGTTATAAACAAGTTAAGATTTGGGATAATAGGGATAGAAAGTAGAAGGATCTTTAAAGACAAAATTACTAATAGATATAAAAAATGAGGGAGTATCACTCCCCCGCATTAGCAAAATCGCTAGATATTAACTAATTTTGAATGTTGAATCTAAGCTGTAATCATCTTTCGGCTAAACGACACTAGCAGAAAAAACGAAATCATTTGCTGTGAGGCTAGTTGAGGTAATTCCCAGCAATGAAGCCAACTGTGTATTTCCGGTTTTCACTATTGTGTCACTACCCTGCTGCAACAGTGTTAAAGCACTAAACTGAGTCACACCAATACCGCCCAGCCCGATTTTATCAACCCCGATTGTAAAGTCAGTAATAATGTTCTTGCTAGCTGGCAGACTGGCGTTAGCAATCCAGAACTGGTCAGCACTAGCACCACCACTCAAGCGATTACCGCCCTGTTGACCAGCAAATAGCACATCATCACCATCACCACCAAATAGCGAATCATTGACACTGGAGAAAAGTTTGTCATCCCCAGAACCACCGTAGAGCCGGTTATTGCTACCTTGACTCTTGAGGGTGTCGTTACCGGAGCCACCGAAGAACAGTTGACGAGTACCTTCAACTACTGTCAAAGTATCATTACCTGCTGCCCCAAACAAATTATTACTACCATTGGCTTCAACTACGGTAACTTGGTCATCACCAGCACCACCATCAGCACTAGTGTTGTTAGCAGGGCTATTTGCGCCAATCAATACTTGATCATTACCCTCTCCTGTGGACACTGAGGAGTCACTGCCGACCACCACCGTGTCATCACCGTTCCCAGCCACGATTGTGTTACTTTTAGTACCCTCTACAAAGTCTGCTCCGTCACCTGTGAATAAGGTTTTATCCGGCTGAACGGTAATATCATCGCTGCTAGTGGAGCCAGACTTAATTTCTTCAGGTTGAGGCTGACCTAAGCCAGGAGTAAGGTTCAGGGACTTATCCAGCTTCAACAAAATGATTTCGTTGTTGTCTATTACTGGATGCTGAGGATCATTGCCAGGACGACCTATTGAGAAGGGATAATTGTTGTCATTAGCGACCAAAATGGTGTTTTTATCAACAACTAACACATTTTCAATTGTTTGAAATGGGAAGTTAAAGGTTGTTTTACCGTCCCCATTTAAGTCGTTAGGGTCTTGGATGTTTAACAAGTTTGCAACTTCTTCTTTAGCTACATAGCCATTAGAATCTGTTTTAGACAGGTCTACTTTGTAGATTTTCTTGAATTTAGCCGCAGATGCTTGATTGTTATCCCGTTCAATGACTAAGTACTCATGATCATTAATAACTGTTAAGTCCCCGATCGAATTTGAGGGATTTTCCAGTTTGTAATAGCGTAGTTGATCGCTGTATTTGTGGGTAGCTAAATCAAATTCGTTAATCCGTAAAGCACCAGGAGTATCACCCTGAACAGTCCCCTCTAGCAGTAGGTAGAGCTTAGTTTTGCTGGCGTTGATTGCTCCGCCTTCAAAACCTTTGGAACTACCCAAGTTAGCAAAGGCATCTCCTGAAAGGACATCAGGATTTTGTGGCGATCGCACTACATTATACTGAGGATTATCTCTGAGTTGATCCCGTACTTTATCCCCAATATCTGGAAAGTCTGTAAATAGCGCATCTACCCCTAATTGATAGAACTGCTGAATTTCTAGTGCTAGCTTGCCTTTATAATCTGCTGCTAAATACTGATCTTCTGCGCGGAAGGTGTACGGGTGAACCTGCAAACCTGCGTTGTGAGCATCTTGAATTAACGTAGTAGGAGGTAATGTTGTCTGATCAGCATCATTTACTACTCCATCCCCATTCACATCATCTGCTTTGCCATCACCATTAGCATCAGTACCTTTGACACTAACAATCATCCGCTTCCAAGGACCAATGCCATCAGCATAGGTAGCAATTTGTGCCAAGCCTTCTGGAGTTCGTAAGTCGCCATAAGTGCGATTATCACCACTCACCTTCAGGTCATAAGGCTGACTTTCTATGATCTTACCGTTGATGTCAATGTCACTTGCATCTAGAAGTTGGATCAGTGGAATATCCACCCCAGCCGCAGGCATAATGCTATCATGCAGTTGTTTGAGGTTAGATACTTCAAAGGACTGAATGAAAATGCGGCTAGGATCAGTGAAGTTATTTGCCTTGAGCGTATCGATTAGTAACTGACTGATGTTTCTGTTTATTTTGTCCGTGGTGCCTACATAAGTGGCTTCTTGGGCAAAATAGGTCGGATGCTTAGTTTCAGGGTAGATGCCAATCTTTTTACCTGTTGTCGCTTCTACATCCTTAACCAGATTGATGATTTCTGTGAGGGTAGGAATCTCAAATTTATCATCGAAGGAGTGATCCCGGAAAGGTAGACGCTCTTCTGCCCGTAAAGTCTTGATTTCAGCTAAAGTGAAGTCTTCAGCAAACCAACCTGTAATTGTGTTTCCATCTAAACTTACTGTTTTTTTGCGATCGGCAAACTCTGGATGTTTGTAAACATCTGTGGTTGTGTTGCTGAAATTAACAGTGCCATCAGCATTCAAAATTGCTAAAGCCGGCTCATGGCGAGCAATTAGCACACCATCTTTCGTAACTACTAAGTCAGGCTCAATAAAGTCAGCACCGCGCTCAATTGCCTGTTTATAAGACTCTAAGGTATGTTCTGGACGATAACCACTTGCACCTCTATGACCAATAACTTTAGGTGCTTCTCCATTTAGAGTCTTGAATTGGTCAGGTGTAGCAATGGGAGCCTCTAACAACTTACCAGTGGCGTCAAAATGCAGCAGATAGGGGCCGAACTCGTCTCCAACCCAGATTGTACCGTTTTTATCAAAAACGAATGACTCTACATCAAAGTCTGCACCAGTTAGTAATCTTCCAGTAGTTCCCTCATTAACTATTTGAAAAGGAACTTTCTTGTTAGGGTCAGACAGTTGAATGTAATCTAAAACTTTAACACTGCCATCTCCATTTTCTGTTCCCTTAAAATTCGGGTCTAGACGATTGATCCGCAGTAAAAAGTCTTCACTATTATCTTTGCTACCATAACCATTGTCTGACAGGAAGTAGAAAGAGTGACTGTTAGCGAATTGTACACCACTGAAGCCTTGAATTGGCTGTCCTGGGAAAGGGCCAGTTCTGCCATTGGCTGAAATTTCTTTACCAGAAACTGGCCCATCACTAAAGGTATCAGCAGGTAAAGAGGCAAAGCCTACTAACTTAATTGCCATAATTAGAATGTTTGTTAGGTATTTGGATTTAAGTGCATTACAAGCTATTCAAGTTCTCTCATTGCATTAATTGTGGAAAAAATAAATCATGTTCTCACGCTAGAAACCGGAATTACGGGTAAATTTAAGAATTACAAAAATATAGTTTGGGCAAGTCCGTTAAGTCCGATTCCAACATAAACACCGAGAATACATTTACAAAAAACGCATTTTCCCAGAGTGATCGAAAGGGGAACATCTCACTTTGGTAAAAATCCTTGTAAAACCTCACCCCAACCCTCTCCTTACTAAGGAGAGGCAGCAAGAATCTTGTTTCTCATCTGGTATATTTGCAAAACTGAGATGCTCCCGATCGAAAGCTTGAGAAATAATAATGGAATGTCAACTACTAATCTGTGTTACTGTGTAACACTTCGATTCCGAATTTCAATCTGTCGATAGTAGTTATGAGATAACTTAGATAGCACTAAACATCTTTTCATGACAAGATTAAGAAAAGAATAAGTTAAATAGAATAAATGATTAAAATGCACTCAACAAAAGAATATTTCCTAAAAAATCAATAAATTAAATATTTATACTTTGATTACCGAATTATTTATTGATAATTCTGAAGAGATAAAACTTGATTGTTCTCAGTTTGAATTGGCTAGCGATGCCTACGGCTGGCTACGCCTATGCATCAAATTTTCTGCATCATGATGTATACCATGTCAGCATAACTAGTTATGATTTCCACAGTCATTGCACCCTACACGCCAGATGCTGCACTTGGGGAGACCCCTCTGAGCGCTGGCTCCCCTTAATCCCCTCCCCGCAAGCGGGGAGGAAAGACGAAGCGTAGCTTTGGCTCTTTGGAGTTCTTCGAGTTTAATAACTAATCAAGCGGACATGATGTTATACCATTTTCAAAAATCTTGACAACAAATGAATCGGCTGATCAGGGCGTACAATCTGTACGCCCCTACGAAAAGCTAGGCAACAAACTAAGCCACGACGTTAGCAGAAAAAACAAAGTCATTTGCACTCAGGCTAGTTGAGGTAATTAAGAGCAATGAAACCAACTCTGTATTTCCGGTTTTCACGATAGTGGTACTACCCTGTTGTAACAGTGTTAGCCCACTAAACTGAGTTACGCCAACACCACCAAGCCCGATTTTATCAATCCCAACTGCAAAGTCAGTAATAATGTTCTTGCTAGCTGGCAGACTGGCGTTAGCAATCCAGAACTGGTCAGCACCAGCACCACCACTCAGGCGATCGCCACCCTGTTGACCAGCAAATAACACATCATCACCATCGCCACCTAACAATGAGTCATTGATATTGGAGAAGAGTTTATCATCCCCAGAACCACCGTAGAGACGGTTATTACTACCGCCACTAGTGAGGGTATCATTGCCTGAGCCACCGAATAATGATTGACGAGAACCTTCAATGACTGTGAGAGTATCATTACCTGCGGCTCCAAACAAATTATTACTACCATTGGCTTCGACTACGGTAATAACGTCATTACCATTGCCACCATCAGCATTGGTATTTTCAGCCGGGCCGTTCTGACCAATTACAATTTGATCGTTACCATCTCCGCCGGATACTGAAGAGTTACTGCCAACCAGTACGGTATCATCACCGTTTCCAACCTGGATTGTATTACCTTCAGTACCCTCTATAAAATCTGCTCCGTCACCTGCAAAGAATGTTTGTCCTGGCTGAACTGTAACATTATCGCTGTTGGTAGAACCGAAACTGTTCGTGAAAGTAGGCTGTACACCTGTGAGGTTAATAGGATTGCGGGGATCGTAACTAGTAGTATCGATATTTAGAGCATCGGGTAGTGCATTGGCTATATTTTCCCAAGGCACCAGCTTAAAGTTAGAGTTGACATTTTCGCCATCGATTGTCTTGGCAGGTTCATTAGAGCCGTCTTGGGTGACAAATAAACCAAATGGGAAGTTAGACCCCAGTGGCACGTTAATTACATCTGCACCATCTGACTCTTGTACGCTGTCAATTGACCCATTGTTACCAATGGCAAAGTTACCCACATATTCGTTGTTGCCTACACTCGTGAAGGCAACAAAGGTGCTGTCGCCTTGGCTGGATGCTAGCAGGTAGCCTGTGCCGTTTTTGCCGTAATAAATGGTCAACCCTTCGGCGTCATCGGTAAGGTGAGAACCACCCTCAAAACGAACGCGATCAATCAGCTTGCCTGTTGTACCACCGTCCGGTTCTGCCTGGAATTTCCAGATGCCCACATCTTCTTGGGCTATGTAGAGAAAGCCGGTTTCTTGGTCAACCACCATACCCTCTGTTTGGGGAGAACGGTCTGCTGCTGTGGGTGAGGGGATGGTGAACTCCCGCACTAGTTCCGCTCCAATTTTGCCATTACCTTTGTCAATCAATTTAAACTGAGCTATATCTCCAGTTTGGCGACGACTGGTAAAGACATAGTAATCATTAGTTATGGGACTACGGTATAAGGTAACTCCGTAAGAACTGGAGCCTGTGCTAGGGTTGGGTGCTTGGGCGATCGCATCAGTAATATAGAGATATTCCTTTTCTGGCTGTCCAGTCACCAGATTGTATTGCAGAATCCGGGAACGGCTGCCACTGGTGAGTGAAGCGATTAATCCATCTTGGGACAGGGCGTTTTCAGTAGCGGTGAATAGGGTTTTTTGGTCAGGTGTAATGGTGAGGCTTTCAAATGCTAAGTTATTGTAAACGCCTGATGTCTGCGTATCACCTGCATCAACAATACCATCGCCGTTCGTATCCTGAACTACTGGCAGGAACTTGCTGGGAACAGGTAGCGATGCCTGCGGCGGGCTATGCCTACGCACCTCTTGCCCTGTGGTCAGGGAAAACTCTTTAATAAAGGGATTGGTAACACGACCAGCAGTAGGATTGACTTCACCCTCTGAAGATATAAAGACTGTCCCATTATTGGTTAAAGCAATACCTTCAGGGTCGAGACTGTTTAGTGGAAAAAACTTGCCGTTGGTATCTTTTAGGGGTGTGACATTAGTAAAAATCACCCCGGAATCGGCGGTAGTGAAGGTATAAAAGCGGGCGGGGGCAACTTGGGAGCGATCATCTGAGATCGCGTAGTAACGGTTGTTAACTGCATCGTAAGTGACACCAGAAAGTCCACCCACTGGAGTCTGTATCTCATTCACAGTTCCCGCAATACCAGCAGGAATAAAGCCTGTGGGAAAAATACTCTGCGTCACAAATCCAACATTGGGAATAGTTTCACCCGGTTCCGTTGCGCCAGTTTGCACATCTGCTTCAGGGTTAGGATTCAAAGAAGCATTGAACTGGAAAAAGCGAATTGTATTAGTAGTTACCATGTTTAATTCTGAGATAGATTCTAGACGTTTTGAAAATTCAGAGTGGGCGTTTCTAGCAAAAGCCTTCATTTCAAACTCTTGCTCTCTGCGCCTTTCTCAATACGGTTCGGTTTATTCCTCGAAGATCCCCCCAACCCACGCCAGCGCTCCACTTGGGGAGACCCCAAGTGGAGCGCTGGCTCCCCGATAAATTGGGGGGCTTATAACCATCTTTTACCCCCTTTTTAAGGGGGTCGCCGTAAGCGGGAGGATCTTAACCGAACCGTATTGAGGACTCAAGCTGTGTAGCAGTCAAGTCTTGAACAAGCAAAAGCCCGATGAATTCGTCAGTTGTGGTCAGGTTGCCACCACGGTAAAATTCATTAATAACGATCTTGGGCATAAAAACTTCTTCGTTTAATTGTGTGAATGTGCGATCGCACGTTCACTTTGTGTCAAAGCGATAAAAGGTATCTGCTGAGAAACCAACAGGATTAGAAGTCTCTATAAAATTTGCCTTCCAAACTACTATTTTTAGTGGTTGTCATAAGACACTTATATATCTAACAGGACTTACACAAAAAGGCAGTGAAAGCCCTGATTTCCCGTAGGGGCAATTCATGAATTGTCCCTGAGCGCGTGTAGTTTTGCGTAAGTCCTATCTAATTTTTCGTATTAGTTCTTAATTGATTGGGCAACCTAAACTTATCCCAGTCAGATTAAGAAATAGCTAGCAATAGGTTAAGACAAAAAATAATTGCAGATTTGCAAATGCTTTTGTGCCACAGCAATTATTCTCAGTCATATATAGGACTCCTATTTGATTTTTGAACAAATTCCGTACATCTGAAGAGTGGCAAAATCAAAGGTAGTGTGTCGAATAAACCACTCAAACATCCA
>NZ_JBALCS010000031.1:0-13964 GCF_036919555.1 Nostoc sp.
TCTTTCTCTGGCATCTCTTGCCGTGATACTACCTCTGGGAGTGTGATAGTTTGCAGATGCTGACTTATCATTGTCCCTTCTTACACCTGTTTTAGCACCCGTATTGTCTCTTAGTCTTGTTCAAAAATCAAATAGGAGTCCTATATTTTAAGGAACTTAAAAAATTAGGCGTTGCATAATTAAGGGATGAAATGTCCATACTGTGCATCGAATGGCACTAAAAAAAGCTACTCGCTATATGGAATAAGAACTACAGCTTTTAATGCCCGTATAGCAGTAATGGCATTGGTCAGGCGCTCGCCGGCAGAGCAGAGGGGAATGATGTACGGTTATCCAAAAAGTTTTTGTAGGCAGAAAAAGCTTACTCGTTCATGAAAGACTTTCAGAGACGAGCAAGCCAACACTATAACCACTACTGTGATACTACGAGTACAAATCCTCAAGGACAAATTTAATCAAAGCTCTCGGTGATGCCAGAAAAATGCTCAACTAGAAAATCTACGAAAGTCCTTATTTTGGGTGATAGGTATCGCTGATTCGTATAGACAGCATAAAGATATGAGGTTGCCAACGTGTAGTCCAGCTTCAACACCTCCAATCGTTGGCTGGTAAGATCATCTTCAATCAACCACTTTGGCAAAACCGCCAACCCCATACCGGCTAGGGTCGCCTGATACAGCATGGTAGTGTTGTTGGAGCGGATCGAGACTGGTAGTTTGACTGTCTCCCGCCCGTTAGAACCCTCAAAGAGTATCTCATCGGCAAACTGCGAGTAGTAATAGCTGATGCTTACATGCTTCGACAGTTCGTTGGGGGTTTTTGGGTATCCATTTCTTTGCAAATAGTCAGTTGAGCCAACCAACATGAGTTGAATTGGGCAAATGCGTCGCGTGAGCAATGAAGAACCGGGTTCCTCAGGCGTGACACGTAACGCCAAGTCAAATCCTTCTTCCACCAAGTCCACCACCCGATCATTCAAATTCATATCTAGCAAAACGTCTGGATAGCGAGAGCGGTACTTCGCCAAGGCTTTAGTGAATAACGGGTTAGCGAACCAAACTGGGGCGCTGATCTTGAGTACGCCACGCGCGACGACGGCTGATTGCCTCACCGCTGCCTCCACCATTTCCAATTTATCAAGCATTTCCCGGCATTGCTCATAATAGACCCTTCCTGCCTCGGTTAAGCTTAAGTGTCGGCTAGTTCGATTCAACAAACGTGTGCCAAGGTTTCGTTCCAAGTGCATCACATGCTTGCTGGTCATGGCTGTGGATAAGTTGAGCCGCTCGGCGGCTGCCACAAAACTTCCCGATTCCACCACCTGAAGCAATACTTTCATGCTCGTTAAGGTGTCCATCGTAGTTCTAAAGTTTTCTAAGAAGAAACATAGCATCAACAAAATGATACTTGTACAACGATGAGAAATGAATGTAATTTGAGGAAGACGGCAGCATCAACTAGCTAGGCAAGGAAATAGCTATGACTAAACCAACAAAGGGTGGTGTTCTATATTTGTTGCTCTTCGCCTGAAAAATTTATGCATTGGACGTTTCAGGAGTCTTAACAACAAATCTAGAACACTATCAACTCGTCGACTGCCCGCAAGAATTTCAACGGAGGGGAGAATTTCAATGTCTCAGAACAACGAACTCACGGTGATCGACCGCTTTACCATCTTCGAGCAGTTGAACATGCATCAGCGATGTATCGACAAGGGTTGGGGGCGCGAGCAGGTCGACCTCTACAACCGCCTTTACTGGCCGGAGGCCAAATTCAACGTCAACGACCTACGTACTTCAACCTTCGAGGGTCTTGAGGGCATGAAGCAGATGTTCGACTACGCGCACAGCGTCTTCCCGATGGACAAGTGGTTCCACTCTATGGGCGCGTTTGAAATTTCCGGATCGGGTGACAGGGCCGAAGCGCACTGGCGATGGTTCGTGTCCTGGAAGGCTGAACACGTCGGAACCGTTTCGACTGGCACCTACGACGACATCTTTGAACGTCGGGATGGCGTCTGGAAGTGTTTGGAGCGCACCTCCAAGAGCGATCCAAACTGGCCGGTAGACCTGTTCCAGCCCTTCCTCGATCAGGCAGATATCACCTTCAAGGCGTCCTGATAGTCAGACTTTTGTAGATTAAGTGGAGCTTCGCGAAACCCAACGTCCTTGGAAGCGTTGGGTTGAAGCATGAAACTCAACCTACTCAGGCTATTTGATCCACGCTCCTAAGCAATACCACTTCACCGCTTTCTAACTGAACAAGGTCAAGAATGTGTTTGGCTTGAACACCAAAAGGGATTCAGTCATCGAGAAGAAAAGTGAGGAGTAACAACTATGTCAGCAATGATGGACAAGAAAGACTCAACAATGAGCATTGACCTGCGGATGCCGGCGCTGAACTGGATTAATGGTGAGTGGGTCGATTCAGCACAGCATACCGAGAGCATTAACCCAGCTACAGGTGAGGTCATTGGTACTTACGCGGATGGCGGACGTGAAGAGGCGGTTCAAGCGACTAATGCCGCAGTGCAGGCTTTTCGAGAATTAGACTGGAAGGACAATCGCGCACTCAGATCGCGAGTTTTGAATCAGGTCGCTGATCGCTTTGAAGCACGGCGAGACGATTTCATCAAGATTCTCTCGCTCGAAAATGGCAAAGTCCATGCTGAAGCAGTGTTTGAAGTCGACATGATTCCCAGCAAGTTTCGGTACTGGGCGTCTGCCGTTCTGACAAATTACGGACGGGCTTTGGAGGTTTTGCCGGGACACCTTTCGGTCGTTACCCGGTCTGCGATCGGTGTTGCTGGAATCGTGGCACCATTTAATTCGCCGCTCGTGCTCACCGTGCGTTCTCTAGCGCCGACCCTCGCTGCTGGCGTCACCACTGTGCTCAAATTGCCCGGCAACACAGCGCAGATCAACTATCTCTTTAGCAAGGTACTTGCTGAAGCTGCTGACTTGCCAAAGGGCGTGATCAACGTCTTCAGTGAAAGCAAAGGGAGAGGTGGATCGTCCTTTCTCATGGAGTCAAAAGATATTCGTGTGATCAGCTTTACTGGAAGTACGAAGACAGGGAAGGCAATTTCCGCAACAGGGGCAGCGACGCTCAAGCTGTTTCAGACCGAACTTGGTGGCAAGACACCAATGATCATCTTCGACGATGCCGATCTTGAGGCGGCTGCACCAAAGGTTGAGAAGGCACTCACGACCTTCGCGGGTCAGTTCTGCATGACGGGTTCTCGTCTGTTGGTGCAGCGTGCTGTTGCCGATCGGTTTCGCACGCTTATCACCCAGCGACTGGAGAACCTTAAGACAGGGCCTGCGTCTGATCCGTCCAGTGATATGGGACCTCTCATTGATAAGCCGAACGTCGCTCGTGTTGACAAGATGGTGGAGGACGCGATCGCAGTGGGCGCTAAGGTGCTTGTACGCGGCGGCCCAATTGTTGAAGGTCCACTCGCCAGCGGTGCATTTTACCGTCCGACCCTGCTGGAAGTTACCGATCCGAAAATGACGATCGTTCAGGAAGAAGTCTTCGGTCCAGTCCTGACAATGCAGATATTCGAGACTGAGGCAGAAGCGGTGCAGCTCGCAAACGATAGCGAGTATGGCTTGGCTGCGAGCATTTGGACTCGCGATGTTGACCGCCCATTGCGCGTCGCCCACGAGATAGATGCAGGCACGATCTGGATCAACGATTGGGCGATCATTTGGGACGAGTTTGAGGAAGGCGGATTCAAGCGCAGCGGCAACGGCAGGCTGAATGGTCTGACGGCGATCGATGAATTTCTGGAGTACAAACATATCGCTTTCAACTCAGGAGTGATCCCTAGTGTTGGCGTTTCTGCCCAATAGTTGAGCTTGGATCTAAATCTTGAGTCCTTCTTAAATAAGCCTCACAACCATCAAACCCGACTATCGGGTTCGCATAAGCAGCCTTATAGGAACACGTATGTCTACTACACCTGTAGAAATCGTCCAAGCCCTTCTCAAAGACCCCACCAATCCTGAGGTCGTCAACCGACTCGTCTCCCCCGATGCCATCTACGTATCGCTCAGCTACGATAATCCCGACCTGAAAAAGCTCATGCCTTGGGCAGGCACGCACAAAGATGGCCAGGCCGCCATCCTCAAAACTTTCCAGGAACTCAACACCTTTTGGACTATCGAGGAGTTCGATATCCAGCAGATATTTGGCGAGGGTGAGAATGTCGCTGTCTTTGGCAGCTTCACCGTCCATTCGGTGAAACTCGATAAAACGTTCATCTCTCCCTTCTCCATCCTAGCGAAGGTGAAGAATGGCTTAGTCACCTATATGCAGTACATGGAGGACACCTTTGGCACAGGTTCGACCTTCCGATCGGGTGGTACCTGGACATTCCAGAGCAACCCAGACGGCAGCGAAGTATCAGTGCCGTAGCAAGGTGTCCCAGGTGAATGGCACGCTTGAAAAGCCGAAAAGCCTGTGGTTTAAACAGTCTGCAATTGAAGAGCGTAATGCGTGCCTGGGTTTGGTCATAAAAGGGTAAGCTTTGGGGCGGCGTTTGGTGACTCGTAGTTCGTTATTTTTAGCTCAAATATTGCTTGTCTAATTGCAGACTCTGGTAATAGCTCTTTAACACAAGCGCTTATTGTCAAGCACGGTCTAGATTACCAGAAAAGTTTTTAGAAAAACTTTAAACTTCTAGTATAAGTTGATTTAGATTACATAACTAGAACTTACGCACTACTGTCTAGTAGCTCAAAGGTAACGCCGACGCAATATCGAACTAATCCCAATTACACATATACCGAATAGTGTTGCTGCCGTTCTTGGTTCTGGAATTTGCTGTGGTATCTGGAAAGAACCACTTAAAAAAGCTTGACCTCTCAAGAGAGCAGTTGGATTAACATCGAGTGACTCAATTTCACTAAAGTTAAATATCCCTGTAGCACCACTGAACCTACCTGCACCACCAGTGATAGTTATAGTACCAGAACCTACTAATTTGCGGTTAATAAAGTCAAATGCAGCAGTCGCGCTACTCCTGCCAAATAATTTGTCATCGCCACTGCCAAAAAACTCATCTCTGCCGATTGGCAAGCCTTGTAAACCAAATTTTGTTGCGTCTTGAACAAATACGAGATTACCAGTATTGGGGTCAATTCAGCTGTAGTTGTTTATGCTGGAAAAGTTACTCAGACCGTAGGGAGCATCAGAATTGAAACCTGAGACAAATGCTTTAGATACGTCGGTCGATGGGATAGGTGTGATAGTGACTTCCGTGTCGTATACTACGTCAAATGGATAAATCGTTTGGGCGTTCGCTTTTGTTGTATTTGCACCGACACTGAGTAAACAGAAAACTAGCGGCACAAGACATATACTATGCGATCGCATATTAATTTTTATCACCTAAAACCCCTAATATTAATTTCTGACTTATCAGAGATTGTTATAAGCTTTATGCAACTTTAAGAAAAAATTAGAAAACTCGCTATTTTACTTGAGAGCGATCGCCCAAGCATATACCTCCTACATTCGCTGTATCGGCTTACCAGTTTTAAGACAATACATTCGGAACACTCAACGTTTTATAAGTAAAGTGAAAGCTGTAGTTATAGATGCTGAAGCTGTGGTTACAAATGCTAATGATGTTATAAATAATGCTTAAGCTGTATTAACTACAGCTTAAGCATTATTTATAAATACTCCTGATATTATAAGTAAACTTGAAGCGGTAGTTAATACAGCTTTAGTTGTGGTTATAAATGTTGAAGCTGTAGTTAATACAGCTTCAGTTGTGGTTATGAATGTTGAAGCTGTAGTTAATACAGTCTCATATTATCTCCAGGCGATCGCGCCAGCGAGTTAGTTTGCCATTGCTGAAGCTACTTGTGATGAAACGCCACCTGCGGCTTTAATTAAATCGGCTCCTTTCTCGCCGATCATAATCGTGGGCGCATTCGTATTGCCCCCGACCAGAGTTGGCATGATCGATGCATCAACAACCCGCAACCCCGTAACACCACATACCCGGAGTTCGGGATCGACAACCGCCATTGGGTCAGTTCCCATTTTGCAGGTGCCAACAGGATGATACCCCGTAACGCAAAATTCCCGGATGTAAGCTTCGAGTGCTTCATCGCTAATCACCTCAGCACCGGGACTGATTTCCTCACCTCGAAACTGATCAAAGGCACTTGTATGAAATAATTTACGCATTATTTTAATCCCAGCAACTAGCTTTTGCACATCAGATTGACTTTGTAGAAAGTTGATCCGAATAATCGGTGGGTCTTTGGGGTCAGGCGATCGCAAACTGACACTGCCAATGTTTTGAGGATGAGTCAAACTGACTGTAACAGTGAATCCCAAACCAGAGAGAGTATTGCCAGGAGATATCCATAGAATGGAACCGAAGAAAAACTGTAAATCTGGCGCGGCATCCAAATTACCTTCGGTATGCAAAAATAATCCGGCTTCAGCGTTACCATTACTGGTAATTTCCGGGTCTAACCCAGCAATTACCTGGGGTGCCACAGGACTGGTAATTATCTGGTGTGCCACAGGAACGAGAGAGTGGTCTTGGAGGTTTTGACCGACACCTGGCAAATCAACTACGACAGGAATCCTCATTGCTTGCAGTTGTTCTGCATCACCAATGCCGGAAAGCATCAGCAGCTTGGGCGAATCGAATGCACCAGCACTTAAAATCACTTCTTTGTTGACCTTGGCTTGGTGCAGCGTTCCCTCGTGCATATATTCCACCCCAATAGTGCGGGTTCCCTCAAATAATAACCGAGTCACTAACGCTCCTGTTGTTATTGTTAAATTGGGACGCTTAAGAATTGGCAAGAGGAATGCAGCAGCAGCACTGTGACGTTTACCATCCTTGACCGTCAACTGATAAAGTCCCCCACCTTCTTGCTGTATTCCATTGAAATCAAGATTATGGTTATATCCGATTGCCACGGCTGCTTCTACAAATCGTTGGGATGCCACAGCAGGAGCTTGAAGATCGGTGACGCTCAACTCCCCATCAACCGCGTGGTATGCGTCAGCACCGCGTTGCTGGTTCTCAGATTTCTTGAAATAGGGCAATACATCTTGGTAACTCCAACCAGGATTCCCCAATGACTGCCAGTGGTCATAATCGTGATGATTGCCCCGGATATAAATCATGGAATTAATCGAACTGCTGCCACCTAAGACTTTGCCACGGGGACAAAAGATTTTGCGGTTATTGAGGTAAGGTTCTGGTTCAGAGAAATATCCCCAGTCCAGCTCCGAGCCGGGTAGGTTGGGGGATTCCAACGGAATTTGAATCTCTGGTTTAGTATCTGGGTTGCCAGCTTCGAGTAATAACACGGTTGTTTCACTATCTTGTGTCATCCGGTTGGCGACAACGCAGCCTGCCGAACCAGCACCAATCACAATATAGTCATATTGAGTCATGACATCCTCGCTTATAAATTCAACTACTTTAAGAACTGTAACTTGAAGACTTGATGCCGAACCGATGGCTGAATATCAACTTAGTCTCATTAAAATATTCCCAAAACAGTTTCTGTATATGAGATTTATGTTCGTCAGTCTCTACCTGGATAATTTTAAGCAAAGTTTATCCCTCCGCTAAGTAATTAAATAAGAATCGGTATCAAGAGAATTTACTTGGAAATTAATTAGTGCTAATTAAAACCTAATACTGAGATTATCCCAAAGGTGAGTGACATTATACATCATAAATTTCTGTTGCAAATAGTCTGGCTAGAGCTAGCGTAAAGTGGACAATTTGACAATCTTTAATACTCAAACTACTTGGCGTATAGTCATAATCTGTCCGCACGCAAGACACTTGATATATGGTTCAGAATCTCGAAAGAACACGTCAGAGTGGAAGGTTTCCCGAAACTGCACCGGCTGCTAATCCCGTATTTTTTAGAACCTATAGCCGCCGGACAAAGGCGGGACTAAGGGAAACATGGGATGAAGTATGCGATCGCACTCTACTCGGCTTAATCAAGCTGGGGAAGCTAACTCAACAAGAAACTGACATACTCGATCAGATGCAGCGCAACTTGAAAGCTATGCCCAGTGGGCGCTGGCTATGGGTTGGTGGTACAGACTGGATCACCAAGCCAAAGAACTTTTCCGGGGCTTATAATTGCACCTCTACCAATCTCGAAGACTGGAGTGCCTTCGGATTAATGATGGATTTGGCAATGATGGGCTGTGGCACCGGAACTGTCCTAGAACCACAATTTATTAACCAGTTACCCACCATCCGTAATCAACTGAATGTCATTGTACAAGGTGAAATTGGCAGCACTGCTCAACAATATCGGCGTGAATATACTGAAACTCATATAGAAGGAAACAGCGTCACTATTCACGTTGGAGATAGCCGTGAAGGTTGGGTTAAATCATATCAAACCCTATTGGAACTCTCCACTAATGAACAGTTTTCAACCGCAGTTGAAGTATTAGTTGATATCAGCGATGTCCGAAAATCCGGAGAAACTCTCAACGGTTTTGGAGGAGTTGCTAATCCTGTAAAATTACCTGGACTTTATCAGCGTTGCGCCTCCATCCTGAATAAAGCTGTAGGACGACAATTAAATTCAGTTGAATGCTGTTTGTTAATCGATCAAGCTGCTGTAACAATTGTTGCCGGCAATATCCGAAGAAGTGCGGGGATGCGTCAGTTTGATTCTGGCGATCGCCAAGCAGCCACCGCCAAAGATAATTTATGGCAGCAAGATGAAAATGGCAACTGGCGAATTGATCCAGAGCGTGATGCTTTAAGAATGGCAAACCATACGAGAGTTTTTCACCGCAAGCCGACCTTAGAAGAATGTATTGATGCCGTCCGCAAACAGTATTACAGTGGCGAGGGAGCGATTCAATGGGCTGGTGAAGCTGTAGCGCGATCGAACATTGATTTGCTACCAACACCAGAATTGAAAGTTAGTTTTTTGCAAGCTTACGAACAAGGAACAGCAGAACAGTGGTTAAAAGAACGTTATCCAAATCTTGATGCTAATGAGTTAGAACATCGTTTGCAGCGATATGGTTTAAATCCATGTGGTGAGATAGTAGGGGCTAACTTCCATTGTGTGAGTGGTGATACCTTACTCATCACTAGAGATGGAATGCATAAAATCAAAGATGTTGTCGGAGATGAAATTGAGGTTTGGAATGGTCAAAAATGGAGTCAAGTAACACCATTTAAAACTGGCAACAATCGCCATCTCTATCGAGTCAAATTTGCCGATGGTAGTTACTTGGATGCAACGGAATATCATCGCTTCTTTGTGAAAGATAGATTTGCTCAAGAATACAAAGAAGTGCAAACCAAGGATTTGATGGATGTTAGTAGATATGCCATTCACACCGAGCCTTTTACTATTCAGTATGAAGATGGATTAAATATTGATCCAAGTTATGCTTATACTTTGGGGATAGCTGTAGGAGATGGAACTACAGACCAAAATGGTAATGCCAAAGTTAGATATGAACAGAAAGCAGCTTTATCTGTAATCGGAAGTAAGTCTTCTGAAAGAAACTATGACTACTTACCGACTTTTAAAGATGTCACAGACTTAGGTTTTTCTGGAGAATTTTTAAAGACTTTAAAAACAAATCCAGAGTCACTGAATGTAATTGCTAGTTGGAATCGCCAAGCAATTTTGCACTTTATCGCTGGTTTAGCGGATACAGATGGCACCAATACACACAGCAATGGCATTAGGATTTATCTCTCTAATTACGAACGTGCGTATCGAGTGCAGTTATTACTAACTAAATGCGGTATCCGTTCTTCTTTAAATCTTTTAGCTCATAAAGGGTCAGTAACTAACTATGGTGTTCGCAGTCAAGATTTGTACTACTTACAAATCACTGACTGTGGACAAATTCCTTGCCAGCGTTTGGATGTGAGCAAAGGCTGTAACGCCAAATACAAAGGTAAATGGCAAATAGTCAGAAGTGTGGAAGAATTGCCAAGTTTGCATGATACTTTTTGCTTCAATGAACCGGAACATCACAAAGGAGTATTTGGTAATACTCTAACTGGCAACTGTAATTTGTCTGAGGTTCACCTCAATCAAATTGACCCACATAACTACAAAGAACAGGAGGAGGCTTTCACTGCTGGGGCGCTATCTGTAGCAGCACTTTTAAATCACAAATTCCTGGAACCACGCTATCAATACAGCCGTGAATTAGACCCGATTGTGGGAGTTTCTTTTACAGGTTTATTTGATTTCTTTGTTCATGCTTTTGGTGTTGATTGGCTGCGCTGGTGGTCAGAAGGAAGACCGGCAACTGCACAAGGATTAGCTTTCAAGCGTGAGGAAGAAAAATATCTAAGTTCCTGGAAAGATATTGTACATCGGGTAGTTTGGGATTACTGCGATCGCCATAATCTCAAACGTCCAAATCGCTGTACTACAGTTCAACCTAGTGGCACTAAGGCTTTATTAACTAATGCTAGTTCAGGATGGCATCCCCCCAAGGCGCAAAGATTTATTCGCCGCATTACCTTCGGCAAAAATGACCCAGTAGCCTTAGCTTGTATTGACTATGGTTACAACGTCATTCCCTCTCAATCAGACAAAGATGAGCAGGGTAATTTGCTCAACGATCCCTTTGATTCACGGGTGAGTGAGTGGTTAGTAGAAATTCCTGTTTCTGTAACTTGGGCTGATTTAACAGGTGCTGATGAAATTGATGTTTCTAAGTTTTCAGTTTTAGCCCAATTTGATTTTGTCCTCCAGGTTCAACGTTGGTATGTGACTCACAACACATCAGCTACTTTGGAACTTCGCTCTGATGAAATCGAACCTTTGGCACAGCGTATCTATGAAACTATCCAGAATGATCAAGGATATATTTCAGCCGCTCTTTTAGCCCGTTTCGACGATCTGCAATCATTCCCACGTTTGCCATTTGAACCAATAGACAAATCAACCTACGATCGCTTGACTCAAGAGGTGAAAGCACGACGCAAAACAGATGATTTTTGTACAGTCTTAAGCCGCTACGATTCAGGCGAAATGCCAGAGGCTGGACCTAGTGGTTGTGACTCTGATAAGTGTATGTTTCCCGATCAGCAACCAAGCTCATAAGGTGAAATGACTATCAACTTCGGGTAGGCACTATTTATCTATTACAATAAAAAGCAGTAGTTTAATATGACATTAAACCACTGCTTTTTAGATCAACTCAAAACACAAAAATACTTACAGCTATTTTAGGGAAATACAGCACGCTGCCATTTTCTCGGTGCAAAATTAGACCTGAGTTCCAATAGCTAGCCGTATTCCCCAGAATAAGATTAAAGTTGCAATAGCAAGCCAGTCACGTCCTTTTAATCGTAAGTCATGCCATTGCACTCGATGCTCATTGGGACTGGTAAAACCGCGCACCATCATTGCATTCGCCATTTGATCGGCTCGTAAGAGCAGATTTTCTAACAGTCTCTCTGCAACTGTCATCCAAACTTTGAATCCTCCTTTTAATCCCAGCTTTTTCCAATTAATTGCCCTTGTCATCACGGAGCGAAATAAATTTTGCACTTCTTCTAAAACCAGGGGAATAAAGCGCAAGGACAAGGTTAAAGTTAAAGTAATTTCTGTGACAGGCAACTTGAAGCGTCGTAGAGGTTGCATTAAGCTTTCTATGCCAGATGTAATCTCTTCTGGTGCGGTTGTCAGCAGATACAGGTTGGTACTGTAAATCACGGTAAATATAAGTGTACTCAAGCGTACTGCCAAACTCAAGGAATAGCGAGTCACTTTGACTGGGCCTTTGTGAAATAATATGTAGCTGTATTTTTTTTTCTCAACTACTTGCTCTTGAACAAGATTATCGGAGTTTGATGGCTGGGTTAATATTTTTTCATTAGCTGGCAGACGTGACTGATAATCTATACCCATTCCATCAGGACTGATGGCTGCGATCGCTAAGACAAAAAATGATAGGATTAATAGCCAACCCATTTGCTGCCGCCATACTCGTCGGGGAATTCTAGCAATCAAGGTAGCAATAATTAATAATACCACCAGCAGTACCCGCCAAAAGTTATTCGCCAAAATATAGCTTGTTAAAAAGCTCATCAACCAGGCGAACTTGACTCGCGGATCGATTTTATGCAGCCAAGTTTGGGGTTGTTCTAAATAAAGTCCAAGTGGCAGCGATCGCAATAAATCCATTATTTTAGAGTTAGGAGTTAGGAGTTAGGAGTTAGGAGTTTTGACTTTAACTCATAACTCTCACCTGATAGCGCTATCAAACTCAAGTCGATAGGGTTCTATAATTAGCAATTTTGACTTTAACTCATAACTCCTGTACAGACCCGATTAATCGCGTCTCTAACTTAATTTGACGCGAGTTGCTCTATTAACATTACCACTTTCGACATCCCGGACTTTCTTACTCCGCCACAGTAAAATAATTGGCGTGCCTTTAAATCCTAGCTGTTGCCGGAATTGGCGTTCAATGTAGCGGCGGTAGTTGTCGTTGAAGCGTTTGGAATCATTCACAAATAGGGCGATCGTTGGTGGTTGGCTACTTACTTGTGTACCATAATAAATCTTGCCCTGACGCCCACCACGAGATGCTGGCGGTGAATGCCAACTGACGGCATCTGTTAAGACTTCGTTAATAACTGATGTGCTGACACGGCGTTTGTGTGATTCAGCCGCCGTCTTCACCAATTCTAGAATCTTTTCTACCCGTTGTCCTGACAAGGCACTGACAAAAATTGTTTCTGCCCATTCGGTAAAATGCAACCGTGATTGCAGAGTTTTTTCGTAGTCGTAGATTGTATAAGAGTCTTTTTCGACGACATCCCACTTATTAACGACCATAATGCAAGCTCGACCTTCTTCGACAATCCGCCCAGCTAATTTTTGGTCTTGCTCAGTCACTCCATCTACGGCATCTAGTACTAATAAAACCACGTCAGCGCGGCGAATCGCTTTGAAAGCACGGTTAATACTAAAGAATTCTGT
Organism: Nostoc sp.; assembly: GCF_036919555.1. GTDB lineage: Bacteria > Cyanobacteriota > Cyanobacteriia > Cyanobacteriales > Nostocaceae > Nostoc. The sequence continues at coordinate 13,002 of NZ_JBALCS010000031.1, forward strand.
GCCGTATTCTATGTGTTTCTTTTTGCGAATACCGGCGGTGTCAATCAAGCGGTAACTTTGTCCGTCTCGCTCAATGATGGTATCAATAGCATCGCGGGTGGTGCCGGATATTGGGCTGACAATTGCCCTCTCTTCCCCGACAAAAGAATTGAGTAAGCTCGATTTGCCTACATTTGGACGTCCCACAATTGCTACTTTGATTTCATTAGTTTCCGGCATGTCTTCAACAGCCGGTATGTGATTAACTAACTCGTCGAGTAACTCTCCTGTGCCACTGCCATGAATCGCGGAAATGGCGTAAGGCTCGCCCAATCCCAATTCCCAAAACTCCGCAGCTTGCATTAAGCCTTGTTCTGGAGATTCACATTTATTTACAGCTAGTAGCACAGGTGCGCGTTGTTGGCGCATCCATTCGGCAATTTCTTGGTCTGCCGATGTGGGGCCTGTTTGACCATCTACTACAAAAATAGCCGCACAGGCTTCTGCAAGCGCTGTCATTGCCTGTTGGCGAATTAGTGGTAAAAATTCGGTATCATCATTAAAGACTAAACCACCAGTGTCTACAACTAAAAATTCACGACCATTCCAGAAAGCTGGCAGATAAGTGCGATCGCGTGTCACTCCCGGTTCATCATGGACAATCGCCGTTTGTTCCCCGGCGAGTCGATTAACCAGGGTGGATTTGCCCACATTTGGGCGTCCGATAATTGCAACAATTGGCAGTGCCATAAAACCAGGGTAAGTGAGAGACGTAGTATATCACGTACTTACATTTTACTCACTTTAAACTGGAAGTTTTAATTTAATTTTTCAAGTATTTGAATGTGGACAATGGGAACTACCGTGCTACCCAGCGCTTCAGTACTCCGTGCAGATTATTTTTGTTGACATCCTCACCCGGCTGAAGCCAGGGTGATTCCAACTTCACAGTTAGAGTTTTCTGGTTCCACGAGTCGGCTTACT
>NZ_JBALCS010000032.1:0-6382 GCF_036919555.1 Nostoc sp.
ATTCTTTGTAAAGGTGTTGTCATACTAGATGCAGTTTAGTTTTTATTTTATTCCTTAATTATCTCATAATATTTATATTAAGGATAGGTCTATTTAGAATTACAGCTAAAAGCCCCTTTTAAGAGGAATGTAGTTGGTGCTACGAGTATGAGTTATCCCTTAAAGAAAAAAAACTATGACGATTTAAGATATACTAATGTCTATGTTCCACGCATTTTAGTTGTTGTTGTCTTGGCTGACGATCTAAATAGTTGGTTGTATCAGTGCGAAGAACAATTAGTTATTAAACATTGTGCTTACTGGACATCACTGCGAGGTGAAAAGGAATTACCTATTGGTCAAGAAACTAAGTCAGTGCATTTATCAAAAACTAAAATATTTAATGTAGAAACTCTACAAAAATTGATGGATATAATCTCAAATGGAGGTAATCCATGAAAGCAACTATACGAGACATTGACGTTCTTAAATCCATAAATCCACTAGAAGTTGCTAGCTATTTGGAAACTTAAGGTTGGAAGGAACAAAGGCAAATAAACGATATTGCATCTGTTTGGACATTAGAACTAGCTCAAGGAGACAATGTTGAAATCTTATTACCTCTGAATCCTGAATTTCGAGATTTTTCTGCTCGTATGAGGGAAGTTTTACAAAATCTTGAAATTGTAGAAAATCGTTCTCAGTTAGAAATAATAACTAATCTTAAGACTCCACTAGCAGAAATTATACAAATTTCAGTGAATCATTCAGAAATTATAAATGGGAGCATTCCTATATATCAAGGAGTTCAATTATTTGAATCAGCTAAAAAGCTAATGTGGTCTGCTGCTTCATCTGCTGTACAATCTAAACCTTACTTTAAAGGTTCATTTAGTGAAGTAACTGACTATATGCAAAAATTACGTTTAGGATATACCAAAGAAGGCAGCTATGTTTTAACCCTTATTTCTCCATTAAAAGTTGACAATTATCAATCTTCCAATTGCTTTGAGAGAAAGGTGACTAGAACTCTATTTCAAGCTTTAAATATTATTAGTTTAGCTAACGAGCAAAAACTTTCCGAAAGAGAAGATGTTTTAAATAAAGCGATAGAAGAAGGAGTAAGTGCTAATCTATGTGATGCATTATCACACATGATAAATAATGATAATGATCCAAACCTGAGTTTTAATTTAACTTGTTCAAAAGCACTAGATCATCCATCTAATATTCCTTTAGAAATAAAATTAAACAAACAACTTCTGTCTGTTATTACAGAAGTTAGGAATAAATTAAAATCTCGCAAAAATACTTTGGGTAGAAACCAAAAAGCTATCCTAATTGATACTATTGCATTGCCTTTATCTTCTAAACAAGAACTCAAAAATTAAAGGTTTAGTAATTAAGCTTGAATGGTTTGGTGGAAATGAAAAAGCAAAAGTTACTGTTATAACTATTATAGAAGATGAAGAGAAAGAGATTATTGTTGAAGTTAATCGTAGAGACTATCTAATTGCATTTCAAGCTAATTTAGATCAGCTACCAATAATCTGCAATGGTCACTTAATTAAAGAAAATGAATTATTAGTTTTGAGAGAAGTACAGAATTTTTCTCTATCTCGAAAGAATGTTTAAATTCACTGAATATCAATAGTTTGTTCCTACTTATTCAGGGCTTGTAACACTTGTTGCAAAGGACTTTTAAGTTTAATCCCACAAGCGTTTCACCAAATGGGATAGTTAAATCGCAATATTTGCAGAAAACTTACCCAAATTATCCTGTCGCCACTTAGCATCTGCTTTACGATTCGTTCGCACCTCCAAAACCCGAGTTCCCATAATTGGGAGCGGGTTTAATCTTTGCTGCAACTGTTGCCAAGAAGTAATTAATTCATGCTGCACATTGTAAGTAGCACACAACTGAGCAAAATCAATATCCTGAGGAGTGCCAAAAAACTCTTCAAAGGGTGGGTCAAATTTGGCAATAGGTAACATTTCAAAAATCCCACCGCCATTGTTGTTGATTAACACAATCGTCAGATGCCCAACAAACTTATTGCGGATTAAAAAACCATTGGTGTCATGCAACAGAGCTAAATCTCCAGTTAACATCACACTACTTTGCTGGCGATGGGCAATTCCTAAAGCTGTGGATAATGTGCCATCTATACCATTTGCACCCCGGTTAAAGTGCGATCGCACTCCTAAATTATTCGGTTTCCAGAAATATTCCACATCCCGCACAGGCATACTATTAGCAATAAACAGAGGCGTTCCTGGTGGTAAAATCTGAGAAATTAACCAAGCTGCTTTACTCTCAATTATTTCATCTATTTTCCCCATCGTCTGGTCAACAACTAACCTGACCTTAGCTTCCGCATCACACCATTTCTTTCCATAGTCTGATGAGAAAGATAAATTTCTTTCCTCTGCCTTTATGTCTTCTACAGATATCCGTAAATGCGTCGTCCTCCCGTGCAAAGGGTCGAGGTTTTGGTCACTGGGGTCAATTATCCAGCGTCGGGGTTGGGTTGCATCTATCCAAGTACGCAGTTCTTTACTTGTAGGCATTTCTCCCACCTGAATCACCATTTTGGGCGCTAACTGCTTTGCTAGTTGCTGATTTCGCAAAATCAGGTCGTATGTGGAAATCAAATAAGGGTTGAGTTCGGCATAATTTCTCACTGGGGAGAGTCCCTCTGCCAGCACTGGCCATTTGAGAGCTTGGGAAAGTTGCGCGATCGCTCTACAATATTCCTCTGGTTGCTGTGGTTGGGCAACACCTGCGATAATAATGCCGCGATCGCATTCCTTCCATTCTTTGGGCATAGGGCATGGGGCATGGGGGAGCCAGTGCGGTCTTGGGGTTCCCCCAAGTGGAGCATCTGACGTCATGGGGCATGGGGTGGTGTTTACTATTCCTGCAAAAAAGTCTTCTGGTTGAAACTGTGATTGCAAATAACTCAAGTCAGTTCCATCAGGAAGAGGTGCTAAGGGATCGCGAAAGGGAATATTCAAATGTACTGGCCCCTTTGTAGGAGTTTGCGCCCTTTCCCAGCTATGAATTACCATTTGTCGCAGGTAAGCTAGCATTCCTATGTCGGCGGAGGGTAAAGCTAACTCCGTTTGCCAATTTGGGTAGTTTCCATATAATCTCAATTGATCTATAGTTTGCCCAGAGTGACAATCTCGTAATTCTAGCGGTCTATCGGTGGTTAATATCAGCAGTGGTACGCGACTATATGAGGCTTCGATGACTGCGGAATAAAAATTTGCTCCTGCTGTACCAGAAGTGCAAACTAGTACTACAGGGCGTCCGGTTGCTTGAGCTTGTCCCAAGGCAAAAAAGGCAGCGGAACGTTCATCGAGAATGGAAATCGCTTCAATCTCAGGTACTTGTTGAGCAAAGGCTACTACTAAGGGTGTAGAGCGTGATCCAGGACAAATGATCGCACAAGTCAATCCCAACCGCTTTAGCGTCTCTGTTAAAATATAAGCCCAAAGTTGATTAATATTTTTAAAGGCGATCGGCATTAAATCAAACATAGTTATAAAACAATCTTAAATTTTAGATTTTGTCTAGGGAAATTCAATTTAAAATCCATCTGGGAAAGAAAATCTCCAAGCAAACTTGCTCCACTTTCTACAAAATGCCCAATTTGCTCTCAAACTTTTATGGACTGCATTCATTTAACGGGAATTCGCGGCTATGGCTACACGGGGTATCTACCAGAAGAACAGGTGCTAGGACAATGGTTTGAGGTGGATGTAAAGTTATGGTTGGATATCTCCACAGCGGCCAAGACTGACGCGATCGAAGACACTTTAGATTATCGCAGCGTCATTAGCTTGATACAACATCTGGTCAAAACGTCTAAATTTGCTTTGGTGGAGAAGTTGGTAGCAACGATCGCAGATTCTATTCTCCAAGAATGCGATCGTGTAACACAAGTCCAAGTGATTCTGAGCAAACCTGCCGCACCTATTCCAGACTTTAGTGGCAAAATTAGCATTGAACTGACTAAAACTAAGTCCAATATCTAAAGCACAAAACGACTAGAAAATCCCGTGATCTGCTGATGAGCATTGAACTTGCATATTTTCAGATCACAGGATTTGTGATTAAGTATTAACCAGAAGCGATGAATAGTTCTAAAAGGATGTTTTAAAAGTATTATTGCTAACATCAAAACCTCAGAAACCTAACCCCCCTAGCCCCCCTTCCCTACAAGGGAATGGAGGTTTTAAAGCCTCTCACCGAAGCGGGGAGAGGTTTGGAAGCGGGGTTTTTGGTATACTTTACGACTTTTCAAATATCCTCTAAGTAACACCATCTCACTCACAACTCTAAATTGTTCGCGCAGTTTTCAAACATCCTCTGAGACAAAGACTATTTGTAGACAAAGCAGTATTAAACTCTTTAATTCCAGATAATTATTAATTCTTAGTAGTAGCAAAATATTTATGTTTTTGAAACTCAGTTTTTGATTGCTGATAATTACATGGTAACTTATATTTGATCTTAATTACATGATATTAACTGCATGAACTAATCAAAATTAGCTTTGAAAAGCACAAAAATTATCGGAGTTAATAATATGATGTTATTTGAGCCCTAGTTCAAGATTTATATCAGGCAAGCGCATCTAAAGTATAATAATCCTTTAATAATGAGGGTTTGGGCGTCGGCTGTTTTTTCCATCAAGATCCTTATCCAGCAAAGATTTCATAAATACTGTGTGTTTACCCTGGTATTTGTGTGAAGCAAGAACATAGGTAGTTAGAGATTGTTTATGATAAGAGATGACTTTTCTATCGAGTTAACACTCACAAGAAAAATCGGAACCTTAGCAAGCAGGTTATTTTAATATGTCGATCTGCAAAATCCTAGTTGTTGAGGATGAAAAAATCCCAGCCTCAAATATTAAAAAAATTTTACAAAAACTAGGCTATTCTGTTTCAGAAATAACCAAGTGTAGTGAAGATGCAATAAAAAAAGTAGCAGAAACTCATCCAAATTTAGTATTAGTTGATACCTTTCTACCTGGGCGAATTGACGGTTTACACGTAGGGGATATGATTGAGAGTCATTTACATGTGCCTGTAGTATATCTAACAGAGGGTTCGGAATTTAAAACATTACATAAAAATCATCTAAGTGAGCCTTTTAGTTACATAGTCAAACCATTTCTTGAAAGTGATTTACATTTTGCGATTGAAATGGCTCTGTACAACTACCAGAGCAAAAAGATATTACACGAAGAAAAATACAGGCTAAGGGCAATTATTAACAGTATGGGGTGTGCAGTGATTGTGACTTATGCAAATGGTTGTATTCAAATGATGAATCCCATAGCAGAACTAATCACTGGTTGGAAGCAAAGTGAAGCGTTCGGTAAAGATTTAGTAGAAGTTGTTAACTTAGTTGACAAAGATGGAGGAGAAACAATTAAAAATTTAGCCATACATGTAATCGAAACAGGTGAGGTTTTAAATTTACCAGAAAACTCTACACTGATTACTAAAGATGGCAATGAAATAGCGATTGAGGATAATGTTGCACCCATCCGCGATCAAAATGGCAATATTACTGGCTCGGTTTTAGTTTTTCAAGACATCACCAAACGCAAGCAGACAGAAGCGGGACTAATTCACAATGCGTTTTATGATGGGTTGACAGCATTACCGAATCGTGTTTTATTTTTAGACCGGCTCACACAAGCAATTGAACGTAGCAGACGCAGAAGCGATTATTATTTTGCAGTTTTATTTTTGGATTTAGATGGCTTCAAGGAGATTAACGATCGCTTTGGGCATGGAATTGGGGATGATTTTTTAGTAGCGATCGCTAGACGTTTAGAGTCGTGTTTACGCAGTGCCGATACTATAGCACGATTTGGTGGTGATGAGTTTACTGTTCTTTTGGAGGATATTAAAGACATTACCGATGCCACCAATTTTGCTAAACGTGTTCAAGACTCCTTGCGATTACCACTTCACCTCAATGGACATGAATTATCTGCTACAGCCAGCATTGGTATTACTGGGAATTTTAAAAATTATGAGGAGGCTGCAACTTTGCTGCGGGATGCTGATATTGCGATGTACCGAGCTAAACGGCAGGGAAAAGATACTTATGCCATATTTAATTAAGCATGGAATATGCTACTCTAGCCGCTACTAAGGTGTATCACACATAACCGAGAAGCCCCATAAGTCTGTCATGGAAAAAACCGAAAAACAGAAAATGCTCGCAGGCGAATTATATCTGGCGGAAGATTCAGAATTGGCTGCCGAAAATAAACGAGCTAGTACAGTACGGCGTAAATAAACAGACCATATTAGTGGGAGAATAAATAATCAGGTTAAAACCAGTTTCGCAGAGCATATCAAGGAATCAGGG
>NZ_JBALCS010000033.1:0-89295 GCF_036919555.1 Nostoc sp.
ACTACAGGTACAGGCAGTGGCACTACAGGTACAGGCAGTGGCACTACAGGTACAGGCAGTGGCACTACAGGTACAGGCAGTGGCACTACAGGTACAGGCAGTGGCACTACAGGTACAGGTACTGGCAGTGGCACTGATTCGACAGGCAGTGGAACTACAGGCACTGATTCCACAGGCGGTGGAACTACAGGCAGTGGAACTACAGGCACTGATTCCACAGGCGGTGGAACTACAGGCAGTGGAACTACAGGTACTGATTCCACAGGCAGTGGAACTACAGGTACTGATTCCACAGGCAGTGGAACTACAGATACTAACAGAAATACAGGCATCGCAGCTTCCCAAAGAACTAGCGATCGCGGTTTCGATTGGGGTTGGCTAGGTTTGCTTGGTTTAGCCGGTTTAGCAGGTCTGGCTCGTAATCGTCAAAAAGTCCGGGCTTATAGCGATCCTGATGAAGTAACACGTTCTCCTGGCTCTAGATAGTATTCACAACACTCTAAGAGTCCTACAGCCGTCATTTGTGCCAACTTCAATTTATACTGACAAAAAAGCTCTTGGGGTTGGCTTATTATGTAACCGTTCATGGGGGGATCAAAAAAAGGTTAGATATGAAATCATACGACAACAGTACGAAAACAAGTCTAGATTTGATTTTTTTCGGTTAATTTTGAATAGTAAAAAGTGCTACACTGGTCTGCTAATTGTGTTTTAGACATTTTAGGTACTATTACCACATATCATAAATCACCCCAAACCCTTCCTAAACAAGAGTTTTAGGATTTGGGCTAATGATCTACCCTCCGTAAACGGTTACGCTTATATAGGATTACTACTTGATTTTTGAACAAAATTAGGGATTGTAGGGTGTGTTAGAACGAAGTTCGTAACGCACCATTATCAAGGGTTTGGTGCGTTACGCTGTCGCTAACACACCCTACGTATCTTTTCATAAATCAAACCGGATTCCTATATTTGGGTAGGCTACTCTAAAGATACCCTTGCTAAACTCCCAGCCAAAACAATGGCTGAATATCACTCAGAGAAAACACAAGGGTTAGATATTATTAATTATCAATTCATAATTAAAGACACTGTACAGCAATACATACGCTCATCAAAAATTTACTGGTCAACAAAACAGTGGAGAGAACAGAAGCTATCACTGATTGTAATTATGAATTATTAATTATCTTGACATATTGTTCTCTCAGTTATATCCCTACAATTTAAAAATATTATCTAAAAATTTATATACAGCAGATTGCAACAAGGGTGAGGTACAGATTATTGTAGGGGCACAACATTGTTGTACCTCTACCTGTGCACCTCATTTAGCTGAAAAACGCTGTATTTCAGCATAAAATAGTCAAGTCTTTTTTGGCGATATTTTCCGAAAAAGTCCGTTTCAAGTGAATAATTGACGATAAAGCCGGTAAAACCTGATTTGCTTAAATGTAAATCATAGAAAAATTACTGTAACAAAATATACTAAATTCTGGATAAAAAACCGTTAACTTAATAAAACAGATAAATGTAATTCAGGCTACATAAAAATGCGCCTAGAGCAGTTGCAAGCCTTTCTAGCGATCGCCCAAATCGGCAGCTTTCAACAAGCAGCGCGAAAATGTGGTGTTACCCAATCAACAATTAGTCGCCAAATCCAGGCATTAGAAGCAGATTTGGGTGTAGAACTGTTTCACAGAACAAGTCACGCCAAGTTGACGCTAGGAGGTGAATGCTTACTACCCCGTGTCCGCAAAATTTGCCAAGAATGGCAGACAGCTACAGAAGAATTAGCCGATTTAATCGCCGGAAAGCAGCCAGAACTTTGCATTGCCGCGATTCACTCCCTTTGTGGATCTTACTTACCTCCAGTGTTGCAAAAATTTTGTCATGATTATCCAGATGTGCAATTGCGGGTAACTTCATTGGGAAGCGATCGCGCCCTGAAAGTCCTCAAAGATGGATTGGTGGATTTAGCAATTGTGATGAATAATCGCTTTTTAACCACTGGCAGAGAAATGGTGGTAGAAGTACTTTATGATGAACCTATAGAAGTTCTAACCGCAGCCAATCATCCACTAGCCCAATATGAATGCGTCCCTTGGTCAGAGCTAATTCGTTATCCTCAAGTGGTTTTTAAAGATGGTTATGGGATGCAGCGCTTAATACAAGATAGATTTGAGCGAATGGAAGCTAAACTCCAGGCGGCTTTAGAGGTAAATACCCTAGACGCCTTCCGGGGGGTCGTGCGTCAAGGACAACTGATAGCTTTGCTACCTCAATCAGCATTAGTAGAAGCTCGTCTTGACCCTACCTTGGCAATTCGCACCCTAGCCAGCAATAATACTAGTGGTTTAGCAGATGGTTCCAGTTTAACTCGTCGCGTAGTGATGGTAACAACTCAAGACCGGCTGCAAATTCCCCCTATCAAGCACTTTTGGCAACTCGTGCGCGAAAATATCCCATTACAAATTGATCAGCAGCGATCGGCCTCTTAAGTCAGTAAACCAAAAAGTTTTTAAGAGAACAGCGATCGCTATAAAGCGGGCGGGTACGCCATTGTTGCTAATGGTCTGTTACTTTGAGAGAGTTATTCATTGCCTAAAACAGAAGCTGATGCCCCATCATAGAAACGCTCAAAACCCTGATGATTGTGAAGAGTAGTTATTAAACATTGCCCAAAATGAGGCAATTTAGGCAATATCCAATTCCTTTGTAAGGGAAGAAAAGGGTTGTGTTATGGCTGATCCAGAAAGTACTGCCTAAGTTCTCTTTTAGGTAAGTTAAGAAAGCGGGTAACTTTCTGGATGAATGCTACTAAAACCCCGACTACGACTGTGGAACCCACACAGAAACGGAACCAGCACCGCATCGAAAATCAGCCCAGCCCTCATCATTCGTTGTGACGGGTTCACTAATATGTTCAGTGATGTCAATGTAAGTGCTGTTGGGTTGCCCAACTTCCATCCACTTAGTCCCCTCTCCCCCATTACTCAGAACAACCGCCATACCGCCAGGATGTTCTTGATCTCCTTTGCGTGTCCAGCCGATTGTATTAGGGTGGTCGAAGTAATCGTACTGGTCGCCGTAGGCATAAGTTTGACGAGCGTGCAAAAATTTATCAATTATCCATTGATGACTATCGAGCCAAATCTCATACTCATTGCCATCTGGGCCCTTATCCTTGTAATTAGCACCATAGTAATCCGCATAGAAAATACAGGGATAACCCTCACTTCGCAGTAGGATTAACGCATAAGCCAACGGTTTAAACCAGGCTTCTACTACAGACTCCAACGACTGCAAGGGTTGAGAATCATGATTGTCAACTAAGGTGACGGCTAAAGCAGGTTGCTGTTGCACTAAGGTGTTATCAAATATCTGCCGCATGTCGTAGTCATTGCCTTGGGTGCTGGCAGCACTAAAGTTATAGTGCAATGGTGCATCGAACAACATCACATCACCACCAGTGACGTTAATGAAATTGTGCAGCGCTTCAATTTCATAAGACCAATACTCACCGACGGCAAAGAGATCGCGACCAGCCTTTTGGCGACAGTGTTGCAGCCATTCTGGGAAAAAGCCAGCTCTCACGTGTTTAACGGCATCAAAACGAAAGCCATCTATATTAGTGGTTTCTACAAACCACTCACCCCAGCGATTCAACTCCTCACGAACTTCTGGACTCTCCATATCCAGATCGCATCCCATGAGATAGTCGAAAGCGCCTTTTTCCAGGTCAACGTTGTCGTCAAAATGTTTATCTTTGAACAGATAAACTGCGTTCTCACCTTCGTTGTAAATGTTGTAATCAACTGCGTCGAAGTGCCACCAGTGCCATTCCATATCGGAGTATTTGCCCTGGCGACCTGGGAAGGTAAAGTGAGTCCACACTTTAATCTTTTGCATTTCACCGATCGCGTGGTTGCGATCGTCTGGACTATAGGGCGTTGCTTCCACCTCTTCTTCTTGGTCTGCACCTAACTTGTGGTTGAGGACAACATCAGCGTACACTCGAATACCAGCATCTTTTGCAGCCTTGACAGCAGCAATATACTCGTCTTTTGTGCCATATTTTGTCCGAACCGAGCCTTTCTGGTCAAACTCGCCTAGATCATATATATCGTAGACCCCGTAGCCGACATCGTACCCACCCCCTGTTCCTTTGTAAGCTGGGGGTAACCAAACAGATGTAACACCTGCATCAGCTAACTCTTTGACTTTCTCTTTAAACTCATTCCAAAGATTGCCATCTGGAGGGATATACCAATGGAAGTACTGCATCATTACACCATTCAGTTGAGCCATCTGTATCCCTCTAGTCAAATATACGATGAATTTTGATTGTCGACATAAAAACTATACTTGAAGTTTTGTTTGATATTTTTAAATAGAAACAAAAGTCTACTAAAAACTGCGATCAACTCATATTGTTTTCTTCTGTGGATGACAGCTCTTCAGCTAGGTTTTTCTGGAGTGCTTCCAATACCGCGATCGGGTCAGCAGCTTGCTGCATCAATTGAGCTTCCGAATCATGCCGATTTATCACATCAGGCAAATCGCTACGGAGTTCTTCTAATAGAGCAATAATCTTGGCAATTTTTTGCTCGGAGAGCAGGTTAAGCTGTAGCATCAGTTGCGCCCGCTGTTCGGCAAAGTTTTCTTGGCGAGTTTGTCGCACCAGCACTCCGGTTGAAATCACTAATGCAGCTGCGTCTAAGCCTTGACCTGACCAGCTAAACAAGGGCAGGTTGAATGGCAAAAAGCGATCAAAAAAACTGCTAAAAATCCAGATAGCCAGTATAACTAGCAAACTATACAGAAATATCGATCGCCCAAAGAATGTAGTGATCGCTTCTAGTATCCGCTGGTGGGCGGGAATATCTCGAATTTCCTGGGTATGAAGTGAAGTAATCGCTTCAATATTTTTTGCAATCGGGTCTGGTAATGGAGCCGTGAGCACATGATTTCGAGAAGCTTTCTCTTTGAGTTTGTTAGCACCTGAACTTAAGTGTTTGTTAGCTGTGTCGTTTGTTTTTTGTGTCATGCAGCAACTCCTGAATCTAGATGTTACTCGATTATTGCTTATCTTCTGATGCTGTCGGTAAATGGATCTCAAGAGGCTGAAAATTTGATTACACGGTGATTAACTTCTGGTGTACTACTTTGATCATTTCATTTTTTGAACCCTTTCAGAGCAGTATAACAAGTAATTAGATAGTAAGTAGTAGATAGCACTTTAAACTACGTAAACTTGATTAGCGTAGGCGTAGCCCACCGCACATTGGTGTCAACTTAAGCCCAAGCGAATGGAATTCGCGGCTACACAAACGAAGTCCGCGGAGGCGGACTAAGGAAACAAGGGGCAAAATCCCCTTGTCTGGAACCCACGGAGGTGGGTTTTGTTTGTGTAGACGCGGTTTCTAACCGCCCATTTCACGTTAAGTTGACACCTATGCCCACCGCAGGCATCCCTCTTTGGGAAAACTTTTTAGTTTACTTTAAGTGTCATTAGTTATTTTCAGAAAGGACAAAGGACAAATGAGCAATGTATTTAGGGAATTACTGCAAAAAGTAGGTAGCGGAAACCACACAGCCGAGAATTTAACTCGCGCCCAAGCAGCCACCGCTACAAAAATGATCCTGCTGGGTGAAGCTACACCAGCCCAAATCGGAGCGTTTCTGATTGCTCATCGAATCAAGCGTCCTACGGGGGAAGAGTTAGCGGGAATGTTGGATGCCTATGAGGAACTGGGGCCAAAACTGCAACCAATCGTCTCTGGGCGACCAGCGATCGCTTTTGGTATACCTTATGATGGCAGAACCCGCACAGCACCAATTAGTCCGGTAACAGCTTTACTACTCGCCGCAGTTGGACAACCAGTGGTAATGCACGGTGGCGATCGCTTACCAACTAAGTACGGCTTACCCCTAATAGATATTTGGCAAGGTTTAGGAGTCGATTGGACTAGGCTACCACTAGCAAAAACCCAGCAAGTATTTGAGCAAACGGGAATCGGCTTTATTTATCAACCTCAGCATTTTCCCTTAACTAAGAGTATTTGGGAGTACCGCGACCAACTCGGCAAACGTCCACCCTTGGCCACAATGGAGCTAATTTGGTGTCCTTATGCTGGGGATGCTCACGTGATTGCTGGGTTTGTTCATCCGCCGACAGAAGGGATGTTTCAGATAGCTCTGCGGCTGCGGGGAGTAACGAAATTTACACTAGTCAAAGGATTAGAAGGTAGTTGCGACTTACCGCGCGATCGCACTGCGATCATCAGCTTATCTTCATCCGTAGCATCCCAAGAGGTAGAACGATTGCACCTCGTACCGCGTGATTATGGCTTTACTACCAAGAACGTACCCCTTGGAACTACTGAAGAACTGGTGGCGGATATTCAGAAGGTTTTAGCAGGTAAACCAGGTGAATTAATGCAAACAGCCTTGTGGAATGGCGGATTTTATCTATGGCGGAGTGGTATTTCTCCAGATATGCCAGAGGGTTTAGCTAAAGCAGAAGAGTTATTAACCAATGGTGCGGTAGCAGCTAAACTCCAAGAACTCAGCCAGTTATTAACAATTCAAAATTCAAAATTCAAAATTCAAAATTAAATTCGCTGTCAACAGAATTTGTACCAGTGTAAACAGTTCAGTACTTTCAGAGTGTCAACATAATTCGTAATTAATTACGAATTACGTTAATAACGACGGGAAAAGCGAGTCCGCGTACTCCTACGAAGAAGCAAGCTAGCAAGAGCGTCTCGTAGAGAGCGTCATTACGAATTATTTACTAGACTTCTCCAAAATAGATTTTTGTTGCAACCAATCCTGACCTACTTGGATACTGATATCTGAGCCAAGATTGCCAGTACTTTCTACACGCACTTCTCCAAATCCCAAAGTGTTGCGAATTGATTCGGCACTGTCACCATCCCCTTGTTGGGCGACAATGTGAGTTACCTCTAGAGGTTCCCCCCATGCCTTAGCTACATAGATGTTGCTATATCCAGATTTTTCCAAGGCTCTAATTAATGGTCGGAGGTTAGAGCGATCGCCACCTGTGCTATCTTGAATTGCTACACGCAAAGAGCGGGGGTCAGTCGTAGTCGCCAGCTGTTCCTGTTCTGACTCCAAACCAAAGTGTTGAGCCATCAGTTTCGCAATACCATTTTTATTGGGCAACCAATAGCTAGCATCAAACTCGCTTTTCTCGCTAAAGCGACCTGGCAGCATTAACATTTGCATATTAGAGCGATTTGTCCGCACCCCAAAACCCATTAGCGCCACTAACTCCTCAACTGTCAAATTGGTATCAATGTGGTCTTTCACTACATCCAGAACTTTAGGTAATTGAGTAACAGTACCTGGGTTGAGTGTTTGATCCATCAAAGCACGCATGACCATTTGCTGCCGTTGAATCCGACCAATATCACCGAGTTCGTCATGGCGAAAACGCAGCAATTGCAGTGTCTGATCACCGTTGAGATGCTGCTTACCCGCCTTCAAATTGATGTACAAATGCTGAGAATCATCTTGGTACTTCATATTTTTGGGGACGTAGACTGTAACGCCACCCAAAACATCGATCAGCTTGGCAACTCCCAGAACGTTAATTCGGACATAGCGATCAATTCCCGCCCCACCTAAGAGATTACTGACGGTTTTGGCAGTCAAAGCTGGCCCACCGTCAACATTGGCAGCATTAATTTTTTTTACCCCATACCCCTCTATTTCTGTGCGGGTATCTCTGGGAATGGAGAGCATAGTTATTTTTTTCGTCTCCGGATCAAATTTTAGCAAGAGCATCACATCCGAAAGACCTTCAAAGGAGTTTAGCTGGGGCTGGTATTTGAGGTTTTTGGTTTCTGGGGGAGGGTTTTGGATATCAGGGGGAAGTACGCTCATCCCCAAAACTAAGAGATTCACCGGGCGAGTTAATTCTGAAAATCGCAGCACACCTCCAGAAATGCGATCGCCATCAAAGACCGCCTCATCCTTTGGACTTAGCTGGGCTTGTTGCAAAGGCGTACTGGTCAAAGACACCGCCAAAAGCGCCCCTGCGGTTGCTGACACCATCGCAATACCACTCATACCTACCCAAAACCACAGCCAACGCCCCGATTTCGAGTTCTGGGAAATTTTGTTACTGGGCTTTGAGGCTTTTCCCGACTGGTTTTCTTCCGCCGAACTTCTTTGAATGGTCACAGACTTCCTCACACTTACTGACTAATCAAATTCGGTAAATTTGCAGACTAAAAATATGCTGGCAAATCAACCCATAATAGCTAACTCTTAATTATCAGTGTTAACTTTTTTAATCTAGTGTCAACCACAACACTTATAGCAGCATTTATCTTTATTTTGGGGCAACCTGGAGATGTTTTACTGAAGTATGGCAATAATAAACTGGATTTGACTAGATATTATGGATAAATCAACTGTTATTTTGAGAAAATAAGTAAAAATACTGGCAAATTACTACTCGAAAAAATTAAGATAAATACTTGCCAAGCAATCGTTCTGCTAAAGTACTAAACCCTGCTAAACGCCCAGATTTGCCCTGCATCAGTCGCAAAATCAGCCAGACACTCACTAAAAAGTAACCTGATGTGAAAAAGCTATTGAGGATAAATAGCCGTAGCATCAAAAAATCTGAAGTTGCTGCTCCGGTAGCTAATAATAGATATGCCAACAGCCAAGTAAGCGCCAAAGTGATAGACAGACGACTAATAGCAAGTTGTTCCCGACTACCCTGGCCCCGATAGAGAGTCCACAAGGACGGAAAAAAGCCGATGATCGGAATCAAATATAAAAGCAACTGTGTTTTGGGGATTGGGCTTGGGGCATTGGGCATTGGGCATGGGGGATTAGGAATTGGGCATTGGGCATTGGGCATCGGGCATTGGGAAAACACTTTCTTTATCCCCTTGTCCCCTTGTCCCCTTATCCCCTTGTCCCCCTCATCTCGCCACTCCCCATTACCCCTTATCCCCAGAGGGGACCCCACCTTCCCCATTCCCCATTCCCCATTCTGTTTCGATTCAAAATTATCCATTAGGGTTAGTCTAACTCCTAAACTAGAAGGATGAATGAGATTCATATAGTTAGAGATAATAAGCTGTAAGGAAAGATTTAATTTAGTTCTATCCCGCAATCATTTCAAAATGCAGACACGCAAGCTACTCGACTGGTGGCAAACATTCACACCAATAGCGCGAATCGGGGCGATCGCGCTATTCGCTCCGATGCTAGTTCTCAATGGTTGGGCACTTTCGGTATTTTTTGATTATTTCCATTCTCTCATAGTCATTTTAGTCGCAGCCTCAGTGCTAGCATTTCTGCTCAATTACCCCGTGAGCTGGATGGAGCATCATGGTGCTAGGCGAGAGCAAGTTGCTATCCTAGTATTTCTCTTGGCTTTATCGATTTTATTGGCGTTGGGTGTTACACTTTTTCCCCTGGCACTTACCCAAGCTCAACAACTGGTGGCTCGTTTGCCAGAGTTGATCGACTCTGGACGCTCTCAGTTAATGATATTAAACGAAAAAGCTGAGACTTTTAGCTTACCAATCAACCTTGATGCTCTGGTAGTGCAAATCAACGATCGCGTCAAGGGACAATTGCAAGCGATCGCTGGACAAGTTTTAAATCTGGCTGTGATCACAGTCACTAGTCTGCTAGATATTCTCTTGACGATAGTTTTGACTTTCTATCTTTTACAGCATGGGGCTGAACTCTGGCAAAGTTTAGTGGAATGGCTACCTGCTAAATTTCGAGATCCTTTCTCCAAAACAGTCCGCCTGAGCTTCCAAAATTTCTTCATCACCCAACTGATTTTATCTACCTGTATGGCCTCAGCCCTCATTCCGATCTTTTTGTGGCTGAAAGTACCATTTGGGCTGCTATTCGGCCTAACTATTGGACTGATGGCTCTCGTCCCCTTTGGTGGTTCTGTAGGCATCGCCCTGACTACACTATTGGTAGCGTTGCAAGATTTCTCAATGGGTGTGAGAGTCTTGATAGCAGCAGTAATTGTACAGCAAATTCTCGAAAACTTAATTGCCCCCCGAATTTTAGGCAGTTTTACTGGTTTAAATCCAGTTTGGATTTTGATTTCAGTCTTGACAGGGGCAAGAATTGGCGGACTGTTGGGTGTAATTGTGGCAGTACCCACAGCTGTTGTGATTAAGACTGCTTTAAGTGCCCTGCGTCCTGGTAGCCAGACAAACGACAGCGCCACTGGGGAGATAACTGCACCCGTTGCAACAAACGAGTCCCCGAAAGCTGACGCTAACAAGACTTTAAGTATTTCTGAAGCCACATTACCCTAAAATTAAATTTGAAATTCAGACTTCTCTGAAAATTCAAAATTCAAAATGAAGGAATTTTGGATTTTTTACTGTGGGTCAATGATCGAACCCATAAATAAAACGCTTCCCGTTTGATTATCCCTAATGGCACAGAAGAATGGACGGTCAACAATCATTCGGAATGGTACTGGTTCTTGTTCAAAAGCTGTTGCTCCTACAATAAGTGAAGTAACCGCAGCCGCTTCCGTGCCTTCTTCGTTCACTTCGACAAAAGTTTTATGCTCAACTCCGCTAATCTGAAAATTTTTACCCATGCCGGAAAAATTGGCTTTGTCGCTGAAAGCCTCCTCCATACCTAAAGTTTTTAAGGCATCATTGAGTCTAATATCATACTCTGTTTTAAAGCGGGGTAAGCGAATAAACCCTTTTTGTTGGCTGAACTGAGTCATCCATTTTTCCCAGTTTTCAACATTCAAGTTCTGATAGAAGGCATTGAGGTTAGAGTTCTGTTTCGGCAGGAAAATATAAAAGCTGAATTTACCATCTTTGCCGTAAGGTAAACTAACTGCCTGAAATTGCTTACTTTCATAGTATCTATAGTCACCGTTCTCTGACATCATCGGCTCTAGTTTTTGCCTGCCAGATGTAATGTAAAAGGGGTATTGAGCGGTTTGATTCTTGTCAAATTCCTGACTCCATTTTCCTTTAAAATATATGGCATTAATCAGAAACAACACATCACTTGGTTTAATTGTTTTAACTATCTCAGTGATTTTGCCATTAGTATTCTCTTTTACCCAGTTATTGATAATACTAGGTGCGGCGGCATCTTGAAAGTTTAAATTGCTGACCTTGGCTTTATAGAAATACTGTGTTCTCTGGAGGAAGTCTGGCTGAAAGCTAACATTTTTATTTGCCCAAAGTGAGTTAGCAATATTCAGTTGCACTTTTGCATCCGCATTGTCTAAAAGCTGCTTTAATGTCGCCGCGTAAGAAGAGTTGATTTCTGGTAGATTTACCCCCTGTAATTCCAGGGTTTTTGCCATCGCTAGTTGAGTCGTACCGCTCGCGCCATTGTAGGTCATAGCTAGAGCGATCGCCACACTCAAAGGCGAGATAAAAACATTCTCCTTACCCTGATCACCTTTCAGAACTTCTGAAAACAGTTTGAAGCCAAACTTATTGCTAGACTCAACGATTTTTGCATCAGTCTTGAGTGTTTTTTTTTGCAATGGAGTTTCTGGCTGAGGTAAACTAGATTGAGCAAGGGCACTTTTATTACTATCGAGCTGAGAACACCCTAATACACTCAATAGAACAACACTTGCAGCTGCCAGAGCATAACGTCTGCCCAGACTCACACCATAGCGTCTTTGCATGAAATTTTCTCTCACACTACTATATTTCTGCGGATTCATTATACCACCTCACTTGCCAAAGATTCCCGATCTGTGTTCAGGGTTGACGCAGATACTGTGTCAATGATTAACTATTGCATTTGCTCCAATAGAAAAATAGGACTGTTACAGAAACTGTAACAGCGAGTTGGTAGCTCAGAGGAAGTAAAAACAACTTGTGAGAGTTGCTAATTCCTAATTGAGGCGGCTACGCAGACGAGTTATGAAAAATTTTGATTTCTAGGAGTTTTCCTAATAAACGTATTGTAAGCTACGCAATTGCAAAATAACCATGTCTGTTAGGTTTTTTATAGATGTAGCGGTTCTCAACAAACTAGCGCGCAGTTTCTAAACGTCTTTCTTGTTCTGCATAGACGCTAGGCGATCGCTCAATTCAAAATGTACACAAAATAATGTATATCTGATTTACAGCTATTTTCAGGAAAACAAATCACGGAGTAAGGGCACAGCATTGCTGTGCCCCTACGACAGATGTGGTTCAAATACATAAAAACTGCTGTAACGTGTATTGCTAAAATCGCAATCGCAGCATCTCAAATCGGCTATGGACACACTTGACAACACAACTCGATCATCGGGCTACATCTTAGCGCTGGACTTAGGTACGACAGGCAACCGCGCCTTTGTGTTTAACGCAGACGGCAAGATTATTGGACAGGCATACAAAGAACTAACTCAGTATTATCCTCAGCCTGGATGGTTAGAGCATGACCCTCAACAAATCTGGCAAGATACCTGTTGGGTGATGCAAACCGCAATTGGGAATGCCCAGATTCCTCCATCAGCGATCGCCGCCTTGGGACTAACTGTACAGCGTGAAACCTGCTTGATTTGGGACAAAACTACTGGTAAACCACTCCATCAAGCGATCGTCTGGCAAGATCGCCGCACTGCTCCCCTTTGCCATCAGTTACAACAGCAAGGCTACGCTCAAGAAATTTACGATCGCACCGGCTTAATTATCGATGCCTATTTTTCTGCTACCAAGCTCAGGTGGCTATTAGACAATTTTACTGATATTGATCTGAACAATGTCTTGGCAGGAACAATTGATACCTGGGTGCTGTGGAACCTCACAGGTGGGAAAGTCCATGCTACTGACCACAGCAACGCCAGCCGGACAATGTTGATGAATCTCAACACCTGTGAGTGGGATGAGATTTTACTGGAGATGTTTCAAATTCCGGCTCAGATTTTGCCCCAGATTCAGCCTAGTTTAGGGGTATTTGGAGTTACTGATGCTACTTTGTTGGGTGCTGAAATTCCGATCACTGCCATCTTGGGAGATCAACAAGCTGCTCTATTCGGTCATGGCTGCGATCGCCCTGGTTTGATCAAATGTACTTACGGTACTGGTAGCTTTTTGGTAGCTCACACAGGTAATCAAATTGTGCGCTCGCCGCATCAACTAATTTCGACAGTGGCATGGACTCAAGCAAATTCAAGGGGGACTTTAGATGTAGGCTATGCCCTTGAAGGCAGTATGTTTACTAGTGGTGCTTGTATTCAATGGTTGCGCGATCGCCTGAAGCTGATTAAAACTGCTGCTGAAACTGAAGCGATGGCCAATCAGGTAAGAGATAATGGCGGAGTCTATTTTGTGCCTGCATTTAGTGGACTGGGCGCTCCCTACTGGGATATGAGCGCTAGGGGAGCCTTTTTCGGCATTACCGCCAGTGTACAACCAGAGCATCTAGTTCGCGCCGTGCTGGAAGCGATCGCTTATCAAGTTCTGGAGGTGGTGCAAGCAATTAATGCATCTAACAGTACTCCAGTTGGGCGATTAACCGTAGATGGTGGGGCTTGCGAGAATAATTTTTTGATGCAGTTCCAGGCTGATGTGCTAGGTATTCCAGTTGAACGTCCGATAATGCGCGATACGACCGTTCAGGGTGCAGCATTTGCAGCAGGTTTAGCTGGAGGATTTTGGCAGAGCTATGAAGCACTGGTGCAGGAACGAGAAATTGAACGTGTGTTTGAGCCGAAGAACAATTTCCCCTTGTCCAACTTTGCGACTTGGCAAAAGGCAGTGAAACGCACTCTCGCTTGGGAGGAGTAGCCCTTCACCAAAAACCAGTTGAAGCGTTTCCACTTTCAAATAGTCAGTAAGCGTGACTATCTGAAAGTGGAAAAATCTACGTTCTACTATTTATTTTGCAGGTAGATCGTCTTTGATGCTATGGTATAAATTTAAACACCGTCCCCTGTCCAGAAGCGCCACCAGTAGAGGCGGTACCGTAAAATGCACCATTAGCAAGTTGAATTAACGTGGACTGCGGAGTTGCCCCATTCGTGCCATTAAAACTAAATAACAAAGTGATGGTTCCTCCAGCCAACCGATAGATGCCTCCTTTATTATTTGCACCACCTGTAGAGGTTGTACCATAGTAGTTACCGTCCTTTCCTTTTGTGAGTGCAGCTGTGGGGTTAGCCCCATTGCTGCCATTGAAACTGGCAACTAAAACCAGTGTACCGCCACCGAGCGGAACCTTGAATATAGCTCCTTTATTACTGGCTCCACCAACAGAAGTCGTGCCATAGATAAATCCACTAGATTCAATTAATCCAGCCTGGGGACTTTGCCCATTAGCACCACTAAAGCTATATGAAGTTATTAGTCCTGCGGGAGTTAACTTGAATGCCACACCTTTATTAGTTGCTCCACCTGCTGAGGCTGTGCCATAGTAGTTTCCGTCACTAGCTAATTGCAACCTTGCCAATGGAGTTGCGCCATTAATACCGTTGAAGTTAACTAGGATAGTGGAAACACCACCAGTCAGAGGAATCTTGAATATAGTTCCTTTACTGTTGACCCCACCGGCAGAAGTTATCCCCCACAAGTTGCCATCGCTACCTGAAATCAATCTACCTGCTGGATTGGCTCCATTAGTGCCATTGAAATTCCAAAGATTTGTCAGGGTTGTAAAAGTTGTTTTTTTCAACTGAAACAACGTACCGAGGTTATTTGTACCGCCTGTAAAGGTTGCACCATATAGATTGCCATCACTTGCCTGGAATAATCTCGCAACTGGGTTAGTTCCATTGGTTCCAGTGAAGTTAACTAGTGTGGTCAGAGTACTCAAAGTAGAACCAGTTAATTTGAATGCTGTTCCTTTACTTTGCGAACCACCTGCGGAAGTGGTTCCATAAAGATTGCCATCGCTCCCTGCAAACACGCCTGCTTTTGGGGTCGCTCCATTAGTACCGTTGAAATTTACAACGGTCGTTAATGTTCCTGCAAATGCTTGTTGCAAGGGCAATACTAATGGAGACGCCAACACAGCCAGGGAAGTTAAAATTAATACTCTATTCTTGTTTTGACGTTGTTTGCACAGATTCATCTTGTTCACTTAACTCCTACAAAAATTTGCTCAGGCACGAACCCGAAATAAATCGAAGAGCCTATCCTTGGGGAGCATCTCAATGAGTGTAAAAAGCCTTGTAAAACCTCACCCCAACCCTCTCCTTGGTAAGGAGAGGGAGCAAGAATCTTGGTATATTTGCAAAACTGAGATGCTCCCCCTACCCTTCTCCTGACAAAAACGCACTCGCCTTTGAACCACATCTGTCGTAGGGGCACAGCATTGCTGTACCCTTACTGCGTGGTCTATTTACCTGAAAATAGCTGTAAGCTAGTTTTTAGTGAGAACTCACCAGGAATTTTGGTATAGTCTTGGTCAGGAAGAATTCAGAAATCCTCTGGCTGCCTACACCGCAATGCCTGTATTCACACTTAGGTTAATTGCTGAAAGTTAGATCATTTATGACCTCGTTCAGTAAGATAACATACTCATTGTTTTTTAGATGTCGTGAGCAACACAAAAAAATTTAATTAAATTTTTACCTCTGCGATGGTAATGTGATTCGATTTTTGAAAAAAACTAAGTACAGCTTTGCGTAAAATCCTGGCGAATTGAGGGTTGAAATTTAAACGCAAAGGAACGTAGAAGAAAGCGCAGAGGCACGCAGAGAATTGGCTACGAATTAATGAAATGTTGTACTAAGCCAGAATACCAGGGCAAAGGCACGTAATTTGTAAAACCCTTGCTGCATAAGGATATTGATGAAAAAATAGCCGAAATTATCAAACGCTCAGGGCAAAAGCTAGACTAACTCTATTTTTGGAGATGTCTATTGACTTTTATAATTCATTTATCAGAGGTCAAGTAAGTATTAATCAGTCAAAATATCACTCACATATAAGAAGCTCATGACTACTAAACCGAAGATTTTCATTGATGGGGAATCGGGAACCACAGGCTTACAAATTTACTCACGCCTCAACCAACGCGATGATATCGAGTTAGTTAGCATTGAGGCATCTAAACGTCGGGATGCAACTGAGCGAACCAAACTAATCAATGCTGTCGATGTTGTGATTCTCTGCCTGCCTGATGACGCAGCCCGCGAAGCTGTTAGCTTAGTCAGTAGTAGTACGGTGAAGATCCTTGATGCTAGTAGTGCCCATCGCACAGCTAAAGGCTGGGTATATGGCTTCCCTGAACTAAATCCAGGACAGCGAGAGAAAATCGCCAGCGCCCAATTTGTCAGCAATCCAGGCTGTTATCCGACAGGATTTTTAGCCTGTATCCGTCCGTTGATTGCCAAGGGACTTCTGAAGAGCAACTTTCCGATCACCGTTAATGCAGTGTCAGGTTACTCTGGTGGCGGAAAGAATCTGATCAAACAGTACCATACGTTCCACGAGCAGCAAGCTGAGGCAGAGTCGCTCTACCCTTATGGCGTCTATGGGTTGCAGTTTGGGCATAAACACGTTAAGGAAATGCATCAGTATTCGGGGTTAGCATCAGTGCCTCTGTTCGTACCGGCAGTGGGAGATTTTGAGCAGGGGATGCTGGTGCAGATACCTTTGCCGCTAGGGGTTTTAGATAATCCACCATCAGGTGAGGTGATTTATCAAGCGATCGCTAACTACTACCAAAATGAAAAATTTGTGCAGGTTGCTCCATACCAAGATTCTACTCTGCTGCGAGACGGAATATTTCTGGATGCGATGTCTACGACGGGCTACGCCTACGCAATCAACGGCACCAATATTGTTCAGGTTTTTGTATTCGCCAATGACACTACCAAAGAAGTGTTGCTAGTTGCTCGTCTGGACAACTTGGGCAAAGGCGCATCAGGAGCCGCAATCCAAAACCTAAACATCATGCTGGATTTTCCAGAAGAGTTGGGATTGTAATAAAAGCAAAAAGCTTACAGAAAACCCACATCCTCAGAATCGATATGATAGAAAAGTAAAGAAAAGTTCAAAAATCTTTATCGAATGGTGCTTCAATCATCTGGCTTGTCCAAGGTCAAAGACTCATTAACACAAAAAATCTTCTTGGGTAATGAACCTAATGCAGAATTAATTGCAATTCTCACCGTTTACTTTGTCCAAGGAATTTTAGGGTTATCGCGTCTAGCCGTTAGCTTTTTCCTGAAAGATGAACTGCTGCTAAGTCCAGTCCAGGTGTCGGCGCTATTGGGAATTGTCTTCCTACCTTGGATGATTAAGCCGGTGTTTGGCTTTATCTCTGATGGCTTGCCGATATTTGGCTATCGTCGGCGTCCTTACTTGATTTTATCCGGGATACTGGGAACTGCTTCTTGGGTAAGTCTGGCCACAATAGTTCATACTAGCTGGGCAGCGACCTTAGCGATCGCTCTTAGTTCTCTGTCTGTGGCCATGAGTGATGTCATAGTTGACTCGTTGGTTGTGGAACGAGCTAGAGGCGAATCGCAAGCGAAAGCCGGTTCATTACAATCTCTATGTTGGGGTGCTTCTGCGATCGGAGGTTTAATAACAGCATACTTTAGCGGTCTGCTGCTCCAATATTTTACTACCCGTACCGTCTTTGCAATTACCGCCTTATTCCCTCTGATCGTTTCAGGCGTAGCTTGGTTAATTGCTGAGTCCCCTGTTAACAAAGATGCTAAAGATAGTAATCACACCAACTCTTTACCAATCAAACATCAACTGGTGCAGCTACGCCAAGCCATTAGCCAAAAATCAATTTGGCTACCAACGGCGTTTATCTTCATCTGGCAAGCTACCCCAAATGCGGACTCAGCCTTTTTCTACTTCTCTACCAACGAACTCCACTTTCAACCAGAATTTTTGGGGCGAGTACACTTGGTAACAAGTTTCGCTTCTTTAGCAGGTGTTTGGATTTTTCAACGTTTCCTCAAAAGCATCCCTTTTCGCGTGATTTTTGCTTGGAGTACCGTCCTTTCGTCAGTTTTAGGAATGACGATGCTATTGTTAGTGACTCACACAAACAGGCTCTTAGGTATAGATGACCACTGGTTTAGTTTGGGTGATAGTCTTATTCTCTCTGTGATGGGGAAAATTGCCTTTATGCAAGTGATGGTTCTAGCAGCAAGGCTTTGTCCCTCTGGTGTGGAAGCAACCTTATTTGCCTTGTTAATGTCAATATTTAATTCAGCAGGAACAGTTTCCCATGCATTCGGGGCATTAATCACCTATTGGCTGGGGATAACCGCAACGAACTTTGACTCACTTTGGCTATTGGTGCTAATTACTAACCTCAGTACGCTGTTACCCCTACCATTTATCAACTGGCTACCTGCTGCTGAAGAGCAAACTGAGACATCAAAAGCTGGGGAACAACCGTTTTTGCCTGATTTGATGTCTGAGTTGGTACTAAGAGAAGCAGAGTCGAAAATAGTGGAATAGTCTAATAAATCTCACGCACTGGCGTAGCAAAGTCGCAAAGAAATTCTTTTTAGCGGCAACATATTTTCGTCCAAAGTAACAATAAAAAACAAAGTGCAGATTTTTAAAAGTCAAGAAAGCCCAATTACACAAAAATCCTACACTCGTGCAGACTGGCAAGGAGGATATAAATCTCTCACCCAAGAGTTTGATTATTGGATTGATGATATAGAAGGAGAAATTCCCAGAGAATTACAAGGTACGCTGTTTAGAAATGGCCCCGGTTTGCTGGATATAAATGGGCAATCTCTTCATCACCCATTTGATGGGGATGGGATGATTAGCAAAATCACCTTTACTAATGGTCGTGCCCATTTTCGCAACCGCTTTGTCCGCACAACAGGCTATTTGGCAGAGCAAAAGGCGGGAAAAATTCTCTATCGCGGTACTTTTGGTACTCAAAAACCCGGCGGTTGGCTAGCTAATATCTTTGACTTCAAACTCAAAAATATCGCCAATACAAATGTTATCTATTGGGGTGGTAAACTGCTAGCACTGTGGGAAGGGTCTGAAGCACATCGCCTCGATCCCTACACTCTTGAAACCTTGGGTAATGAATATTTTAATGGTGTTTTGTCAGCAGGTGGAGCTTTCGCTGCCCATCCCCGCCTGGAAAATAATTGTTACCAAGATGGGGGCGCACCTTGCCTGGTAAATTTCTCGATTAAGCCGGGATTATCTACCACAATTACTATTTTTGAGCTAAACCCAGCAGGTGAAATTATTAGACAGCAGACTCATAAGGTTCCAGGTTTCTCTTTCATTCACGATTTTGTGATTACTCACAATTACTGCATCTTCTTTCAAAATCCTGTCACCTTTAATCCCATACCTTTCGCCTTAGGAATACGTGCGGCAGGAGAATGTATCAAATTTCAGCCAAATCAGCCAACTCAAATTCTAATTATTCCCCGCTTCCCCAAAGAAGGGCAAGAAAAGATAAAAATTCTGGAAACTCAGTCGGGTTTCGTCTTCCACCACGTTAATGCTTTTGAGGTAGGAGAGGAAGTTTTGATTGACTCCATTTGCTACCAAGATTTATCAAAAGTTGAACCAAAAAGCGATTTTCGACAAGTTGATTTTGAGGCGTCTTCATCTGGGCAACTCTGGCGATTTTATCTGAATCTCAAAGATGGGACAGTCAGGCGGGAATTGATTGATGGCCGTTGTTGTGAATTTCCCAGCATACATCCGGCGAATGTGGGACGCTCTTATCGATATTTATATATAGCTGCGGCTCATGGAGAGACTGGTAATGCTCCCTTACAAGCATTGCTGAAAATTGATTTACAGTCTCTTGAAAGACAATTTTGGAGTGCTGCACCCCGTGGTTTTGTAGGTGAACCGATTTTTGTTCCGCGCCCAGGTTCTGAAAAAGAAGATGATGGTTGGGTATTAGCTTTGGTTTATGATGCTGCTGCTCACCGTTCAGATTTGGTAATTTTGGATGCTAGTGATTTCTCTAAAGGAACTATCGCGCGGCTACATCTCAAGCATCATATCCCCTATGGTCTGCATGGGAGCTTTACTTCTGAGGTTTTTGGAGAAATTTGATCCCCTATTTGGGTGAAACTATTTTTTCGCTGGAAATGATATGCAAATCGATATTTTTGAGCAAGCGTACCAATTTTTGCGTCAAAGATCCTTTGAGGAGCATTTGCCAGCGCGATCGCTGACTCTCTCCAATTACAATTTGAGTAATCCGATATTTTTCAGCGACTTCAGCGATCGCATTGGCTATATTACTGTTGGTAACATGAAGAAAAGTACCTTCAAATTCTTTACAGAGTTTCTCACAAGTGTAGATGTGTAAGCTTTCCTCCTTCGTGAGAAAGCGCTCTGCATTGGCCACAAACAAACTATAAAGCGGCGCGTTCATGTAGTTAGCCAGCCTCGCACCTCGACGTAACAGCTGCACTGAGTTGGGATAAGTGGATACACAAACCAAAACCCGCTCGTGAATATTACAAAATTGCCCGTTGGGGGTAGTAGCGATGGCATTTCCTTCCACGTTGTCTGCGACTTCCCGCAAAGCCAACTCCCGCAAAGCAATCAGGTTACGGCGTTGGAAAAAATTATCGAGGGATTGTTGGATTTTTTCGGGTGCGTAAATCTTCCCTTCTAATAACCGTTCTTGCAGAGTTTCCGGTGTGACATCTATTAACACAACTTCATCTGCTTCATCCACAATCCTGTCAGGAACTCGCTCACGGACTACAACCCCAGTAATCCGTGCTACTAGGTCATTGAGACTTTCCAAATGTTGTACATTCATTGTGGAGTAGACATCAATACTTGCTGCCAAAACTACTTCTACATCTTCGTAGCGTTTTTCGCGTGGGGAACCAGGGACGTTGGTATGGGCAAGTTCATCGATTAAGACTAATTGGGGCGATCTTTTTAAAATAGCATCTGTATCCATATCGGTTAGCATCAACGCATCCCGAAGATATTCCTTGCGGGGTAAAATCTCCAGTCCCTGTGCCTTCTCAGCTGTTTCCTTGCGCCCGTGGGTTTCCAAAAGCCCAATGACGACATGAATCCCTTCATGTTTGAGTGAATGTGCCTCTTCCAGCATCCGGTAGGTTTTGCCTACTCCAGGAGCCATGCCAATAAAAATTTTATGCTTGCCCCGCCGTCGTGCCGGATAAAGCGAGTAACTTGCAGAATTTAAAGGAATGCCAGTCGAACCAGTATTACTATTATCTGACATTTGAAAATGGGGAGTAGGGAATAGATATTTTCATGGTGTCTCTTGCACGAATATTTTAAAATAAGAATCTTATGGTTTATGCAGAGGCGCAGAGAGTAACGAAAAAGTTATCTAAAGTTATCTATTTATTCTAAACTCCCCACTCCCCACTCCCCATTTATTGATTTGGCTGACGAGAAAAATCTTGCACGTCAAGAGCATAATTCAATCGGAGAACATTGACTCCTGGCTCACCAAAAATCCCTAAAAATCTGCCATCAGTAAACTTATTAATTAAAGGTAGGATTTCATCTTCTTTTACTCCCCGCGCACTAGCAACCCGCGTCAATTGCTGCCGTGCTGCTTTCAAGGAAATATGCGGATCTAAACCAGAACCAGACGTATAAATTATATCAGCAATCGGTTGAAGATTTTCATCTCGCAATTGATTTGCCTGTTCTAGAATCCGTTTTAGTAGTTCTGGATTGCTTGCAGCGAGATTGCTAGCTCCAGATATGCCAGTTGGCTTGGCTTTTTTGCCTTGGCTATATCTAACAGTACTGGGACGAGAATGGAAATATCGCTCAGATGTGAACACTTGACCAATCAAAGCTGAACCAATTGGTTCACCATTTTGACCCGGCCTGATGCTGCCGTTAGCTTGATAAGGGAAAAAAGCTTGACCCACTACAAGGATTATCAGAGGATAGATGATTGCAGTCAACAACCAAAGCATCAGAGTTATGAAAATTGCTCTGATGGTTTCTCGAATCATAGCCATAAAAATTTTCCAATTGCTGCTAATATTTTATTTTTAATTTTTTATGTGGTGAATGGGTCAATTTGGTCAAGATGCGCTCGTTTGGCAGCGTCCTTAAGCCAAGCCCACAACTGTAATTAGTATATCGATCAACTTAATGGCGATAAACGGCGCAATCACCCCACCTAAGCCATAAATTAAGATATTGCGTTGGACTAGCTGATTAGGTGTCAGGGGTCTAAACCGCACACCTTTCAATGCCAAGGGAATTAAAGCGGGAATAATTAAAGCATTATAAATCAGCGCCGATAGTACAGCAGACTTAGGGCTGGTCAAATTCATAATATTTAGGCTTTGCAGGTTAACAGCGACAAATATCACTGGGATAATTGCAAAGTATTTCGCAATATCATTAGCGATGGAAAATGTCGTCAATGCCCCGCGAGTAATTAACAATTGTTTGCCAATGCTAATGATATCGATCAACTTTGTGGGATCGGAGTCCAAATCGACTATGTTGGCGGCTTCTTTTGCAGCTTGCGTCCCTGTATTCATTGCCACCCCGACGTTAGCTTGGGCTAACGCTGGAGCATCGTTAGTCCCATCTCCTGTCATCGCAACCAGTTTGCCTGCTGCTTGTTCGCCTTTAATGAAGCTGATTTTGTCTTCTGGTGTGGCTTCGGCAATGAAGTCATCCACCCCAACTTCTTTGGCAATGACAGAAGTTGTAATTCGGTTGTCTCCAGTCAACATGATACTACGCACTCCCATCCGTCGCAGTTGCTGAAAGCGATCGCGGATACCAGGTTTCACAATATCTTTAAGATAAACAATCCCATAGATTTCGTTATCTAGGCTGACTGCTAGGGGTGTACCTCCCAGGCGAGAAACTTGTTCGTAGGCAGCATCCAATTCTGGGGTTTCGCGTCCGTTGCGAGAACGGACAAATCCTTTAATGGCTCCGACTGCTCCCTTTCTGGCCTCATATCCACCAGGTAAGTTAGTGCCACTCATGAGTGTTGTGGCGGAAAAATCGACTGCTTCTGCCTGACTGGAATCAAAATCAAACCGTGCTACTAACATTTCTGCCAGTCGGACAATGGATTTACCTTCTGGTGTATTATCAAAAACACTAGCCGCCCAGGCAACATTAGCAATTTCCGACATTGAATGACCGTTGATTGGAATAAACTCTTCCGCCAAACGGTTGCCGAGGGTAATTGTACCTGTTTTATCGAGAACTAAAGTGTTGACATCACCACAGGTTTCAACTGCTCGTCCAGAAGTGGCAATGACGTTCAGTTGGGCAACTTGATTCATCCCAGCAATGCCAATGGTACTTAGTAAGCCGCCAATGGTTGTCGGAATTAACGCCACTAACAGGGCAATCAAAATTGGGATGCTGACTGGACTGTTGACATAGTAGGCAAGTGCAGGCAGAGTTACCACGACAAACAAAAACATTAAGCTGAGAACTGTCAGCAATACTGTTAGGGTAATTTCATTGGGTGTTTTGCTGCGTTCTGCCCCTTCTAAGGAAGCAATCATCCGGTCAATGAAACCTTTGCCTGGGTCGGATGTGATCCGGATAATTAGTTCATCTGAGATAATCCGCGTTCCACCAGTGACCGAACTAGCAACGTCGGAGCCTGATTCTTTTAATACTGGTGCAGATTCTCCAGTAATTGCTGATTCATCTACTGAGGCGACACCCATGATTACTTCGCCATCGGCGGGGATGATATCGCCAGCAACGACGTAGATGGTATCGCCCTGTTTGAGGCTGGTGGATGAAACTTCAATAATTGTGCCATCGGCGGCAAGTTTTTTAGCGATCGCCTCTGATTTCTTTGATCGCAAGGCATTAGCTTGGGCTTTCCCCCGCCCTTCTGCTAGTGCTTCGGCAAAATTAGCAAACCAAACTGTCAAGAATAAAATCCCCGACAACAAGCCGTTGAACAGTTGCGGGTTCTTTTGCAGGGCTGGGCCAAATAGATCGGGATCAATTGTGAGCAATAGGATGATGATTGTCGCTACCCAAACCACAAACATCACTGGGTTTTTGATTACATACTTAGGATTTAGCTTGACAAAAGCATCTTTAATTGCCCTGAAGTACAGCCACTTATGACTTGCCCTGGCCTTTTTACGTGCTTGGCGGCGATCGCCAGAACGAGAATTTGGGCGTCTAGCTTTGAAGTTAGTTGCCACTTGATTTATAAATAAAGTTAAGAAGTAGGAGACGCGATTAATCACGTCTGTACAGGAGTTTGGAGTTATTAAGAACTTACAATAAAAAACAGATCCAACCTGTAGGGTGCGTTACTAACTCACCTTCATCGAATGGGGCGTTACGCTATTGCTAACATACTCTACGAAACTACGAAACCGGATAATTTATTTATTTTTTGGTATTCTCTTAACGGATCGCGGAAGTTCCCATCTTCAAGGTAATCCTAAGATGGGGATTGTGAGCGGGTGATAAGGATTACATCCAGAAGAGAGTTTTTACTGTGTAAAAACTCTCTTCTGGATGTATGACGAATCCCCAAGATTTTCTGGTAAGATAGGTGATGTCTTGACCATCAATGCCACAAGCGAAAACCAAGCTAATAGGTATATGTCGCAAGATAAAGATTTGGGTCTTGGTAACCAGGACTCCTAGCCTTGGAGTGGATGTCAGACCAAAAAAACTACGGAGTTTTTGAGGCTCTTCCCGATGAATTGGGAAGCTCAGACTTCAGCCGTAGACAAGTCTGAGTAGTTCACTTCCAAAGTCATAACTCATAACAGACGCGATTAATCGCGTCTCTACTTCTAACTGCCAGATGCTAGTTTCAAACCCTCAGCTATGGGGCCTAAAGCCAGAACGGGGATGAAAGCTAACACTCCCAAAACCAGTGTGACTCCAGCCGTGATACTAATAAATACCAGAGAATCAGTTCTCAAGGTACCAGGGGTTTCTTGTACTTGTTGTTTGCGAGACATCCCATCAGCTAACAGCAGGATGGCAATCATCGGAATGTAGCGTCCTCCGATTAAGCTAACTAAAGTACTCAAGTTCCACCAGAGGGTGTTATCCCTCAACCCCTCTAAACCGGAACCATTATTTGCTGCTGCTGAGGCATATTCATAAACTACTTGAGAAATGCCGTGATAGCCAGCGTTGCTAATTCCAGACAGGGAGATGGGATAAGCCAAGGCGATCGCACTGGGAATCAAAACTAGAATTGGGTGAATCAACAGCACCACACCGGCGAGGATGATTTCCCGCTTTTCAATTTTGCGTCCTAAAAACTCTGGGGTGCGTCCTGCCATTAGTCCAGTTAGGAACACTGTGAGAATTAAGTAAATAAATAAGTAAGCTGTTCCAGTTCCCTGGCCACCCCAGATCACGCGGATAAACAAGTTGAAGAGAGTCGAAAATATTCCTTGCGGCATCAAAGAATCGTGCATCCCGTTCACAGCCCCAGACATAGTAGCAGTAGTCATCACTGCCCAAAATGCAGTTTGTGCCCAGCCAAATCGAACTTCTTTCCCCTCTAAATTGGGCTGTTCTAATCCAAAGGTGTTATTAACCAGGGGATTCCCTTGCAGTTCTCCCACGGCTGTTATCCCCACCAGAACGACAAAAATCACAAACACCATCCAAAAAAGTAGCCAAGCTTGTTTGATGTTGTTGGCAAATATACCGTAGGTGTAAATCAAGGCTGCTGGTATAGAAATCATGGCGATCATTTCTATCAAGTTAGAAGCGCCATTGGGATTTTCAAAGGGATGGGCTGAGTTGACGCCAAAAAAGCCACCACCGTTTTCCCCCAAAAGTTTGATCATTTCAAATGATGCCACTGGGCCTCTGGCAAGATATTGTGTCCCACCGTCTAAGGTTCTTACATCCATAGTCCCAGCTAATGTTTGTGGTACACCTGATACAAGCAAGGCGATCGCTCCAATAATCGAAATCGGCAGCAATATTCGCGTAATCCCACGGACGAGATCGACGTAAAAATTGCCCACTCTTCTACCCGTCAACCCGCGAATAAAGGCAATTCCCACGGCTAATCCTGTGGCTGCGGAGGTGAACATCAAAAAGCCTAAAGCCGCTACCTGGCTAAAATAACTTAAGGTTGTCTCACCAGCATAGTGTTGCTGGTCAGTATTCGTCACAAACGAAATGGTTGTGTGCAGCAATACATCCCATATAGGCGCACCGAAGCCGTTTGGATTCCAGGGCAGGAGTTTCTGAAAATAGATCAGCAAATACACTGAAATACCCATAAGGAAGTTGCTATACAGTACAGCCCGGATATATTGCCAACCCGTCATCTGATCTTTTCTCCGAACACCCGCTAGTACGAACATACTTCGCTCTATGGGGTTCATTAAAAAATCAAGCAGTGTTCTTTCTCCCAAAAAGACACGCGCTATGTATCTACCGAATACCGGAGTGATTGCTATGACGATACACAGCGTTAAGCCAATTTGCAAAAAACCTTGTCCCATATATTTCGCGCTCAATTAAATACTACTTTTTACTCAGCACGGGCTAAACGCTCCGCTAACAGCACTCCTGAATATTTTTAGTTATTACTATTTTCCAGATAGTTGTTATAGATTACCGATAGATCATAATTGGTGAATTAAATAGTTGTAAAGATTGTAGAATAACGATTTTTTAGCTTAATCCTAAATGACGATGTTAAGTCGATTATTGACTATGAAAGAAGCTATAAGTGAGCGTGGCGAGACATATGGGCTAATCGCGATCGCCTTTGGTATCGTGATAGTGCTGGAATATTTGACACCCCCTGAGTACGTATTTGGCTACCTCTATATAGGGACGATTTTGTTAGCAGATTCTCGATTGAATCGGGGAGCAGTTTTGGGGATTACTCTTGCAGCTACAGGATTAACATTGTTAAATTTGTTTGTACCTGGACGAGAAATAATTCATCTGCCAACGTTAGCAAATAGGTTGATTGCAGTATTTGCGTTGGTGGTAACGGGTTGGTTAAGCGATCGCAACCACCGCAATCAAGAAGCGATCGCTTATACGCAAGCACAATTACTCTCCCAAGAACAATTAGCTACCATGCGTGAAGATTTTGTTTCTACCCTAACGCATGATTTGAAAACACCCCTATTAGGAGCAATTGAAACGCTGAAATATTTTCAAAATGAGCAATTTGGTGAAATCACGCCAATGCAAGCAAAAGTCCTCCAAACAATGGCTCGTAGTCATCGGAGTACACTGCAATTAGTCCAAACTCTTTTAGATGTGTACCGCAATGATGCCGAAGGGTTAAAACTAGAGATATCACCTGTTAACTTGGTGACAGTGGCGGAGGAAATTATAGCTACCCTGACTGAACTAGCGAGAACACGTCAGGTTTATATTTCTCTGCACTATGGCGAATCAGATTTTCGGAGCTTTCTCTGGGTAAATGGCGATTCTTTGCAACTTGGGCGAGTCTTCACCAATCTCCTAAGCAATGGCATTAATCATACCCCCCGTGGCGGTAAAGTGGAAGTAGTATTTGAAGGTTATTCTAGCGAGCAAGTAGTAAAAATACTCGATACTGGTTCCGGTATTACCGAAGAAGAGTTACCCCACTTATTTGAAAGGTTTTATCAAGGACATAGCGATCGCCACGTCTCAGGATCTGGACTGGGGCTTTATTTGACCAGGCAAATTATAGTAGCTCATGGGGGTACAATTTGGGCAGAAAATCGCTCACCACGAGGCGCACTATTTGGTTTCCGACTCCCAGCTTATCCACCACCAAGGAGTTGAGAGAGTGCTGAGTACTGAGTGCTGAGTGCTGATTAGAGACTCAGGAGTGAGGGAGATTAACTACTAACCAATGACCAATGACCAATGACCAATGACAAATGACCAATGACAAATGCCCAATGCCCAATTACTAATGACAAAAATCTTGCTCGTTGAAGATGATGAATTATTTCGGCTTGGTCTACGGATGCGGTTGCAACAAGAAAGCAGTTTGGAGATTGTCGCAGAGGCAGAAGATGGGGAACAAGCTGTAGAATTAGCAAATCGCTATCCCCTGGATTTGGTCTTGCTGGATATAGGTTTACCGGGAATTGGCGGGATTGAGGCTTGTCGCCAAATCAAGCAGCAGCACCCAAATTTACCAATTCTCGTTTTAACGTCTCGTTCGGAAAAACCCTTGATTTCACGGTTAATTGCCACAGGGGCGCAAGGTTACTGTCTCAAAGGTATTCCAGCTGAGTCTCTAATATTGGCAGTGCGATCGGTTGCAGCCGGGGCTTCTTGGTGGGATCAAACAGCAACAACAGAAATTAGAGCGGCTTTTGATGTCAATTCTCTGGCGGTGTTGCCCACAAAAGAGGAATCCTTAGAAAATCCCTTAACGAAGCGGGAGCAAGAAATTTTGGCATTGGTAGCAACTGGCAAAAGCAATCAAGAAATTGCTGAAATTCTCTACATTGCTCCTGGTACAGTGCGGGTTCATGTCCATGCTATTTTGCAGAAACTAGAAGTACGCGATCGCACTCAAGCCGCAGTTTTAGCTATCCAAAAAGGATTGGTAGCACCAGAATTATTAATAAATTAGAATGAACATTCAAACTTGAAAAAATCGAAATAGAGAGCAGTGCGATCGCAGCAGTAGTTTGTGTTTAGGGAACTCCAACAAATAAATTATCTAATCTTGTGGGGCAGGCTAGAAGCCATCGGTGTCAACTTAACGTAAAAGTTATGTCCCAATACGCTTGGGTTAGCGCCAAAAACCTTAAACTGTGTAGGTTGGGTTGAGGAACGAAACCCAACATTTGTCGTGCTTTCTTGGGTTTCACGACCTTCAACCCAACCTACAATTATCCTTAACCCAAGCGTATTGAGTTATGTCCCGCAAGGAACTAAAGTTCCTTGCTTATAGCAAAAGTAATCTAAAGATTACTAAATATCCGTAAAAATCTTTAGTCTACTTCAGTAGACTTTAGCTAAAAGCCAGAGAACTTTAGTTCAAGGCGGGTGACGAAGCTAATAGTTAAGCTATTTCTAGCTTAAGTTGACACCAATGGCTAGAAGCCCACCCCACAAGTGACCCCAACGCTGGATTTAGGATAAGCGGATGAACTCACTCCCAGAAATCGAAGCTGCTATTATGCAACTGTCTGAAGGTGAAATGCGGGATCTATCGAACTGGCTCCAAGAATATCTCAATGATGCCTGGGACAGGCAAATTGAAGCAGATGCAAAATCTGGTCGATTGGATCAGTTAATCCAGCGTGCCAAATCAGATATTGATGCTAATCCTGTGAAACTATTAGATGAAGTCTTTAACAACCTCTGATTTTTGGCGCTCATATTCTGCACTTTCATCTGAAGTTAAAGAACAAGCTAGAAAGGCATATCGGCTTTGGATTAATAATCAATTTTATCCGTTTTTGCATTTAAAAAAAGTAGGAAATGATTTGTGGTCAGTCAGGATTAGTGGTGAATATCGGGCACTAGCACTTTAACAAAAGTGAGGATTATTACTGGATCTGGATTGGTTCACATGATGAGTACGAGGCGCTGATTGGATAAGAATATTTTTGCTTAATCTTTCACGCTTTAGCTGATTTTTCTACTTTATCGGCGATTACAAACAAGTAATCTCCTTGATTATTTTCATACTTATTGACAATCTCGGTGATCCGTCCTGTGTTAATATCTGCTGCTAGCCTTTGACACCCTGTGGCGATTTCATCGGCAGAAGCTAGCAAAGCAAACGTAGAAATTCCAGAACGTACATTCTCGTCTAAATATATTTCAGGACGATGTTTTCCACTATATAAAAATAGGTCTTGTAAGTTTTCGGAAATAGAATAAGGTTCGATATTTACTGAATTAAAACCGACATCATTGAGAGCATATCTCAGCTTTTCTAAAGTTGGCATCTGTTCAGCAGATTTATGTATAGCCTCTGGAAAATATTTGACTAACCAATATTTGCTCATTTGCTCCGGTGTGGCAGTAAATAGTACAAAACGACCAGCTGCCAAGACACGATAAATCTCTCGAAAAACCGGACTTAGTGCAGCAAAATGATGAATTGCTAGCGTGCATAACACGCCAGAGAAACTTCCATCAGCATAAGGTAACTTCTCAGCTTCTGCAACTTGCCAAGCTACAACATTACTCTTATTTATAGCAGCATCAATCATCTGTTTTGACTGGTCTACTCCATGCCAAGCACCACCGTGTTTTGTTAAAGCCAGGGTGTAATTTCCTGTGCCACACGCCACATCTAGATATGAAGAATCTAATTTCACCTGAAGGTGTTTAGCTAATTGGACAGCAATGTCAGGGTCAGCGCGACGAGTCAAATCATAGCCTTTGCCAATTTGCTGATAAACAGCCATTTGTTTAAGTTTCTCACAAATTCTTCAAACACTGAACAGTCATCAGTAACTAGTGAACACTATAGCGCTTCTCAATTGAGCGCAATACAGACCTAACAAGAACAGCCCCAACCCTTGTAGCGTTGGGGAGTAAAATTCAAAGCCTCTCTCCTTTTAGGAGAGAGGTTTGGAGAGAGGTCAAAGTGTATTGCTTCCATTGGAGAACCGCTATAGTTACTGATATTGGTGTGGTGTTTCGCCAAAAGTGAAATCGATAACTGAGGAATTTATAATAAATAAATTATCCAATCTTGTCGGGTGGGCATCTTGCCCATCTTTAATTGCGGGCGGGCAAGATGCCCACCCCACAAAAAGTAGTTGGATGTTTTTTTATTTCCAAGTCCATCTGAGAACTTTTAAACCAGTGTTGCTATTGCTTTGACAGCAAAAATTTTCTCAATCACATCTTCTACCACCTTATCTGGCGTGGAAGCACCAGAAGTAATTCCCACAACAATTTCTCCATCTGGCAACCAGTTTTCTGTAGTTATTAACTGCCCATTTAATTGCCGATGTTCAATGGAATATCCTGATTTAAGGCGTTCAACAGTATCAATATGATAAGAAGGAATTCCCCGCTCAAAAGCAATTTGTTGCAATTGAGTAGTATTCGATGAATTAAACCCACCAATTACTACCATCAAATCTAAATTATGTTGCACTAACTCCAACATTGCATCTTGCCGTTCTTGGGTGGCGTCACAGATAGTATTGAAGCTTTGGAAATGCTGATTTAACTCGGTAGGGTTATACTTCTGCAACATAGTATGCTCAAAAAGCTTACCAATTTGCTCAGTTTCGCCTTTAAGCATTGTAGTTTGATTTGCAATGCCAACTCTTTCTAAATCTTGATC
Organism: Nostoc sp.; assembly: GCF_036919555.1. Classification (GTDB taxonomy): domain Bacteria; phylum Cyanobacteriota; class Cyanobacteriia; order Cyanobacteriales; family Nostocaceae; genus Nostoc. Next base: position 31,222 of record NZ_JBALCS010000033.1, read on the forward strand.
GGGGTCAAATCCTGCTGAACAAGCTTTAGCAAACTTTGTTAGAAACTCTTCACGGTTCCCACCATTGATAATATAGTCAGCAACATATTCTGCCTCTGGCAAATTCAACACTATTAAATACTTGCCAGCAAATGAACTTGTAGCGACTGTTTCTTCGTGCTTATATTTACCGTGAATTATGGAAGTATAATCGACTTTTTTGTGCTTTTCTACTGTATTCCAAACTTTAGATACCCAAGGGCAAGTTGTATCAACAATTTTGCAGCCTTTATCGTGAAGTATCTGCATTTCTTGAACGCTAGCGCCAAAAGCAGGTAATATGACTACATCACCAGTTCCAACAACAGAAAAGTCTTTTTGATTTGCTTGAATGGGGATGAATTCTACTTCCATCTCCTGCATCCGCTGATTTACAGAAGGGTTGTGGATAATCTCGTTAGTAATCCAAATATGTTCTGTGGGGAAGTGCTGACGGGTTTCGTAGGCCATTGCCACAGCCCGTTCTACACCCCAGCAAAAGCCAAAGGCTTGTGCTAGTCGGATCGTCACATCACCGCGTTGTAGGGTGTAATTGCGATCGCGAATTTCCTGAATCAAGTTACTCTGGTACTCAGATTGCAACTGGGTAGCAACTTCTGCTTGATGACCAAAGCCTTTGCGATTGTAATTTTCTGAATGTTGGAGGCTGCGCTTAAAAGCTTTTGTATCCATTAGATTTGTCTACTTAAACCACTATTTTTTATTTTCTCGCACCCAGACGCGATTTATAATAAAAATGCTGAAAACCCCTGAGAAAAAGCAACGCAGTTGCTTTTTCTGTACTTGAGGCGCTTGGGTTGAAAGCTAGCTGCATGCACTGTGCAAGGGTGCTTTGATGTTAATATAGTTTCAACAGGTAGGGTAATCAACCTGTATAAAAACCCGATGTTGCCTAACGGCTCTACGCTGTACCTTCTCCCAAAGGGAGAGGCTTCGCCAAGACAATTGAAATATGGGGTTCTATTCCATAGTTCTAGCTCCTTTCCAGGAATAGGTAAAATTTTCATGGAGACTAGACGACCAGCCTTTTACATACATAAAACAAATTTTGGAGTCATCCAACTACGGTAGGGCATACCGAAAGTTAACGCTTGAGGAGAGAACCACCTCTGGCTTAGATACCGCAAGGGGTCTAGGTTAAGTGGACTCGTTCAACCAAGAATCTCCGTTGCGTAGCAAAGGAGAGTGTCACTTCTTTTTGTACTTTACCCTTTTTCCGCCGAAGGACGTTAACGTTGGGATTTTAATTCGATGTCGCTATAAATCTGCAATGCAGAACGCCAAACTATATAGCCTTCAGGACTTAAGTGTAAGCCATCAGTAGTAAATTCGCGGCGGAGATTACCTTGCTTGTTGGTAAACAGGGGATATAAATCGAGATATTTGACACCTTTTTTGGTAGATATGATTTGCAGTTGCTGATTCAACTCGCTAATGCGACTATTGGCAACAACCAGCAGTTTTTCTCGTCCTTTCCAAGTTGCTTCCTCTGCGCCATGTGGCAAAATCGATTGGACAACAATTTGCGCTGTGGGATGGACTTTTCGTAGGTAACTGATAATTTGGCGCTGATGATCTAAAATTACCCTGTCGCTCATCCCCCTAATTAGGTCATTAATGCCAATCATTACAAAAATCACCTCTGGCTGGGTGCGATCAAATATATTCAATCTTTTCAAAAGTCCATTGCTGGTTTCGCCAGAAATTCCTTGATTGAGCCAATTTTTACCTTCGGGTAATAACTCAGGGGGAAACCACAAACTCAGAGAATCTCCCGCCAGTATAGTTAAATGTGGAGGACGTTGGTCAGCTGCGACCTTGGCTTCTTGCTTGAGGATGTCTACCCACTCTTGGTAAGTGAGTTGGTGACGGCGACCCAAATCAGGGGTAGCAATTTGGCGATCGCTGTTCAAGTTGATTTGCTCCTGGGATGTTATTATCCCAAAAAAAGCGGCTAATCTCTGCTGTTGCCAAATTAGCAGAATGACCGCCAACATTAGGATGCCGTTGGTTAACAGCGAGAAAAATGCCCAGATAGGAAAGGTTTTAAAAGAAGTAAACACGACTAGCCAAATTTACCAATTATTTGAATCAAATTTTAACGCTAGCGATCGCAAATAACACAATCTTAAATGGGGAGTGGGGAGTTAAGAGACGCGATTAATCGCGTCTCTTCTAACTCCCTACTGAGTAGGACGATCACCAAACTCGGAATTGTAACCTTCTTCACCGTGTTCGTTGATATCCAAACCTTGCAATTCAGCTTCCTCTTTGACTCGCAGCCCGACTGTAGCATCGATAACCTTAAGAATAATCCACGTACCAACACCTGCGATCGCATAGGCAACGGCAATTGCTGCTAGTTCAATTCCCAATTCACCAAAATTTCCACGTAGTACTCCTTCCTTACCTCCGCCGTTGACTTGAGTCGTCGCAAAGATGGCTGTTAAAATTGCCCCCACTGTACCACCAACGCCATGCACGGGATAGGTATCTAAAGCATCGTCAATTTCTAGCTTGTGCTTGAAACTCACAGCATAGAAACAAACAAAGGCGGTGATGAAACCAATTAAAATTGCTGATAGCGGTGTGACAAATCCGGCGGCGGGAGTGATGCCCACCAAACCAGCAACGGCTCCGGTAGCTGCTCCCACGGCGGTTGGTTTACCCCGTAAAACCCCTTCCAAGATTAGCCACATTAAAGCCGCCGCTGCCGCCGCCGCATTGGTGGCAACAAAGGCTGTTGTTGCCACATTTGTGACTAAGTTACCAGAAGTTCCACCAGCAACAGATAAAGCACTCCCAGCGTTGAAACCGAACCAACCAAACCACAGCAAGCTAGCACCTAGCAAAATAAACGGAACGTTGTGGGGCGGGCTAAGACGATCAGGATGGGTTTTCCGAGGCCCAATAACGATCGCAGCTACCAGGGCTGAAACGCCGGAACTAATATGAACTACTGTGCCACCGGCAAAGTCAAGGGCACCCAAACCACCATACAAACCTAAAAATCCACCTTTCGCCCATACCATATGAGCAAGGGGAGCGTAAACAAAGGTTGACCACAGTAGGACAAACAACGAATAGGCACGAAAACTTATCCGCTCTACGATCGCCCCAGAAATTAAGGCTGGGGTGATAATGGCAAACATGGCTTGGTAGATCATGAAGGTTTGGTGGGGTATCGTTCCAGCATAGGAGACGACTTCCGCCGGATTTGAGCCTTTGAGATAATCGGTTATCTCTAAACCGACACCATTCAACCCCAACCATTGCAATCCACCGATAAACGGTAAACCTGGCGCAAAGGCAAGACTATAGCCCCACAAAATCCAGGTAACTCCCACGATCGCCATCAACACAAAGCTCATCATCAATGTGTTTAGGATGTTGCGCGATCGCACAAATCCACCATAGAAAAACGCCAATCCTGGTGTCATTAGTAGCACCAGTGCTGCTGAAATCAGCATAAATGCCGTATCTCCAGTATCAGCAGTAGACACAGCAGCGACTGGTGTTTGGGCGAAAGCATTGCCCATCAGTGGTACTCCCAAAAACAGTAGGGTGATCGCCCCAATCATCACAACTTTCTTCAACACTTCTTTTTCTTCCTAAGATTAACGATTTGTATTCTTAACTACATTTGATTACTTTTATTGACACATTTTTGTCTTGAAAGATACTTAACCTGAATTTTTTGGAAATGTTAACAAAAATATAATCCTGATAGTAGTTGCAAAAATTTAAATAAGGGTGTATTAAGCGAATCATCGCATCTTTTTTTGAAGAATACCATTTTATTGAAGCCCTACAAAATTCCAAATTTTTAGTTATTAGAACTTACGCATTCACAAGAAATACCAAATCTGGAATTATAGATGATGCCATACTCTCGTCTAACACACCCGACATTAATTTATATTTGTTTACAGGCATTGAAGTTTTCTTGCCAACTTCGACTTACTTAATATAGAAAATTTACTTAATTTCTGGGTGCAAACATGATAATTAAAACACTCAGGAAAGCTAAACAAGCTCCTATTAGATCGTAGCGGTCTGGAGTTACCCCGTCTACCTTCCAACCCCAAAGCATTGCCATTGCAATGAATACGCCACCGTAAGCCGCATACACTCTGCCAAAATTTGCCGATTGGAGAGTTGCAATCACCCCATAGAAAACTAAAGCAATTCCCCCCAATATGCCCCACCAGAACGGCTTACCTTCGCGCAACCACAACCAGATCAGGTAGCCGCCCCCGATTTCAAATAAACCAGCCCACAAAAAATACAGCAGGGATTTAATCATTTGACCGATTAATTAATAAGTCGAACTCAGTAAAATTACGCTAACGCTTTTAACTAAACTATTGTCATTAATTGAAGTAAGTTTGTTGAACTGGGCATTGGGCATTGGACAAAACAGTTCCGAGTTGTGAGTTCTGAGTGAAGAAATAAGATTCCTAACTCAGCACGGGCTAAACCCTAGCTATCCGCTAACAGCACTCCTGAAGGGCATTGGTTATTTACTGCTCCCCAATCCCCAGTTCCCAGAATATAGATAAGGCTGAAGATGAAAGCACCATTACCTGATAACGAAGCACAGAGAATCCAGACGCTTTTGGAGTATAAGATTCTTGACACGCCATCTGAAGCCGCTTTTGACGACCTCACCCGTTTAGCCTCATATATTTGTCAGACTCCTATTGCCTTAATTAGCTTAGTTGATACAAACCGTCAGTGGTTCAAGTCAAAAGTCGGCTTGGATGCCCTAGAAACACACCGAGATTTCGCATTCTGTGCCCATGCTATTTTACAGCCTGATGTTTTTGTTGTGCCTGATGCAACAGATGACGAACGGTTCGCTACAAACCCACTGGTAACATCTGACCCAAATATTCGGTTTTATGCTGGTGTACCTCTGATTAACCCTGAGGGATACGCGCTAGGAACCCTATGTGTGATTGACTACATCCCACGGGAACTTACTCCAGAACAAGTGGAGGCATTACGAATATTAGGTCGTCAAGTTATCAAACAACTGGAATTGCGCCGAAATTTAGCAAGTTTGGTACTTGTTACCAAGAAAGGCAAACAGACGCAGGGGGAACGCAAGCAATTTTTCAAAAAGATTGTCGCAGGTTTTGGTTTGGCGTCGGTAATTTTAGTTGTGATTGGTGTGGTTTCTTATGAAAATATAAGAGTATCTACTAATAATCGCAGTATAGTAAAAAATACTTATAAAAAAATCAAAAGTCTAGATGAAGTACTGTCCCAGATTAAGGATGCCGAAACTAGACAAAGTAGTTACATCCTTAGTGGAGAAAAAATTTATCTAAAACCTTATCAATCAGCAGTTGCAAACGTCAATCAAGAAATTGCCAAGCTGAAGAGTTTAACAGCAGATCAACCGAATCAACAAAAGCAGATTGCAACGCTTGAATCTCTGATCACCGCTAAACTTAGTGAACTAAAACAGACTATTGACTTGCGCGAAAACAAGGGATTAGATGCGGCGTTGCAAGTACTAGTGAGAAATGATCAACAAAATCTCATGGATGATATCCGCAAAGTCATCAATGAGATGGAAAATGAGGAAAGGGAGTGGCTTCAACAGCAGTCACACGCAGTAAATGGCGATCGCAAAACAATTCTGACACTTGCGATCGCTATCTGCCTAAGTTTTATCGTTCTTTCTGTAGTCTACTACTTCATCTATCGTGAGGTCATTGAGCGGAAGAAGACAGAAGAAGCCTTAAATCAAGAACGCAACTTTATCTCAGTAGTCCTTGATACAGTCGGCGCGTTGGTAATAGTTTTTGATTCTCAAGGGCAAATTGTTCGCTTCAATCAAGCTTGTGAGCAAATAACGGGTTACTCCTTCGATGAGGTAAGGGGTAGGTATTGCTGGAACTTGTTGCTAATTCCTGAAGAGGTGGAGTCGTTCAAAGCAGTTTTTGAGCAGTTGCGTTCTGGTCAAATCCTGAATGAGTACAATAACTATTGGGTAATGAAGGATGGCAGTCGCCGACTGATTGCCTGGTCGAATACCTTCTTAAAAGACTATGAAGGATCAGTGGAATACATTATTAGCACTGGCATTGACATCACCGATGTCTCCGAAGAGCTTCGCTTACGCAAACGTACACAACAGCATCTGACTGCACAATATGCTGCAACCCGCGTTTTAGCGGAGTCCACCACGACGGGCGAAGCTACTGGCCAAATCCTGCAAGGAATCTGCGAGAGTTTGGGATGGGATTTGGGTGAAATTTGGATGGTAGATAAGCAAGCAAATGTGTTGCGTTTTCTCGATATGTGGCATAAAGCATCCCTTGAGGTGCAAGAATTTGAAGCACTGAATCGGCAAACCACATTTCCACCAGGAATTGGACTACCCGGCCAGGTTTGGGCTAGTTCTGAACCTATTTGGATCACTGATGTCGTTAAAGAACTCAGTTTCTCCCGCTTCAAAATCAGCGCTCAAGTAGAACTACGTGCAGCTTTTGGTTTTCCGATCCGCAGTGGTAACAAAATTATCGGTGTCATTACCTGCTTCAACCGGGAAATCCAGCCGCCTGACCAAGATTTGGTAAAAACGATGAATTCGATTGGTGAGCAAGTGGGGCAGTTTATTCAGCGTAAGCAGGCTGAAGAGGAAATACAACGCCAAAACTTGCGATCGCAATTATTTACCGAAATCACTCTCAAGATTCGCCAATCTTTGCAAATCGAAGAAATTCTCCAAATCACTGTCCAGGAGATCCAAAAGATTCTCAAAACTGACCGAGTTTTGATCTATCAGATTTTCCCAGATGAGTCTGCACCCACTGTTATTGAAGCAGTAGTTTCAGGGTTACCAGTAATCAAAGAGCAAAACATCACTACCCACTACTTACAAGCGGAATATCTACAACAATATTATCTACAGCAGTACCGTCAAGGACAGATTTTCGGGCTGGCTAACTTAGATTTGCCGAAAGTTGAACAAAGCCATCTGGAATTAATGCAACAGTTTGGGGTGAAAGTCAATTTGGTTGTGCCCATTCTGGTCAAAGACGAACTTCGCGGTTTGCTCGTAGTTCATCAGTCTGACGATTCCCACCACTGGTCTAGCTTTGAAACTCGTCTTTTGCGGGAAATAGCCGACCAAGTAGGTATTGCCTTAGCTCAAGCCCAACTATTAGCAGTAGAAATTCGTCAGCGACAAGAACTTGAAATTGCCCGTCGCCAAGCGGAATTAGCTTCTCAGACGAAAAGTGCCTTTTTGGCGAATATGAGTCATGAAATTCGCACTCCGATGAATGCTGTCTTGGGAATGACAGGTTTAGTGTTAGATACTTCCTTAGATGCAGAACAGCGAGATTTTATTGAAACAATTCGTAGTAGTGGAGACGACCTTTTAAGTTTAATCAACGAGATTTTGGATCTTTCCAAACTAGAGGCTGGACAGATGGCTCTCGAAACTCTAGATTTTGACCTATCCACTTGTGTGGAAGAAGTGGTAGAATTATTAGCCCCCTCAGCCCATAAAAAGGGATTAGAAATTGCCGTACTAATTGATCACAACGTCCCCACCCACCTCAAAGGAGATGCTGGTAGGCTGCGGCAAATTCTGATGAACTTAATCAGCAACGCGATCAAGTTCACCAGCGCTGGTGAAGTTTTAGTGCAAGCCGAATTGCGTTCGCCCTTGGCGTTAGCGGAGCCATCGCTTTCCTCTACTACAGCCACTATCCATTTTGACATCACAGATACCGGTCTTGGCATTAGCCCTGAAGACCAACGCAAACTGTTTACGCCATTTACCCAAGTGGATGCTTCTACAACTCGCAAGTATGGTGGTACCGGTTTGGGATTAGCCATCTGTAAACAACTGGTAACTTTGATGGGAGGAATGATTGGGATAGAAAGTCAGATGGGGAAAGGATCTAAATTTTGGTTTGAGGTACTTTTTACAAAGCAAGTTGAGCCTGTTTTGCCAAAAAACGATGGCTTGTCTGCGACATGCTACGCCAACAGCAAGGGCGAAGATCGCGGACTTTTGAGCGATCGCCGCTTGTTAGTGGTGGATAATAACACTACTAATTACAAAATTATCAATCATCAAGCTACTCATTGGGGAATGCAGGTAGATTACGCTGACAGTGTTGCTGCTGCCCTCAAAGCTATTCAGGAAACTGGTGAGCAGGGGAAATCATATCATGTCGCCTTGGTTGATATGCAAATACCTCAAATAAATGGCATGACAATAGGCGAACAAATTAAAGCTAATTCGGCAATTGCTAAGATACCTTTGATTATGCTCACCTTTAGTAATCAACGGGATGAAGTGCAGCAGGCGCTCAAAATCGGATTTGCTGCTTATTTGGTCAAACCCATTAAGCCATCACGACTCCTCGATACCATCATAACTATTTTAGAAACTCAGCCGGAATCAGAACAAGGAGCTAAAGACTGGAAGCTAAAGGCGACTGAAGAAATTCAGAGTACAGAAACTTCAGGGATTCTGACTTCCTCTTCTCCTAACCCCTCTACTAAATTCAAGTTAAGAATTCTCTTAGCTGAAGATAATTTGGTGAATCAGAAAGTAGCCTTGAAGCAACTCCAGAATTTGGGCTACAAAGCCGATGTCGTTGCTAACGGAAAGGAAGTTTTGCAGCTATTAAAAAAAATTCCTTACGATTTGATTCTCATGGATTGCCAAATGCCAATTCTCGACGGTTTAGAAACCACAAAAGAAATTCATCGTTGGCAAGAAAGCAGCTTTGCCCTGCGTCGTCGTCCTGTGGTGATTGCGATGACGGCTAATGCAATGAAACAAGACGAAGAAATGTGTCTCAATGCCGGAATGGACGACTATCTGAGTAAGCCAGTGTTTAAAGAAAAATTGGCTGCGACTCTAGAGCATTGGACAGGCGTGATCATTTCACAACAAGAGGCAGTTGTATATGAACAGACAGTTTCCACTGACCTAGCAATTGATTGGGAACACTTACATCAAATATCGGGAAATGATCGAGAATTTGAATTAAATCTATTGCAAGTATGCTTTGAAGATATGAAACCTCGTTTAGAAATAATTAAAGCAGCGATCGCATCTGATGACTTTGAACAAATTGCGCGAGAAACTCATCAACTTAAAGGTGCTAGTATCAACATTGGAGCTACAGCTATGTACCTAGCATGTAACAAACTAGAACAATTGGCTTACTATCAAGAACGTAGGGGTACTACCAACTTAATTTCAGAGTTAGAAGAATTTGTCAACCGCCTTCAAGGCTTTTTAATCAGAAATAATAGTAATAAATAACACCTTATTACCAATCAAAAATCATAGAGCTTAACAATTCCAGGACTCACGCAAACAATAGCCGAAAAGAAAGATTTTCTTCGGGAGCATCTTAGTTTTGCAAATACACCATAGGAAAAACAAGATTCCTGCTCGCTCTCCTTAGTAAGGAGAGGGCTGGGGTGAGGTTTAGGCTTTCTACGCGAGATTTAAACCCTTTATTTTAAGATAAATTAGACTTTACAAATATCGTTTTAGACCACAGGTTTGCTAATCTAGTAGCTGATACCGTCAGTACTTGACGATTTATTATTCCAGAGGTATTATGAAACGCTTAATCTACATCATCCCCGTTACTGTAATTGGCTTACTGACATTGGTAGGATGCAACAGCGCTCAAGAATCTGCTACCCAGACTCCTGCTACCACTGAAACCACTGCGGCAACAACAGTATCCAAAACTCCTGTTGCTACGCAGGGAGGTTTTGCTACTTTGGTCAGTGTAGTTTCAAATACAAAAACTGCGGTGTCAGCCGGAAACTTTGGCAAAGCTCAACAGGAATTTGATAAGTTTGAAAACTCTTGGTCTAAGGTTGAGGATGGTGTCAAAACTAAATCTTCAAAAACCTATAATGTGATCGAAGATGCTGCGACTCAGGTGAAGGGTGCGCTGAAAGCAAAAGATAAAGCGAAAGCTCTTAAGGGATTACAAACACTTGACACAAATATCGCCACTGTTTCTAAAGGTTAATTAACATATCAGCAGGAGTCAAAAGACAGTAAAAAAAACAAGCTTTAAATCTGACTTTGAGATGAATACTTCTGTACCTCATCAAGTTGCAAACTGCTATAATTTCCACTGAAGAATTTGGATAAATACGTTCATTTGGCAAGTACCACCGGACTCTGGCATTATTTTGGCTTTACCGCTTGCTGTAACATTGTTAACTGGTATTGCAGCTAACCTCGGAGTTTTGCGTAGTCTACTGTTTCTCGAATAGCTCAAGAAAACCTCACCCTAGTTATGCTACGCAAAACCTGTCCCTCTCCGTGAGTTCGTAGAGGGATGTCCGTCAGGAGAGGGTGAGATTTTTGTTTTGGGTAATTCAATAACTTGTATCCCACATTCGGCACTTCATCGTGTAATATACGAGGATTTCCAACATCTGGCTAATGGTGGTTAAATAGCAATCACAAATCTCCAATAATTGTCAGTATTAATACTTAATAATTGAGCATTATTAGGAAATATTCTTGAATATTGATGTATTACATCTTGAAGTGCGGAATGTCGGTTGTATGTACACCATAGCAACACACGCAGGGGGTGATTTTTTTTGCTTAGGAATAAGAATTAAATAACATACAATTTATGTCCCTGGCTTACTTCACCCTCAATCCCTCTCCTTATAAAGGAGAGGGATCATGAGATAGGATGAAGTTTTGCATTTTATTTAATCCACGTTACTTAGATTCCCAGAACGCGACTTGACTTAGGATAAAACTGTAAAGAGACAGAAGGAAGGAAAAAGTACTTTTATGCGTCATAGTCTACATCATGTCTGGCTACTTACAGGAGAATTCTGAAGCAAAACAGGCTTTATCTCTGGTTTTGAGACTTAGGTTGTATACTTCACCTTCCTTGAAATCTACTGGAATTTGGACAGACATAACTTTTTCAATTCTTTGACAAGCTCCTGTCACATCAAGCTTTTAACTTAAAAATAAATATTAGTTTTGGCAAAATAATTATATGTGACAACAACCAGAAAAATCTTGCCAAATTCTTGATTTTTACCTTTTAAAGTCAAGTTAAAAACCGATTCCAATCACAATTAACCTTAGCACCTTAATTATCAAAATTAAGAATTTCGTTCTAATTTAATTTCTGAATTTCACCGTAATTCTCTCGGATTAAAATTTCTTTACCTCTAAATCAACAAGTTTTTCTGAAGGTTCAAATAACTATGAATAATCTATCTCATCAGTCTGTAGAAGTAAATAAGAAAAATGAAAAACCTTTATATACTGCTGATACAGTGCGTACTTATCTTAGCGAGATTGGACGTATACCTTTATTAACTTATGAGCAAGAGATTAATTTCGCCAAGCAAGTTCAACAGATGATGGCTTTACTTGCTGCGAAAGAAAAATTAGCTATTCAATTAAAACGTCAACCGACACAAGAAGAATGGGTTGAAAATATAAATATCGGTGAAAAATCACTGCTGCAACAGCTACATCAGGGACATCAAGCCAAGCAGAAAATGATTCAGGCTAACCTGCGACTTGTGGTGTCAATTGCTAAAAAATATCAAAGACATAACCTAGATTTTCTCGACTTAATTCAAGAAGGAAGTTTAGGTTTAGAGCGAGGAGTTGAGAAATTTGACCCTACTAAAGGGTACAAGTTTTCAACTTATGGCTATTGGTGGATTCGTCAAGCAATTACACGAGCGATCGCCGAAAAAGGACGCACTATCCGCTTGCCTATTCATGTTACAGAAAAACTGAATAAAATCAAGCGTATTCAACGCGAACTAACTCAAAGATTAGGTCGTACTCCTACCGCAGTTGATATCGCCGAAGAACTATCTTTAGATCCCAAACAAATTCGAGATTATTTACTCTTAGCACGTCAACCTGTCTCTCTAGAATTGCGAGTTGGCTCAGAAAAAGATACAGAATTACAAGATATGTTGGAGGATGATGGACTCTCTCCAGAATTATATGCTGACCAAAAGTTTCTCGAACAAAATATTCAAAACTTATTGTCAAAATTAACTCCCCAGCAACGAGAAATATTAATTTTACGTTTTGGTTTAACAGATGGAAATGAACTTTCTTTAGTGGAGATTGGTCAACGTATGGGTATTAGTCGAGAACGAGTGCGACAGATAGAACAAAAAGCTTTGGGTACTCTACGAAGACATAAGGATAAGATACACAGCTATCTAGCTAGTTAATTTTGATAGAGAGATTCAGATATGAGCGATGTTTGCGACAAGCCGCTAAGAGCGTCTACGCAACCTATAAAAACACAGATTGAACAGTCAGATCCTTTAGGGTGATGGTGAACTGACGCTGTTGTTCTGTGGGGTGTGAAGCGATCGCTTCACACCCCACAGCCACGGTTAACATTACTAGAACTAACCATCAGAGCCAGTAAACAATTCTATGGGCGAGTTCATCTATGATTAGATACAACCCGCCCACGCCTTCTATAGGTGTGACTTTACCCATAACTTTGCCGCTACTGGAACCATAACTTTGCCGTCAACAACACTATAACCCTTATTCTTGCGTCAGCTAATTTTGGATGAAATTGACAGTTTGGAACCATAACTTTGCCGCTAGTCCAAATGGCAGGATAAGCTTGCCGTGAGTCCAATCAAGCATGGAAAGCAGGAAAGCGCCGGATTTTTTTAGAATGGAGCAGAAGCGGTTCATGCTGGTATGAGATAGAAATTTTCGGCTACCTATCTGTAGTGAAAGTGAGTCTCCTTGAGAAAAACTGACGCTGAAGCACCAAAAGTCATTTAGTTTTCATTCTTATCAACAGAAGTCCAAACTTGCGGATTTTGCCTTGCTATGGATAAAAATGCGATCGCAAAGTTGAGATTTTGATTCCTGGTAAGCGATTAGTATCTTTAGCGGCGTTTTGTCTTGCGGGTTAATGACTATAAACTTGCCATGCTCATCTAGCACAATATAATTGATGGCGCGATCGCGTATCAGATCGAAATAGCTATAGCCATCCTCATCTTTGCCAGCCTTGCCGCCAGTGGCATAGAAGGATTTTTCCAGAGCATTAATAATTTTAGGACTTACGCATTGTATAAACGAATCATCTTGTGTGTTAGTCTATACTTTGCTCAGACACCACTTCTTGGCGGTGCTAGCGATCGCCCAGTACGAGAGATAAATGACCAACGGACAAAACGGACAAAAGAAAAAACTAGAAACTCAGCTTTGGAATATTGCCGACTCGCTTCGGGGCAAAATGAATGCTGATGAGTTTCGGGATTATTGCTTGGGGTTTATTTTCTATAAATACCTGTCTGAGCGTCAGTATCTTTACGCTAATGAAATTTTAGCTGAGGATAAGATTGATTTTCTAGAGCTTGATGAGTCGTCGGAAGAGGGGCAAGAATATTTAGAGGCCATTAAACGAGGAATCTATTGCCGAGTTGGGTTATTTTTTGAAGCCATCTGAGTTGTTTAGTTCTCTAGCTAAACGGGCATTAGGCAATCAGGCGGATAAGGATGAGATTAATGATGAGGAGTTAGAAAAGAGTTCAATTTTTATTTTGGGGGATTTGGCGGATGTTTTAAACAACATTGAACGCTCCACTATGGGCAAGGAAAGTGAGGAAGATTTTGATCATTTGTTTGAGGATCTGGATCTGAATTCGACGAAGTTGGGGCGGACTCCGAAGGCGAAAAATGCTTTAATTGCCAAGATTTTAGTACATCTCAATAAGATTGATTTTCGCTTGGGAGACACCGAGAGCGATGTTCTGGGGGATGCCTATGAGTATTTGATTGGGCAGTTTGCCAGTGGTGCAGGTAAAAAGGCGGGGGAGTTTTACACGCCGCAGCAGGTTTCTAAGGTATTGGCGAAGATTGTGACGACGGGAAAGGAGCGGCTGAAGTCGGTTTATGACCCGACTTGTGGTTCGGGATCTTTGCTGCTGCGGGTAGCGCGGGAGGTAGAATCAGTCGGGGATTTTTACGGACAAGAGATGAACCGCACGACTTACAACTTGGCGCGGATGAACATGATTTTGCATGGGGTGCATTATCGGAATTTTGATCTTAGGCAAGAGGATACACTGGAGCATCCGCAGCATGAGGGTATGCGATTTGAGGCAGTGGTGGCAAATCCGCCATTTTCAGCCAAGTGGAGTGCCAATAAGCTATTTGAGTCAGATGATCGCTTTAGCCAGTATGGGTCATTGGCTCCAGCTTCTAAGGCAGATTTTGCCTTTGTGCAGCACATGCTGCATCACTTGGATGAAAACGGCATTATGGCGGTGGTGTTGCCCCACGGGGTATTGTTTCGCGGCGGGGCAGAGGGGCGCATTCGCCAGTATGTGATCAAGGAACGCAATTGGTTAGATGCGGTGATTGGGTTGCCTGCGAATATTTTTTATGGGACGATTATCCCGACTTGTATTCTAGTGTTTAAGAAGTGTCGGGAAAATCCTGAAGATATTTTATTTATTGATGCTAGTACCTATTTTGAGAAGGCGACGAATCAGAATTATTTGCGGGATGAGGATGTTGACAAAATTATTGCCACCTATCGTCAAAGGTTAGAGGAGGACAAGTATAGTTATCGCGCACCGTTGGCGCAAATTGAGGAAAACCATTTTAATTTGAATATTCCCCGTTATGTGGATACGTTTGAGGAGGAGGAGGAGATTGATCTAGATACGGTGGTGCGTGAGCTACGGAAAGTTGATCAGGATATGGAAGAAATCGATCGACTGATTCGTGGGTTTTGTGATGAGCTGGGAATTGAGGCACCACTATGATTAAGAAGGAAAAAAAAAGAGTTCCTGAACTTCGCTTTCCTGAGTTCCATGAAGATTGGGTAACAGATAGAACTGACCATTTTTTAGTTCGATATGTTAATGCTGTTAGTGTCCAACTTGAAAAAAAGTATAAGCAAATTGGTATCAGGTCACATGGAAAAGGTATTTTTCACAAAGATCCTGTAACAGGTGAGGCGTTAGGAAATAAGAGAGTTTATTGGGTTCATCCAGAAGTTTTCACTGTTAATATTGTTTTTGCATGGGAGCAAGCTGTTGCTCTAACCAGTAGCGATGAGGAGGGTTATATTGCTTCTCATCGTTTTTTGATGTTCCTACCAAAAGAAAATAGAGTCGATCTAAAATTTGTACTGCTTTTCTTCTTAAGAAGACGCGGTAAGTACTTGCTTGAGTTAGCATCACCAGGAGGAGCAGGTAGAAACAAAACACTTGGACAAGAGAGCTTTGCTGAATTAGAAATAACTCTTCCTCAAAAGGAAGAACAAGAGAAGATCGCTAGTTTTTTGGGGGCGGTGGATACGCGCCTCAACCAACTCCGCCGCAAACGGGAACTGCTGCAAACCTACAAGCGCGGCGTTATGCAAAAATTTTTCTCCCAAGAGATTCGTTTTAAGGGTGCGATCGGCTCGGAGTTTCCTGATTGGGAAACAAAAAATTTTGGAGACATGGCTACTAAAATTAGCTCCAAATACAATCCAATCACTGATGACAATAATTATCCTTGTATAGAGCTTGAAAGTATTGAACCAAACACAGGAAGATTAATCAAAATATTTGACTCTCTGGAACAACAAAGTATCAAAAGTAAATTCAGAACTGATGATGTTTTATTTGGCAAGCTTAGACCTTATCTAAGAAAATTTGTGCTTACTGAGTTTGAAGGCGTTTGCTCTACAGAAATTTGGGTATTGCGAGGAAAGCGTATATCAAGCAAATACTTATACTACTTAGTTCAATCACATGAATTTTATAAAATATCTAATGTCAGTTTTGGCTCTAAAATGCCTAGATCTGATTGGGATTTTGTTTCCTCTTTCTCATTTGAATTTCCTTGTAAAAAAGAACAACAAAAGATAGTTGATTTCCTAGCCGCCATCGAGCGCAAAATCGAAGCCCTCTCCCGCCAAATCGACCAAACCGAACAATTCAAAAAAGGCTTACTCCAAAAACTGTTTGTGTAGATTGTTAAAATCAAACCAACAACCCAGATCCACACCTGTCCCAAACAACTACAAACTTAGGAGGTGACGAACAATGATTGTGGCAAAAGATAACACCCCACAGCTTACCCCAGAAGAATACTTTGCTTGGGAAGAACAGCAGTTAGAAAAACATGAATATATCAACGGTCAAGTCTATGCAATGGGTGGCGGTAGCGTCAATCATAGTCGGATCGCAGTACGTTTTACGACTATAATTGATACCCACTTAGATGGTAGCAATTGCATCACAGGTAACTCTGACTTGCGAATTAACATTGTTGGTACAAATAACTACACTTACCCAGATGCCAGTGTAACTTGCGACGATCGCGACAAAACCACAACCCAATATATTACCTACCCCTGCTTAATCGTCGAAGTTCTTTCAAAAACTACCGAAGCCTACGACAGAGGCGGCAAATTCCGAATGTACCGCCAAAACCCAGCCTTAATCGATTACCTACTAGTCAGTTCCACCAGCATCGAAATCGACCTGTATCACAAAAACGACGCAGGCGACTGGTTGATTATCAACTACAAAGCAGGCGACAAAATCGAACTCAAAAGCATTAACCTCAATTTTCCCATTGAACAAGTCTATCGCGGTTTAACCCTTGAACCAGGGAATGGGGAATAGAATCAAAGCATTACCTACTACCCATTACCTAACGCCCAATATGCTAACCCTCGAAACCGTAATCCAAAAAATCCAACAACTCCCCCCCGAACAACAAAAAAAAGTGATCGAATTTGTAGAATTCCTAGAATTTCAAGCCGATCGCCAACAACAAGATCAACAACCCGAAACACCTCCACAACAGGATCAAGACTTTTTCGCCCTAGCCGGAATTTGGGAAGGGAAAAGCATTACCCTAGACACCATCCGCAAAGACGCATGGGGTGAAGAGAATCAATGATTTTGTGTGATACCAATATCCTCATTGAATTCTATAAAAATAATACCGCCATCATTCAAGAATTACGTCAAATTGGCATTCATCAATTAGCCATTAGCGTAATCACTAGAGCCGAACTGTATTATGGCGCAATTAATAAAAACGAACTTAATCGTATTCAGCAACACCTAGACCTACTCCAAAATATCCCTATCGATCAGCCCATTTCAGAGAAATTTATTCAACTCATGGCGCAATATTCCCTAAGCCATAAACTCACAATTCCCGATGCCCTGATTGCTGCCACTGCCCTAACCCATAACATTAGCCTCTATACCTTAAACCTTAAAGATTTTCGCTTCATCCAAGGCTTAAACATTTATAATCCCACCCATTCCCCATGACCCAAAGCGAAGCCGAACTAGAACAAAAGCTGATCGATCGCCTCACGGG
Source organism: Nostoc sp. (assembly GCF_036919555.1). Classification (GTDB taxonomy): domain Bacteria; phylum Cyanobacteriota; class Cyanobacteriia; order Cyanobacteriales; family Nostocaceae; genus Nostoc. The sequence continues at coordinate 48,659 of NZ_JBALCS010000033.1, forward strand.
ATTAGGCTACGAACCTGTCACCCTTCGCAATGCTGAAGACTTCAAAGCCAACCTCAAAACCCAACTCGAAAAACATAACCACATCAAACTCAGCGACACAGAGTTTAAAAGCATCGTCAACCACCTCGATAAAGGTAACGTCTTTGACCGTGCAAAACGCCTCCGCGATAAGATGGAACTCAGGCGCGATGATGGCACCACCTTTTACCTAGAATTCCTCAACACCGAACATTGGTGTCAAAACCAATACCAAGTCACCAACCAAGTCACCCAGCAAGGCAATTACAAAAACCGCTACGACGTAACCCTGCTGATTAACGGCTTGCCCCTCGTGCAAATTGAACTAAAACGCCGAGGACTGGAACTCAAAGAAGCTTTCAACCAAATCAACCGCTACCAACGCCATTCCTACGGCGCAGAAAATGGACTGTTTCAATATGTCCAAATTTTCGTCATCTCCAACGGAGTTAATACCCGCTACTACGCCAACAACCGTAAACAAGAATTTAAACAAACTTTCTACTGGGCAGACCAAGAAAACAACCTCATAACCCAACTGGAGGACTTTGCCGACAGCTTTCTGGAGAAATGCCACGTCTCCAAGATGATCTGTAAATACATTGTCCTGCACGAATCTGACAAAGTGCTAATGGTGCTGCGCCCCTATCAATACTACGCAGTCGAAGCCATTATCGAGCGAGTGAAGGATACCGATAAAAACGGCTATATCTGGCATACCACTGGATCAGGCAAAACCCTCACCAGCTTCAAAGCTGCCCAGATCCTCACCCAACTCCCCAAAGTGCATAAAGTGCTGTTTGTCGTCGATCGCGCTGACCTCGACTACCAAACCAGCAGAGAGTTTAATTATTTCAGCCCCGACTGCGTAGACACCACCGATAGCACCAAACAACTGGTAGAACAAATGGCTGGGGATAATCGCCTCATTGTCACCACTATTCAGAAACTCAACCGAGCGATCAAATCCCAACGCCATGAATTCGCAATGGAGAGCTTGAAAGATAAACGCATTGTGTTTATCTTTGACGAATGCCACCGTTCCCAATTTGGCGAAACCCACAAAAATATCGTCAAATTCTTCACCAAAGCCCAAATGTTCGGCTTTACCGGAACTCCCATCTTTGCCGATAACGCTGCCAGTAATCAACACGGTAAACGCACTACCAAAGACCTATTCCAAGAATGTCTGCATAAATATGTGATTACCAATGCGATCGCCGATGAAAACGTTCTTAAATTTTCCGTCGAGTATTGGGGCAAAATCAAACGCAAAGACGGCACTCTCATCACAGAGCCAAAATTAGACCGAGAATTCTTTGAAAATCCCGACCGAATTTCTCTAATTGTCGATTGGATTATTGCCAACCATAACCGTAAAACTCACGGTAGAAAATTCTCGGCGATGCTCTGCGCCAGCAGTGTAGACACCATAATTACCTATTACGACACGTTCAAAAACAAACAAAAACAGGGATTACATGACCTACGAGTGATCACAATTTTTACCCCTGGCTATAACGAAGAAGACCAAGACGCAAACGGCTTAATTGGAGAACCCGATTTTAATATCAGCACAGATGTGAGCAGCCGTAGCCATAGCCGCGACAAACTGAATGAATTTATCGCGGACTATAACCAAATGTACCAAACCCAACATTCCGCCAAAGATAGTCAGGCTTTCTATGCCTACTATAAAGATATCGCCAAGCGGATGAAAGGCCGCGATCGAGAAAACTTTCAGGATCAGGAACGCGCTGATATTCTGTTAGTCGTCAATATGTTTCTTACGGGCTTTGATGTCAAAAAGCTCAATACACTTTACGTTGACAAAAATCTGAAGTATCACGGATTAATTCAAGCATACTCCCGCACTAATCGCATTTTGGGCGAACTTAAATCTCAGGGAAATATCGTTTGTTTTCGCAATCTTAAGGATAATACCGATCAAGCCGTTGCCCTCTTTTCCGACACCAACGCTAATGAAGAAATTTTCATTGAACCCTACGAATACTACACCGAAAACTTTAATGAAGGTGTGCAATAACTGAGAGCGATCGCCACTATTCCTAACGATGTCAATAAGCTTATTAGTGAAGACGAGCAAGTTGAGTTCGTTAAAGCCTTTCGTAATCTTATCCGTTTACAGAATGTTAGTAAATCATTCACTGAATTTAGTTTTTCCGACTTAAATCTGGATGAACAAACCTTTGAAGATTATAAAAGCAAATATCTGGACATCTATGATAGAACCCGATCCAAACCCGATGAAGAGAAAGAATCTTTGGTTGAGGAAGTCGATTTTGAACTGGAACTGATCCAGCGAGACGAAATCAATGTCGCCTATATTCTAAAGCTGCTGGCTAACCTCCAGCGCGATCAGCAAGCAGATGTCACGTCAGAAGAGTACCAGAGCCAAAAAGCCTCTATCCTTCAACTCATTGGCAAAGAAGCCCAATTACGAAGTAAACGGGATCTGCTGGAGAAATTTATCGAAGAGCGGCTACCCACCCTTGAACCCCAAGAAAAAGTCGAAACCGTCTTTCAAGACTTTTGGACTCAAGAACGTGTTGAAGCAATTCAGCAACTCTGTATAGAGGAAAATCTCAAGGTCGAAGCTATTAATCAAATGATTACTGATTATAAATTTTCTGGGAAAGAACCGTTAAGGGAAACCGTGTTGAGTGCTTGCAACGAAAAACCGAAATTATTAGAGCGTAAAAAAATCTTTGCGCGAGTTGTATCAAAATTACTCGACATCATCAACAAATTTGATGACGCTCTTGGTGAGCTTGGAGAGGAAGAATAAAACAGTTCTCAAAGCGATCGCCCCCCAGTGCGTAGCAACAAATAAAGCGATCTCCCTCCTATTCTCAATCCTAAGTAAAGCGATCGCCAATCGCCCCTCACAAACCACCTGCTTTTGACAATTAGTTGTTTATCGCTGTGTCGTTTTGCGATTGCTGTAATCGATGCGATGTCGCTTCAAGCTTTTGAATCGCTTCATTCAGATCAAGCTCGATTAGTACTTGTATAGAGTGTCCACTCGGCTTGCCCTTTCTGCGAGCAACCTTATCTAGTAATAAATTCCGAACAGATTTTAGCCAATCCAATTCCTCAAGTAATTTTTCATTGTTGCCATCGAACTTATATCGTTCTTTTATTGCATAACCAATAGTCATCTGATGTTGAAATTTGAGTTGTAGTAAGCCTTCTACAAATTCAGTTGTTTTTATGTCTTTCAATATAGGTATTTCAGCATATCTCAGTCCTGGCACGCCCCAGTCATGCGAGTTATTTAAGGAAATTATGTCGTGGAATTTCCATTGATCGCTTTGCATGATAGCAAGTAGCTCTCTCCCAAGATTAGGCAAAATCTCAACCCTTGCTAACTCTTGAGCTTTTTCAAGGTATGTACAAAAATCTTGAAATTCTTGAAGTTTTGCACCTTGAAAACTAAGCCCCTTGTATGCCCCAAACATACTGTCAGCCGTATAAACTGAATAAGATACCAGTTTTGATTGATTATTATTTTTCAGCCAATCAATAAAGAGCTTTGAACTAGTCAAAATTTCTTCTTTAGTTTTTGAATATAGCCCGATGTCAGAAAAATAGAGTAGAAGCCCTGTTACGTGCTTTAGAATTCCGAGATCGGAAAATTCCGCGTCTCTGTTTAAGTATTGTGTTTCAACTTCATTAAGCAAAATAATAAATTCGTCATCACTAAGATGATGAAAATGCCATAATTTCATCCATTTGGGTGTATTTTCGTCTTGAAAATATATACTACTAGCAAGTGATTGATTGAGTTCTTGTAAATCCAAGCTGCCTTTATCAAAAAAAGTTTGCCACCATACCGCACTAGGAAATGGATCGTACAACCTTAACGAAGGATACTTACTAATTACTTCTTTAAGTGTTTTCCCTTCGCTAACATTTTGTCCTTCATTGGAATTCGCAAACCCATCCCTACTGTCCCCTATACTCTTCAGGCTCATGTTTGCAGATGCTTCTAGCAACCTGCCAATATCTGTAGGAAGCATTTTCCCTCTCCTAATTTCAATTGAAAAAGGTGTAAGGAACTTTAAAACCTCCTGAAGAAGCTCTGGTTTATTCTTTGCTTTTTCTGGCAAAACGTCAAAAATTCTTTCAAAATCCAAAACAACCTGTTTTAAAATTCTTAAATTCTCGCACTGGGCTTGATTGTATAAGTCTTGGATTAATGAGGTACTGTTAGACAAGAACTCGCTCGCATCCCGATTACTTATCCCTTTCAGAAAGTTTTCGAGTGCCTGATCAAATTCTAGGGAAATTGCAAAAGTTTTACCAACTAGCTTTTCTTTGATGGTTGTATACTCGGAATTTTTTTCTAGCTTCGTTTCATCAGTAACGATAATTACTTTTAATTCTTTGTGTTCTACAAAACTGTTAATATACCCCAGTATATTGACGATATTTATGCTGCATCGCTCTAAATCATCAAATATCAAAATACTTTGCTCAAGGTTTGTAAAAAGCTCAGTAAGCTTCATATTTGGAGTTGTAAGATTTAATGTTGCAGCATCATTTATATCTAGTTTTAAACTATTCTTTAAAACTTGTGTAATAAGATTTATACCTATTGCTACTGGCTTAGATGCTAGAAAAGGAATCTGTTGTTGCAAGAAGGCTTCTTCTATTTCGGAAAAGCTAGTTACACCATTAAGGCTAACATACAAGCATTTCCGCTTTTTCTCCCTTAAGCTCTCGCAATAGCTTTTGATAAACCATGTTTTACCAGATCCCCATTTACCTTTAAGCAAAACAGCGAATCCAGGTGCATCAGGCAAATTACAGTAATAATCTAAATACTCTATGATATGGCTGTTGAGTTGCGCGTTATGCTGTTTCATGTTGCTCAAAATTACTAAAGTCAATGCTTTTTCGTGGTTAATCTTGGCAGCGATCGCCTGACAATAAAAAGCACGCTGTTAAGATACGTACTTTTTTCTAGTATCAGTCGGATGATTCTATCCCATATTTTCAGTAATGGAAAGCGAACGCACTCCCTGAAGCCAAACACAAATAAATTTTCCTAGCGGCAAAATACTCCTGAAAAGTTAGGTGAAAAAGGGAATAATACCGATGTAACCGGAATGGATATCAATCTTTATTTATACTAAACTTCTACAACTTTAATTCCAGACTAAAATTCCCAAACAATATCTTGCCCAATTCCTTAAAATCTGATCCAAACAACTGGGATACACTAATCTTTGCCTTCTCGCACACAGGAATAATCAACTTCACCAAATGATAAGGTTGACTTTGATTTGTTGTTGAGGCTATCCTCAACGATTCCATGATTCCTCCTAAATATCCCAATAACTTCACATCCTTTCCAATTGCTTGTTCAAACACTAACAAAATCAATTGTAATTTTCGGGTTAACTCGATTGGGATGGGACTATATCCTAATTGGGGAGTAAGTGCAATTAATTCGCTAATTCCTTGAATATTAACTCGATATTTCTGTATTTCCTCTTCGCATTTAATTTCCTGTCCTAACCATCCGTAACAACGAGAACAAAATCCCGCAGGTGAAAACCTAGCCATCACAGGTAAACGCGAACCACAATGAGCACATTCTTCTATTAATCGCTGTTTGTGAATCAAACAAAATTCTACATCCTTAAATGACCATAATAATGGTTCATAGATAGTTTTGTTCTCCTGCTTCCACTCTTGCCAACAACAAGGACACCAAGCGCGGTAGTTCCGAAATAACCCCTTGTCATAAATCATTCCTTTCCAGCTTAAAAGGGTCAAAAAGCGTAAATCCTGACACATTGTTAACTCTTCTAAGACAGTGACTAACTTTTCTGTCATTTCTCGCATTCCGTTGATAGCTGGTTTAGCGTCGCTATTTCCCAATAGGTGGCTCAGATTTTTTGCCAATAGCTCAGATTTATCCTCATTTTTGAGAATAAGTGGCGCAATTTCTCCCATAATGAGCTTTTGAGAGGTTAAACAATGCGCCTGCGCTAAAAGAAGTCTATGAAATTCTCATGCGAACAATTGCTGAACCCGCAGGGGCATCATTTATCTTTGTTTATGGTCCTAGCGGTATCGGTAAAACAACTTTGCGACTCCGCGTTGAGCAAAAATTAACAGAACTAGCATTACCTAAACTGGAAAGTGATCGCGGTCGTGTTCCTGTTGTTGGTGTTGAAGCTGTAGCCCCAGAATCAAGAAACTTCAACTGGAAGGATTACTACACACGCGCCTTAATCGCCTTAGAGGAACCCTTAATCGATCACAAGTTTGATTACGGTGTGCGTGGTATCTCTCGCGATAATTTTGGAAAAATTAATGTTGAGTCGAAAGTAGTTGCACCTGCTCTACGCAGAGCTTTAGAAAATGCTCTCATCCATCGTCATCCAGACGTGTTTTTTGTAGATGAAGCACAACATTTTGGCAAGATGGCAAGCGGATACAAGCTACAAGATCAATTAGACTGCCTCAAATCTGTGGCAAATATGACAGGCATCTTGCATTGTCTGTTAGGAACATACGAATTACTAACATTCCGTAATTTAAGCGGTCAACTCTCACGCCGTAGCGTCGATATTCATTTTCGCCGTTATTGTGCTGACACCCCAGAAGACGTACAGGCTTTTAAAAGTGTATTGTTGACTTTCCAACAGCAGATGCCACTTGCAGAGCCTCCAGATTTAGTTACTCATTGGGAATATTTTTATGAACGTACTTTAGGATGTGTTGGCATACTGAAAAATTGGCTAACACGCGCTCTTAAAGATGCTCTGGATCGAGAAGCAACAACCGTCACTCTAAAAGACTTACAAAAACGTGCTTGGTCGGTTGCTCAGTGTCAGAGAATGTTCAAGGAAATTCAAGAGGGCGAACGACAATTATCTGAAACAGAAACAGATGTGCAAAACTTACGCTCTCTTTTAGGGCTTGGAAAAAAAACCAATCGCGCTACCAGAAGAAACCCCAAAAACTACTCGTCCGCCAGGAAAAGTTGGGAAACGCAAACCTAAAAGAGATCCCATCGGAGTACAACAAGATGTTAGCTAGTGTATTAGAAACATACGAATCTTGGGATTTAAGAAAGGTTACTATTCCATATGGCAGTCGGTTGTATCGCTTAGATCCTATTGGTATTGGCACTCCATTAGTGGAAAGCTTAACTGGTTATATATCTCGACTAGCAGAAGCTCATTGTGTAACCCCAAAAGTTTTAATATCTAGAGAACTCGTGTCCTTTATACCCAAGACTTACAAAACTACAAATCTGTTTAAAATGCGAAGCTTGATTGGGGCACTCAATGGAATAGGTACGATGGCTCTTGATTTAGTCACAGTCCTAGAGTCATTGACTCTACGTAGTGATTTGCGCTTTCTCACTTTATTAACATGGACTGATATCTTTCCCCAAAGGAGATTACTTCGTGCTAGACGAGCTTGGTGTCCCTACTGTTATGAGGAGTGGTATTCCTCGAAAGACAAAGTAATTTACGAACCCTTAATTTGGTTTTTTGAGGCAGTTACACTTTGTCATTGGCACAATCAGTCTTTATACCAGCAATGTCCTCATTGCAAACGAGAGCTTCTTATTCGAGACCAGGTTATTGCCCTTATTGCTTAGAATGGCTTGGCGTTACTGCTAATTACCCGTCTTCTGATCAAATTCCACCGAGCAAGGAAGAGATTATTTGGCAAACATGGGTTATCAAGACTGTTGGAGAATTACTTGCTAATACCCCTCACCTACCAAAACCTTTGAAAAGAGAAATAGTTGCTCAAGCGTTCTGTAGGTACGTAAACCAATTTACTGAAGGAAACACAGCTGCTTTTGCCCGTATGCTCGAAATTCCCAAAAACAAGGTTTGGATGTGGCAGATGGGAAAAGTCTTGCCAGAACTGAAGGTGATTTTGAAAATCTGTTTTACCCTCCAGGTATCTGTGCTGGATTTTTTGAATCAAGAGACTCTTAAGGAGAATTATAGTCAATTTCGTGCTATGCCTCAAAACCAAGTGAGAGATAGCAGTACAAAAAAGCTTGAAGTAAAGTTCGATAGCGATCGCACTCAACAGTTACTTGAAAATGTGCTTCAAGCGAATGAACAACCGCTACCTATGACAGCAGTAGCGAAACGCCTTGGGTATCCTAAGCGAGTTCTTTACAGGCATTTCCCAGAGCTATGCCGAGCGATTTCAGCCGAGTACGTTAAATACATAAAAGAATCTCGCATCAAGCGAATCGAATACTGTTGCGCGGAGGTAAAACAAGCTGTTAGGCAACTTCACACTGAAGGTATTTATCCTAGTGAGGCATCTATTTCAAGGCTATTGGCTAAACCAGGATGTTTTCGTGACAAACAAGTTCGCGCTGCTTTAAGGGCAGCGCGAAAAGAAATTTGTTTGGAACCATAACCTTGCCATCCTTTATTGGAAGCATAAGCTTGCCGTTGCGGCAAAGTTATGGGTAAAGTCACAATAGGAGTCTTTTGGCATTTTAAATTTTTAGTGGGGGTGGAGGGACTTGAACCCACACGACCGTTTAAGATCAACGGATTTTCATTCTCCCGCAGTTTTCACTGCTACCTGATGGCAATAACCAACTCAGGTTTTGAGAATTGGACTCTCCCTTTACCCTCGACTTGACGTTAGGGTAGCTCCCGTCGGGTCTCTGCACCTTCCGAATCGTTAGACACGATTAATCGCGTCTATACAGGAGTTAGGAGTTTTAATTTACTCACTACTCAGTATTCACGACTTTTTTCGGCTTGGCTCAGGATTGCCATGTCTGTTGTCAGATTTAGGTTTCCCTGAGTTTGAGAGCTTCCACTTGAGGGATTTCTCCTTCAAGGCTCAGTTTTTTAAGTCCGTAGCGTCTACCATTCCGCCACACCCCCATTGGTGTTTGGTAACTAGTATAACTAGTTATTTTATGGAGACAGTAAATACCTCCTCATCTATTCCACCATCAATTGTGTTTTTTGTCCAACTAGATTGAAAATATTTTTTCCAGAGTTTGAAGTCTTCTTTGTTTCCTCCTAATCAATCTGGATGAGTTTTCGATCTGGTCTGACTAGAGCATTGTTTGCTAGTGGATATACCATTATAGCATGATATTATCTTTTATCTGTCAATCTGCACATAGACGAGGAATTCTGGCGCAGTTATGTTGAAAGCATTTATGACTTACTTCGCTGAGTCTGGCTCTTCAGCCTATGATGGAAAACAGATGCTTAAGACTTGAAATTTATGGTTGTCGCCCTGCTGTATCTGATTTTGGCTGGAGCTTACCTTCTAGTAATCCCGATTGCTATATTGCTGTATCTCAAACAGCGTTGGTATGTATCTACCTCCATTGAGCGTGTCTTTATGTACTTTTTGGTGTTTTTCTTCTTTCCAGGTTTATTGGTTCTATCGCCGTTTGTAAATTTTCGACCCCAACGGCGACAAATTCAAGTTTAACGAGATTGGTAGGTCATAACTCTCATGCGACGGATTGACGCTATTGGAATTGGCTTGGGTGTTTTTATTGCCGGTGGCTTGGCATATGTAGGATTACAGCTAGTCGGTTTGGATAATCAGCAAGCTGGTATATGGAGCCAAGTCTTACTAGTCAGTGGGTTAGTTGGCTGGTTAGCCACCTATTTTTTCCGGGCGGTGGGACAAAAAATGACCTACCATCAGCAGAGGGAACAGTATGAGCAAGACTTTCTGCAAAAGCGGCTAGATGAGCTTACTCCCGAAGAACTAGCACGAATTCAAGCCCAAATAGAACAAGAAGAGCAATCTCAGGTGTAAAGTTATCATTGATGAGTCAAAAGCCAAAATCTAGATTTTGACTCTTGACTCTTTACATTTGACTCTTGATACTTGACTAAATGACTGCGATTTCTGATTGCTTTGAAACCCTTGGGCGCAATCGTGAGTGCGCTCTGATTCCGTTTATCACTGCTGGCGATCCAGATTTAGAAACAACAGCAAAAGCTTTGCAGATTCTGGATCGTAGCGGGGCAGACATAATTGAACTAGGTATACCCTATTCCGATCCTCTAGCTGATGGGCCAGTAATTCAAGCTGCTGCTACCCGCGCCCTGCAAAGGGGAACGAAATTGGAGCAGGTGCTAGAAATGCTGCAAGGGATTACTCCCAAATTGCGATCGCCTATTATCCTATTTACCTACTACAACCCAATTTTGCACCGGGGAATTGACAAATTTCTCTCTTCAATTGCTGCGGCTGGGGTAGCAGGATTGGTAGTACCAGATTTGCCTTTGGAAGAAGCGGCAAGCTTGCTCCAACCAGCTAATAAAATGGGAGTTGAGGTAATCTTGTTGGTCGCTCCCACCAGTTCTGCTGAACGGATAGAAGCGATCGCTCGTTCCTCCCAAGGATTTATTTATTTAGTCAGCGTCACAGGGGTTACAGGGATGCGATCGCAACTGGAAAACCGCGTGTCCGATTTACTCAAACAAATTCGTGCTGTTACTGATAAACCCATCGGTGTAGGCTTTGGGATTTCCGAAGCTGCACAAGCCCGTCAGGTAAGGGAATGGGGCGCAGATGCCGTGATCGTGGGTAGCGCTTTTGTGAAACGGTTAGCCCAAGATACCCCAGAGCAGGGACTAAATGCGATCGCCCAATTTTGCCAAAGTCTCAAGGCAGCCATCACGACTAACAACACCAGCACAAATACTCCTCTTTATTAGATCGGAAAAGTAGATTAAAAAAGTATAATATTGTGGTTTTTCTATCCTTGTTTGGTAGACAATTTGACCATTATGGTCTTGAATATTAACATCAGATATAATCATGTAAAAAAACTAGCTGATACAGTCGCTTATAGTTTGAGTATTATGTGAAATCAAGTAGGCATAATTTATGAGTGTGAGAGTGAGTCAGTCACGAATGTTTATAGTTACGTCGCAATTGAGGAGCAAAGGCGATGAGTGAGAGTATGGCGTTTATTGGCGGTGTCGCCGTAGCTGGGCTGGCGGCTCTCGTATTGCTCAAAGGAACAAATACCCCCTTACAACCTAACTTTGCTGTTGCTTCCCAAATGCCAGGGACTGTAGTAGCGCCTCAGGGAATGCAGCCACAAATGTATCCTTACGGGCCTTATGGGCAACCAATGTATCCCAATCCTAATCAGCAGTCAGTTACTCCCAATACTGACCAGCGCCTAGAGGTGGAGAAGCTAAACACGCAGATGCAGTTGGAGCGTTTAAAAAACGACAATGAACAGCTAAAGTTGCAAAATCAACAACTCCAAGGCCAAGTTCAAAATTTCAATACTCAACAGCAGTGGCAATTAGCCCAGCAAAATAACCAACCAAAAGCAGCAGCATTCCAGCCGCAAAATCCTTCTTGGTGGTCTTCACCCATGCTTTGGGCTGTGGGAGGCGCAACTCTCACTATTGGTGGTGGTGTTGTCGTCGCTGGGGTATTGGCTTTATTCTCACCACGGCAGCGTCCAGCCCGTACTGTACAAGTGATTCACCCCTACCAAGGAAATACACCACCCTTGATTCCAGTCCGTCGCGCTGAGTTTCTGCCTGCTTCGCGGATGGAAGCAAGACGAGTTGAAGCCCCAGAATACGACGAAATGCACGGATAGGGTAAATAAAACCACAGATGGACACAGATGAATTATCTATGTGCATTTGTGGTTTAAAATCATTCAACAAAGCTTTTTACATTGAGGGTTTGAAACCCAGGTCGGTGGCTAAAGCGTCGTGTAGACGAGACAGTGCGTTGGGCGGCTCTGCCGACTTGAAGCATCTGGCGTGCGGTTTATAACTGCCCTTTTAACTCGTAAGGGACTGACAAATAAAAAAACTTAAGTTGACACCAATGGCAGGATGCCCACCCCACAAGATGGATAATTTATTTCTTGTCAGTCTCTAACTGTTAAAAGCGGCCTTTCGGAGTTTCTGTGGTAGTAGGACTCTCTGTAGTGGCAGGTTGCTTAGTATCGGGAAGTTTGTGTTGGGTATTTTTCTGACTACCTTGATTTTCTAGTTTAGATAGTGCCTGTTTTGCCAGATTTTCGGCTGCTTGTTTAAATAATGGTTCGATTCTGTTTCGCCAATATTGAGTATTAGGCAACTTTTCTGGATGGTTTCTATAATCTAAAACTTTATCCCATTTCCCATCATCCAGCGCTTTGTTGATCTCATTAGATATCGCCTCCGCTTTAGCCCAATCTAGCTGCCACTGGGCAATTACTTTACCTGTCTGTTGGATACTAGAAGCAGCGTTTGCCGGAATTGATTTCAAAAGTGCGATCGCTCCAACTATATCTCCTGATTCATATTTCTGTCTAGCTTGTTCTATAATATTGGCACTATTATCAGTAGGCTGCGATCGCTCTGATTTCCCAGCATTGGAAGTTGACCCCTCCGACTTTTCTGGTAATAGGGTTACTACATCCCTTGATTTTGGTTTTAGCTTGGGAATTGGTCGAGTTGCAATCAGGGTATCATCATCTACAATCTTAGTGGCAATGCCTTTTTCGCGCAGGCAAGAACCCCATTCTTGATTATTGGTTATCACATCCGAGTATGCCCAAGCCAAACGACCAGATTTAAGTTTAACTTCTATCCAACCACGTTTTGTCCGCTTGCCTGTTACCTCGAAACTGGTATTATCAGTAACAGTTTGCAAAACATTATCAGAATTAATCGAACTAGGTTCAGAACGAATATTAGAATTTCCGACGACAACAGCCGAGCATTTGTTTACTAAGGCGGTATCCTTACCTGTAAGATTAGCAGCTAAATTTTTTACATTTGGATATACATTTGCGACCAAGGCAGCCGTACCACCTGCCAATAATATGCCAATTAATATCGGCCATGGGTCGGATTTACTAGAGTCTTTAGGGGCAGGTTTAGCGGGGACAGGATTTGCTGGTGCAAGTGCAACAGTTTGCAGCCGAGATACTTGAGGTCGAGATTTGGTGGATTCTTGAGGTGTGGAAAGTGCAGGTATAGGATTAATCGCGTCTTTACATGCTTGCAGTGCTTCCGTGGCGTTTTGGTAGCGGTCTTTGAAGTGATAATGTACCATCTTGGACAACACTGCTGCCAGTCGATGGTTAACGGTTGTTGAATGGCGCCAGATGATTTCCCCTGTTTCCGGGTCTTCTTGCAATTCTGTTGCCTGTAATCCAGTTAATGCTTGAATAGCAATGATGCCGAGGGAATAGATATCACTGTTGGGGCGGGGTTTACCTTGTCCTTGTTCAGTGGGCATATAGCCAGGAGTACCGATAACTACTGTAGCAGAGGGTTGTCCGCCCACTGTTACCAGTTGTGTACGCAGTTGCTTCACTGCTCCAAAGTCCACTAAAACTAACTTCTTATCTGAGGCGCGACGGATGATATTATCCGGTTTGATATCGCGGTGAATCACGCCTTGGCGATGGACAAATTCGAGAATTTCCAGAACTTCTTGCAACAGTTGAATTACTTGGCTTTCACTCCAGCGCTTACCAGGTATAAGTTCCTCAGCTAAGGTATGTCCTTCAATATATTCTTGTACTAAATAAAATTCTTGGTTTTCGTCAAAGTACGCTAGCAGCCTGGGTATTTGATCATGGTTGCCCAGTTTTTCTAAGGTTTCGGCTTCGCTGTTAAATAGGCGTTTAGCAGTATCAAAAACTCTGGGGTCAGTTCCGGGTTTGAGGTGCTTGACAACGCAAATAGGATTGCCGGGACGCCTAGTATCTTGGGCAATATAGGTTTGACCAAATCCTCCCATAGCGAGGACTCGAATTACTTGGTAACGATGGTCTAGTAGCTTGCCGATCATATTCCCTCACCAGAGTTATTACCTAATTTTCTAGCTGGTAATAAATATCTCCAAATTTTCTTCAATGAAATCCGCTATCTTGAGAAAAGATTTAGATTAAAAACACAGCTTTTTAATAAACACAGACTGTTTATTTTTCTTTTAGTGTCCCTGTTTACTACCAATGCCACCTAAAATAACAAACTCAGTTGCATGGCAGCAGGCTGAAATCCTCATGCAACCTGCTTTCATTCGCGTTATCGACAATATCCGCAAGCTGCTTGATGAATCTTCCTGGACGGGAACTTACCACGATGTCCTGATTTGGCCGGCTAGCACCACTGATGAAATCAAAGCATTGGTGACTGAGCTGTTGCAAGCAATGGAAACTGCAACGCCCCAAGAAGCAGATGAAATCAGAGAGACTCTGGCTCGTCTGCCGATGCCCCATCCAGGATATCATCTACGTTTAGAGCGTCAACAGCAACAAGCTAGTATCGATTTGTGGGAACTATGTTATCAAGTGTGTTTTATTAAATACACTCCACACAACGAAGCTGCTGATATTGATACTAGTTTAATTGATGAATTGGGTGAAGTCGATTGGTTGCGTTTGGATGCTAAGGCAAAGGAGTTAGTTGAGCAGGCGTTTGCTAAATTGCCAGAAGGGTAACAAATAAAATGCCCTCAGAATATAATTCTGGGGCTATACAAACGAAACTCAGCTGCGTGCGTTAATGAGCTTTTTAAGCCTGTCTTAGCCGCCTACCTAATAGTTTATACTGGCTTCCAATTATTTAAAGATGCTTGAATAGGAGCCAATTCGCTCAAATATTCATTAAGTTTTACTTTCTGAGTTTCAACAGTCGCAAGAATTTGCTCCTTTTCGGCCTCTCTAGTTTTGCGTTCTCTCAACACGCTGTCAAACTGCTCTTGAAACTTGTTCATGTAGTCATTAATTTGCTGTTCTGCATCTCTGAAGTCTTTCGATACCTGTTTATCAATAACTCGCTCTAATAGGCGTTGGTTTCTCGAAACTTGCTCATCTATCTTTTGCTGAATTAACCTTGCTGTTTCTTTTAAGTCAATGTCGTAAACATTTCCTTGAATTGGAATATCAACATAATAATCTGGTTGACAGCAAGTCCCACTTATCTTTTGTGATTTGTTTCCAATAATGACATCTTGTTGACGTTGAATTACTGCGTCAATACCTTTAAACTTAAATTTTGGAAATTGAATTTTATTAATATTAAATTCAACTTCTAAAGTTTGTCCAAGATAATCAGATAATTCATTTGATATCGATTGAATATCATTTTTGATTATTTGCACTAATTCTTCTCGGAATCTTGTTCCATCTCTAACCAACCTATCTTGCGTTTCTAACCATAAATTCTGAATATGCGGAGCACAAAATTGATTAATTGTAAGTTTAATCGTTTCAGCATCTTTTTTAGACTTAACTCTAATTTTGTATGGATCAGCAATTTTGGTTTGCTCTATCTCTACATAAGAATCTTGGCTATTCAAATATTCTGGAAAAGATTTTGTAAGAGAATTTAATAAAGATTCTCCAACTTTAACGCTTACTCTAAATATTTTACTTAAACCTCTTAAACCAGGAAAAAATTCAAGTATCCCTTCAGTAAAATCCTCTATAATTCCTCCAAAATTATCTGTATTAGATTCCTGCGTTTCCATCTTTTGAGGATTATTTTGAATTTTGGTTGTTTGATATTTAGCAGACCTGGAGTGAGCAATCTGATCAATTTCATCTTGTATGTTAGTTTTAGCACCCTCAGCAAACATATTAATTCCTTTGCTAAAGCCCTTCATTAACTTCTGTTTTTGTTGCTCTACAGAGTTCTTGACATCTTCAACCTTTCTTTTAGCCGAAATAGCACGTTTTCTGTACTCTTCTACTTTTTGTTTAAGGGTTTCAATCTCCATCTCCCAACCGATGAACCGTGTGTTCAGAGTATCTTCAATGGACTTACCTGCCTTAATAAGACTTGCCAAAACATCACTTAGAAGATTCCACCCAGAGTTTTGGACTACAGTTTGAATTACTGATTCTTCAATAGTCGGAATAAAACTATCTTTTAAAGCCTGTGGTGCAATTTTCTTTGGAGCAGGGGTTACAGAGTCGCCTTCCTCATTCTCTATCGCATATTTAGCACTAAAGAATCTTTTGAAATTCTTTAAATGGCTATCGCTGGCTGTACCTTGTTGGATTAATTTAGCTAAAAGTCCTTGCCATGCACTTGTAGGATATATTATGGGATCTGGAATGCCAAATCCTATCAAAGCCTGCTTCAAATCTGCTATTACATCATTAATGGCTCGATCTCCTTCTGCTTTTCGATCAACTTTGTTGAGAATGAAGTAGATTTTCCCTGTGTTATTTGCAAGAAATTCTCCACGCTGCGCTATCAAGTCTTGAAGCAACTCTGAATTGGTATTGTCTTTGAAGGATGAGTAATCTAAAACAAACAAAATAGCATCACATGTTCGCAGCGCTTCCAAAGCTGTTTGCTTGAGTGTAACTGTGCTAAAGCCTGCGGATTCCCACTCGTTGGGGCCTGGAGTGTCAACCAAGGTAAAACCAGTTAGTGATGACAGTTTGCTGATCGCTTCTATGGGATGCTCTAGTTCAAAGCGTGTGGTATTGTCATGATTAGCTGTAGCTCGAAGCTTGTGAGTGTGATCTAGAAATTTTTGCCGAATCACACTAGAGTCACCCTCGGCAATAACAACAGGTTTCTTTTGCCCCTGTCGATACTCCAACAGTCTTGGCGTAGCGCTAGCGTCAATTGGTCGGATATCAGTACGGCAGACTGTACAGGCTTCTGATTCACTTGCCAGAACATCAGCGCCAATCACGGCATTCAAAAAGGTACTCTTGCCAGCCTTCATTGCTGCAATCACAGCTACTTGATACTTTTGCTCTTTCAATGCGTGTAGAGCTTTGTTGATCTCATCCTCGACACTCTGCAAACCTTTGGTATCATCTCCTTCACTGAAGCGACCTTGGCGAATTTCCTGAAGGTACTGTAAAAGACGTGTGCCAGTGTTGTATATGCTGTCGTGTGCTGCTTGAAACTCTTCAGAGGACATAATTAATTATGTGAGGGAAAGTTTAGCTGAAGCACGTACAGCTTAATTTACTAATGAAAAGATTGCGTCAGTGATTGCACTGTCATAGTAAAAGCAATCTGATCGCACCCCATCCTAATCAACAAATCGTCAAGGTACTAGCACAGAAAGAAAGTTATATGAACAAGCATGATGAAGAACTCGAACTACACTTAAGACCGCGTGCTACAGAAACGGTATCAATAAAAATACCAACAGAGACATTGCGATCGCTCGAAAAAGTTGCAGATAATCGAGATATGACACTTGAAGCATTACTCAAGTTTTACATTGGGCAGAGTTTGCGGCGAGATTTAGCTAAATTATTTTCTGAGCGGGTACTGGAATCAACTGCTGAAGTTCTAGCAAGGCACATCGAATCGGAAGAGGAAATTTTAACCATTATTCAAGAAATTCAAGCTGAAGCAACTCTTTAGTTACCTGCCAGTAAAAAGTAACAGATAAATCGATGAACAAAAAATGCCTAATCAAACAAACTACATTGAAGCTAGCAATAATTTTGACAAAATCTACGAAGAGGTAATTAACAGTCGTGAACCTGTAGTTGTTAATCGTAAAGGTGCGAAAAGCGTGTCCATAATTCCGACTGCGGAACTTAATAGCATCATAGAGACAGCATACTTATTCCAATCACCTGAGAATACAGCACCTCTTTTAAATGCTTTACAACGTGTTAAGGCTAAGACTAATATGCCCCAAACTATAGAAGAGTTGCGTAAAGAGTTCTCGCTCTACGAAGAAGAGTAAATAAATTCATCTAAAATTTGCGATCGCACGGTTTTTTCGATGCTTTCCAGATTCATAACTTACGTCTTGACAAATTAGACAATAAGTGAATCAGTAAAAGTAAGAAAAGAATATGCGATCGCCTACGGCGGGCGGGTACGCCATCGCTAGTTTTAACCCTGTGCGATCAGGAGGATGCAGTTTGTTGGAGTGTTCAGCGCCAGCAAAGGGGTCAAAAATGCGCTCCTCAAGACCAGGAGCGATGCCAATTCCTGTATCATTAACCGTGATCGCCCATTGATTGCTGATCAGCGAATGAGATTCAATGGTGACGCAGCCTTTTTCTGTGTAACAAATAGCATTACTAACTATAATTGATATCCTCTGTGGAGTTTTGCTTTTTGCTGTGGTAGATATCCGTATTTTTACTACTACTCTAGATAGTAATTAATTACCAAAATAGAAAGTATACAAATAAAATACTCAAATTTTTGATAAAACTCAAATGTATGGGATCGCTAACAAAGCAAGTAAGTCAAACTCAAGAAATTTTATTACATCGGATTGCGAGTCGTATTCGGCAATCTTTAGAACTGCAAGAAATTTTGTCGGCGACGGTTGCAGAAGTACGCTCGTTTCTAGACACTGATCGCGTCAAAATTTATCAGTTTCAACCTGATGGTCATGGGTTAGTCATTGCTGAATCGATTCATTCAGGTCGGTTGCCGCCTCTTGTGGGGTTAAATTTCCCCGCAGATGACATCCCACCCTATGCCCGTGAACTGTTTGTCCGAGCACGCCAGCGAAGTATCGTTGATTTGACAACACACGAAATTGGTATTAGTCCTCTCGATTGCTTAGAAACAGGCAAACTATTAGACCAGCAAGATATTCGCTATCGTCCCGTCGATCCTTGTCATATAGAATATTTGACGGCAATGGGTGTAAAGTCTTCAGTTGTGGTGCCGATTGTTTTAAAGAGCAAGGAAACAGGGAAAGATTTATTACCTTCTCTGGGGGAATCATCTCAATTGTGGGGACTATTGGTATCTCACCATTCAGAAGCGCGAGTGGTGACAGAACAGGAATTACTATTAATTCAGTCCGTGGTCGATCAGCTGGCGGTCGCCATATCGCAATCGATTTTGCTCAGTCAAGTGCGATCGCAAGCCCGTCAAGAAGCGATTATTAATCAAGTCACGGAGCAACTGCATACTACGCCTACTGTCCAACTGCAAGCTGCCCTTGAAGAAACAGTAGCTGCCTTTCAAGGCTCTGGAGGACGAGTCTACTTGCTGCCAGACAGCGAACAAACAGCAGAAATCTACACCTGTGGGATACAGCCTACTCAACTCGATATCGGACAAGATAGACCGATTGAGGAGCATCGATTGTGGCAGAAATATCTCTATTCCGCTGCTGTCTCATCCCCCGATTATCCAGAAAAGCAAAAGAACAAAACATGGTCAGTGAATTGGATGAGAGCAGTTTACGCTTTGACTCCTCCATCTAACGAACTCAGTTCTGACTCAAATTTGTGGGTGATCAGCGATCTTTATAAAGAACCCTTATTGCGATCGCTCGCCCCCAGCTTCCAAGCAACGCAAATCCGGGCTTTGTTGATTGTACCGCTACAGCATGGTACCAGCGTCGTTGGCTGTTTAACCATCTTCCGAGATGAGGTGGATATTGAAACTATTTGGGCAGGCTGTGTTGATACCGATTCTCGCCAACTGATGCCGCGTCAGTCCTTTGCAGCATGGCGCGAACTCAAAACCGGGCAAGCACAGCAGTGGGCAGAATCGGAAGTTAAGCTGGCGCAAGCATTAGGCGAACGCTTTGCAACGGCAGTAAAACAGTATCGACTTTACGAGCAAGTGCAGGCTCTGAATACAAACCTAGAGCAACAAGTGCGCGATCGCACCGCCGAACTGCAACAGACTAATACCGATTTGCAACGCTCGACTATTGAGCTACAGCGCTCGGTGGAACGACAGCAAGCCTTGGCGAGGATCATTGCTAACATGCGACAGTCGCTGGACGTTACCACTATTTTCCGAACCACGACTGAGGAAGTTTGCCAATTACTTAAGAGCGATCGCTTAACAGTCTATCGTTTTAATGCCGACTGGGGAGGTGAATTTGTCAGTGATTATGAATCTGCAAATCCCCAATGGCAGAGCAATGTCAAGCTGGGAGTAGGTATGGTGTGGGACGACACATACTTACAAGAAACGCAAGGCGGACGCTACCGTAATAATGAAGGTTTTGTCGTTGATGATATCTATAGCGTCGGATTTGCCCAGTGCCACCTTGACATACTTGAACAATTTCATGTCAAAGCCTTCATGATTGCGCCGATTTTTGTCGGACAAGAACTATGGGGTTTATTAGGAGCGTATCAACATTCAAGCACTCGGCATTGGGAAGCTTTAGAAGTCGAGTTTTTCACGCAAATAGCAACTCAGTTGGGAGTGGCATTGCAGCAAGCCGAGTACCTAGAACAAGTGCGATCGCAAACCAGACAATTGGCGCTTGTGGCAGAGCAACAGCAAACTTTAGCAAGTGTAATTACCAAACTTCGGGAATCACTGGACTTGAACGCGATTTTTGAAACCACGACCCAAGAACTCCGCCGAGTACTCAATGCTGATCGTGTTGTGGTCTTTCGCTTCTATTCTGAATCTAACTATGACGGCGGCGAAGTCATTGCAGAAGATGTTGCGTCGCCTTTCCCATCGACCTTAACAGCAAAGGTGTATGATCGCTGCTTGGGTGAGGAGTATACTAAGAAATTCTCCCAAGGCTACATTCATGCAGTCACTGATATTTATAACAGCGAGTTAGACGATTGTTATATTTCGATGCTGTCTCGCTTGCAAGTGAAGGCGAACTTAGTAATTCCCATGCTCAAGCAAGGGCAGCTATGGGGTTTACTATGTATTCATCAATGCCAAAAATCCCGTGAGTGGCAAGAGTCTGAAATTGAATTTGTCAGCCAAATTGCCTCTCAGTTAGGAGTTGCTTTACAACACGCGGTACTGCTCAACCACACACAGCAGCAAGCCAGCCAACTTTCCCAAGCGCTTGAACATTTGCAGCAAACTCAAGCTCATCTGATTCACACTGAAAAGATGTCGAGTCTGGGATTACTAGTAGCAGGAGTTGCCCATGAAATTAATAATCCAGTTAACTTTATTTACGGCAATCTCATTCATCTTCATGAATATACGCAAAATTTGATTGAGATGCTTAATGTCTATCAACAGGTATATCCTGAACCTAATTTGGAAATTGAACGACAAGCAAAATTAGCAGATTTAGAATTCATCGCAGAAGATTTGCCTAAACTGTTTTCTTCGCTGAAACTAGGTGCTGAACGAATTCGTGAAATTGTTCTTTCCTTGCGAAATTTCTCTCGTCTCGACCAAGTTGAGGTAAAACCTGTTGATATTCCTGAGGGACTCGATAGCACTCTATTAATATTGCAGCATCGTCTTAAGGCTAATTCATTGCATTCAGGCATTGAGATTGTCAAACAGTACGGCGAGTTACCGCTTGTAGAGTGTTTTGCTGGACAACTTAACCAAGTATTTATGAACCTGTTAGCAAATGCGATCGATGCGCTGGAGGATTTATGCCATCAGTCTGCGAAATCAGGTGTAAATAAATACCATCCTCTGATCACTATGAAAACACAACTTATAGCAGATGATTGGGTGCAAATCTCCATTAAGGATAATGGAGCCGGCATGACAAAAGAGGTACAGGCTAGGCTATTCGATCCATTTTTCACAACCAAGCCTGTCGGTCAAGGTACAGGTTTGGGACTCTCAATTAGTTACCAAATTGTAGAAAAGCATGGAGGGAAATTACAGTGTCTGTCCCAACCTGGTGAGGGGGCTGAGTTTGTGATTGAAATTCCAGTTAAACAATCTGAGGTCAAAGTAGCAAACCTACAAGGCGATATAGAAGGAATCTACAAAGCTGATTGGTACGCCCGTTCTCATTAAATATATAGGAATTGATTAAACAGACCACCAGATGCGATCGCACAAGCCCGCTTTCGTTCTTTATTTCTATTTGTGTGTGGGTAGACACGATCGCAAAGTGTCTCGTAGAGAAGCCATCGCTTGTTCAATTGCGTCTGTTGGGATAGCTGTTTCTAAGGCTTTGATTACTGTAACTGATCAACTACAGGCGATATCAGTGAGAATTCTTTAAGTTGCATTCAATCCCAGTACACTTGGGTGATAACCCTTAGTCTATCTGCTTTTTGGTTTAACGGAACCGTATTGCTTTCACTTATATACCCCCCTTACAAAACCTCAAACTCTTCTAAACTTATCCCAGCTTGTCGTAAAATACTACCCACCGTACCGATAGTAATTTCTCGATAATGAGGCACAATCGCAGTACGGCTTCCTTGATTAGTAGATTTGGCAAATTTTACGTGACTACCCTTTTGGCTAACTTCTCCAAAGCCTGCTGCCTCTAATCTACGCTTCACTTCACGATAAGGTAATGGATTTAAGCGGCACCTATTTCTACCTGAAGTGTCTTAATTTGAGGAATAATAGTAGCTACTGGTGGTTCAAAATGCAGTGACAAAGCTTCCTCAAGATTAGCCAATGTCTCAGTTTCAGTCTGGCCCTGGCTAGCAATATCAATCTCCAAGCACTGTGCCACAAACCAGTTACCTTCCTGCCATACACTTGCAGTAAAAGTTCGTTTCATAAGTTTTTATTGTTCGGCACTTTCTGTTGATTTGATTATACGCTAGAAGAAAACCGGAGGTGCATTGAAGCTGTAAACCCTTATTTGCTAAGATTTCCAATGCGACAACATTGAAACAGGGCAACTCTCCATCACCATGCCAACATCTATAATTGACGATAAAGACGCAGCAGCTATCCAAGCCGCAGAAGAAACAGTTGCTATATGCGATCGCACTTCCTGGGGACGCATCAAAGTCTCTGGCGACGATCGCCTCAATTTCTTGCACAACCAAAGTACTAACAATTTCCAAATACTCAAGCCAGGACAAGGTTGTGATACGGTTTTCGTCACCTCTACAGCCAGAACAATTGATTTAGTAACCGCCTACGTTAGAGAAGATGCGGTAATCCTGCTAGTTTCACCCAACCGCCGCCAGTACCTCATGGAATGGCTGGATAAATATATTTTCTTTGCCGACAAGGTGGAATTATCTGATATCACAAAATACACCAACACTTTCAGCCTGATTGGTCCAGGAAGCGACGCTGTTTTAGAAAAGTTAGGTATTGGCGAACTCATCGGACAACCTTACGCTAGTCACAAAGTATACACAATTGCTCCTGCCGAAGGAGTGCGGATTGCTGTGGGTAGTGGGTTAGCTGCTCCCGGATATACCTTAACTTTCCCCTATACTGACAAAGCAACGGTGTGGAACAAATTATTAGAAGCTGGGGCGGTAGAGATGAGCGATCGCGCTTGGGATGCCTTACGAATCTTACAAGGCCGCCCCGCCCCAGATGCTGAACTCACAGATGATTATAATCCTCTGGAAGTTGGTTTGTGGCAAACAATTTCTTTTAATAAAGGTTGCTATATTGGGCAAGAAACCATTGCTCGATTAAATACATACAAAGGTGTAAAGCAACACCTATTTGGTGTGCGCCTCAGTGCCCCTGCGGAAATTGGAAGTGCGATCGCAGTTGGAGATGAAAAGGTTGGCAAACTTACCAGTTACACCCAAACCACTGATGGTTATTTTGGACTAGGTTACATTCGCACCAAAGCTGGTGGTGTAGGCTTAAAAGTCAAAGTGGGAGAAACTGAGGGTGAAGTCGTAGAAATCCCGTTTGTTTCTCACGAGTACCCGTAAGCAATTTAAATCAAAATATCTTTCTCTTTCTCCCTAGCGCCGTAACAAAATTCATCTACCCAAGAAGCTAGACTACGGGCATTAGTGGTTGCTATATTCACTTTGCTCTTAACATATTCTGGTTGAATATTCGGATGTTTGCCGTTGCTTTTAAGCTCAGTAGTAATTGCTAGCGATCGCACTGGTTTACCATTACTAGAAATCTCAGTGGTAATTGCCAGCAATGCGCCTACAGGGATTCGGACAGATGGCGCATTGCTCTTAACCTCCGTAGCTAATGCCATAGATGGCATAGTTTTGATGCTGTTTATTTCACTGGTCATTGTCAGCGCCGAGTGCGATCGTAGTATTGGTTGATATTGGCTTAGAAAACCGGAGGATGGCGTTTTTACCGGAGTGTCTGGAGCAATTTTAGTTGCTGCTACTACTAACTCAGGTTTGCGTGTGCGAACTACCTCAGTGGTAGCTGTAAATGATGGCACAACTTGATCGGTGCGTGACAAATTGGAGTCTAGAGTCTTTGCAAGAGAATGAAGCGCAATCTTGCTGGCAGTTACAGCCGATGACAGATGTTTATCCTCAGAATCCTTCTCATCTGGCGACTCACTTTCAGCTTGGCTTGTAGCCATAGAATACTCTTCAGCTTGGCTTGTAGCCATAGAATTAGAATGCTCAGATTTTATTAAACGTAACTCTTGATCAGCATTGAAGTTAAGACCTAAAGCGGCGACTATTTTATCTGGATCGTTATTCAGCTCCAGCATAAAAGCAAGTATTTCATCAAACTGGGGTTCTAAAACAGACAGTGTTGCCAAAATAAAACCGGACAAAGGACGGCGCAGACCATCGTAAGTCGCCCAAATTCGCATTTTGACCAGCCAGGTAATATTTTGCTTGTAGTAAATAAGCCATTTTTGTTTTAAGGATTGACGCAGCTGCTGGATATTCATTGGATGCCTCACTTCAGTCAATAAGATTGCAGACCTTGATATTGTTAATGAGATTTATTTCTGGGGATGAAACCGATAATAGAGCATCTGTTTGACTCTTTGGCCACTTAGCAAATGATCTTCTACTAGTAAAGATACTTCATCGGGTTGAACGCTGCTATACCAGACCATATCGGGTAATACCAGCACCATCGGCCCATTGCCACATTGTCCCAAACAGCTGCTAGCCGTTACCGTTACACCAGGGATTGGCAAAGCCGCAAAAGCTGCTAAAACTTTGAGGGCACCTTGCTTTTTGCAGGTACGATTTTGACAAACCCGCACACATCTAGGAGAAGACGGTTGGTCTATTATCGGGAAGTTTGATGGTTGAGTTATGTTGGTCATTTGTCCTTTGTCTTTTGTCTTTTCTCATTTGTCATTTGTCAAAAGTCGGAAGCTAATGACTAATGACTAATGAGTAATACCATTTCTGTATGAAGCTATTTATCTCTCTTGGTTACTCAGCACTCAGCACTCCTGAATCTCTGGAATTGAACCCAATTGAAAGGTTTTGGGAATTTCTGAAAGACAAACTTCAATGGGAAAATTGCAAAACTCTTACACAACTGCGTCGTAAATTAGCTAAGGTGCTAGAAAATATTACACCAGAGGTGATTGTTTCTCTCACCTCTTACGACTTTATTCTTGAAGCTTTATTTAGCGCAGCTTCATAAAGAACTGGTATCAGCATCAAGCCTCTGAGGATGAATGGGAACGTTTGTATGCAGCCGAAGTTTAGTAAAAATTGATCCAAGTAATCCGAAGGCGATCACCACTTTATGCCAAATACGGGAAAGTAGTCAAAATAAATTGATGCGATTGCAAGCATCTGAAAATCTAGTAAATGCTGTTCAAAATCTAGAACAACTTGATTTAGGCAGCAAATTAGTTAAAGAGAAGCTAAAACAAGCTGTCCTTGTTCTTATTCAGGACATTCAGATTTTTCAGGAATATGATGACTACAAAAACGAATTCAGCATTAAACCCACACATTAACTATCTTATGAATCCTGTCTCTTAGATATAGCTGATAGTTAGACAAAAATCCTCCAAAGCGAACATTTACCACAAGTAGTCATAACCCTAAAAGACTATCTGAGTAAACAGTTATACAAAAATAGTTCTTATCGCTACGAGTTCGTATTTAACATTATCTGGCATTGTGCCGAAAATCTGACTTACCCAGATTTCTACAAAGCAATCAACTAAACAATAAGCGCAGAGTCCTTAATCATCCTCCGCATTCCTCTGCGCTTTCCTTAGCGTTCCTCTGCCTTAAAAAACAATCTCTTCACTCATCCTCTGTTCCAAAACTTCCAATAACCCATCCACATCCTTCCCAGCTTGCTCAAAACAAATCGGTGGTGCTGGTTCCGGTATAAACTGAATTAACTTAATTTCACCCTTCCCAATCCCAATCATCACAACTTCCACTTCCGGCTGATGATTCTCGACAATTCCCAAAATTTCCTGAAGTCGATTTTCAACTTTAATATTTAAGTTCTCTATCTGCTCTTTCGGACAATAAACAAAATGTGGCGTTGGTTGCAAATCAATACCAACAGTACCCTGACTGTCACCATTTGCTAACCACAATCCCCAAAACAGCGCCGCCAATTCCTGCTGATTTGCTTTCACAAACTTATCCAACTGGCGACGCCACTTGTTATCACCTGATTCTGGTTGACTATTACCAAAAAACATAAATAATTCGTAATGAAGACACAAAACAATGCGCGGAAGTTATTTCAAACCCGACTGTACACGCCATAGACTAGAATAAATCCCATCTTTCTCCAGCAATTCCTCATGGGTTCCCGACTCTACTAATTTCCCATGTTCCATGACATAAATGCAATCGGCATTGCGGATAGTAGAAAGACGATGAGCGATCGCAATTGTAGTTCTATCGACTGTAATCCGTTCTAGCGATCGCTGGATTGCCGCTTCTGTCTCATTATCCACTGCTGAGGTCGCTTCATCTAAAATCAGAATCGGCGGATTTTTGAGAACTGCACGGGCGATCGCAATCCGTTGTCTTTGTCCACCAGATAACTTTTGTCCTCTTTCCCCCACAATTGTCTCATAACCTTCGGGCAATTCAATAATAAATTCGTGCGCCTCCGCCACCTTCGCCGCCGTGATAACTTCTTGCTCTGTAGTCTCAAAGCTGCCATAGGCAATATTCTCTGCTACAGTGCCATGAAATAGAAAGACATCTTGACTCACCAAACCAATGCAGCGCCGTAAATCTTGCAAATTCAAACTTTGCAAATCAATGCCATCGAGAGTAATACTTCCCGTTTGCACTTCGTATAACCTCAATAAAAGTTTGACTAAAGTGCTTTTACCAGAACCCGTTGAACCGACAATTGCGATCGTTTTCCCCGCCGGAATATCCAAAGACAGATTTTTAATAACTGGAAATCTATCTTTATAGGCAAAATAAACATTTTTAAATTCGACTTCACCGCGCACTTCATCCACAGGTAACGTCACATCACCTGTATGAATAGCGATAGGAGTATCCAACAAATTCATGACTCGATTAGTCGAAGCCATTGCCCTTTGATATTGGTCAAAAGTTTCGCCTAATCTTGTTAAAGGCCACAGCAAGCGTTGTATTAAAAAAACTAAGACGCTATAAGTACCTACAGACATTTTTTGAGAAACCGCTGCCATCCCGCCATACAACAGTAATGCCGTGAACCCCACTAAAATCAGCATCCGAATTAATGGCACAAAAGCAGCAGAAAGAAGAATTGCTTTAGAGTTACTACGGCGATAAGCGTCACTATCTAATTCCAAACGAGAGGCTTCATAAGTTTCAGCGGTGAAACTTTTAATAGTAGTAATTCCGCTGATATTGTTTGACAAACGCGAATTGAGGAAACCCACCTTTTCCCGGACATCAGCATAGCGAGGCGCAAGTAGTCGTTGATAGGCAAAGGAACCCCAGAGAATAAATGGCATCGGTGACAAAGCCATCCACGCTACACTAGGAGCCAAAATAAAGAAAGCAGCGCCAATAATTACAACAGTTGCGGAAACTTGGATGATATCATTCGCTCCTCCATCCAAAAACCGCTCTAATTGGTTAATATCATCACTGAGGATAGACATTAAACCGCCAGTGCTGCGTTCTTCAAAATAAGCCAATTCCAACTCTTGCAAATGTTTGTATGCATCCAAACGCAAGTCATGCTGAATATTCTGAGCCAAATTCCGCCAAAGGCGAGCGTAGGCGTACTCAAAAACAGATTCTAGTATCCAAATGATCACAGTCAGGAAGGAAATAATCAAAAATTGTTGAAAGACATCGCGTACCCCTAACTGTGCAATTATGGAATCCTGCTGTTTGACTACCACATCCACCGCGACGCCAATTAAGCCGGGTGGTGCCAAGTCTAAAAATTTATTGAGAATAGAATAAGTAGTCGCCAGCCAAATTTGTTTACGATACTGGTGTCCATACTCAAGCAAGCGCTGGAGAGGATGCGTTGAATGTTTACGCCTTCTTGATACCCGATGAGATTTTAATACTGTAGTCACGGCTTTTTGCGGTTTCGTGCAGTTGATATTAACACAGAACAAAGTCCTGAAGAGCCAGTGCGTTGGAGAGCCTAATATTTGTGCTACAAAGCTGAAGCTTATTAAGAAATGAAAACGAAAAATCCAGGTTTTCAAGCATATTTTACGAAAAGAAGTAGGGATTTTTAGAATAGTGGGATAGGTTCTATCCAATCTCAAAATCCCCCAAGAAATTGGGGGATTTTGACTGCCTAGTCCCAATCTCTTAAAATGTAAAAGTAGTCCGAAGTACACCTACAGTCGTAGTTTCATTGTTGCTGTTACCTTCTGGGTTAAAGAGAACAAACGCACCAGGGGTAATGCTGATATTATCGCTAACTTGAAAGCGGTAATAGGCTTCTAAATGGTAAGGAGTCGCCCGATTGTCGCCTGTGGGCGTAAGTTGAGCAGAACCACCAGCATCAGTACGGTAAAGCGGCTGACCAAAAAGAATCCCGGCAGTGTTTCCTGACTTGAATAAATCTCTGAAGTGAACTCCCGCCATCCAACTTGTAAAGGTGGTGGAAGCATTCACGCTATTTGAAGCAGCATCAACAAATATTGCTGCACCGTAGCCAGATAATGCTATTTTGGGAGACAATCGCCATGTTACTGTACCGCCAACAGAGTTGAGTGTGAGCGGTGTTCCAACTGCAACCCCTGCTAAAGCACCGATATCACTACTAACTAATCCTGTAGCCAAAATATTGATTTCGTGATAACTGTGGGCATAGTTTAAACCAATATCCAGAGCAGAACTTGGCTTGAAGGTTAACTGTGTGGCAATAATACTACTACCACTAAATAAACCTGCTCCCAAAGGTGTAGTAGAAACTCCTGGTACTACCTCAGTCGCAGATTTTTCGGGTAAATTGGCATTTACACTGCCGTATAAAGCTCTTAAATCCAAATTTGGCGAAATATTAAAAATAAATCCCGCCGCCGATGCTAAACCAGTACCCGAAGTCCCACCAGAAATTCGTAGCACAGGATTCAAGCCGGCAAAACGAGAAATTGACTCTTGTCCTTCACCATAAAAAGGCGTAATTACTGGGAAAGCATCTGATGTCTCTGCCGCAGTTCCCGCAAACAAGGTTAATTTATTAGCGACGGGAAAGACATACAGCAATTTGTAAAGCTGAACACTGTTTGCGCCAACACTCGACAAAGTATTGACATTTAACCCCGGAAATTGCGGCTCAAAACTGGTACGAGCGCTACTTGCACTTAAAAGTGGCGCAGCTAATCCTAAACTTTGTTGCAGGCTACCCTGTCCATCGGCTCCACCCAAAAAGTTATAGGCTTGCAATCCAGTAATTAATGAATCTTTACCAGTAAAGCTAGTGGTGAGATTTAACCGCACTCTATTGACTAGGATGATGTTCGGGTCACTCTGATTAGGAGCGCCACCGCTAGCACCAACACCAGCAATAATTACCTCACCATTGAGTTTGGTTGTAGTAGAAAACTGATTTGCTTCTAGTTCTGCTGTGCGAGCTTCTACAGCATCTACTCGACCCCGCAATGTTACCAATTCCGCCGCAAATTGTTCTTGTAGTTTCTGCAACGTGGCTAAATCTTCTTTCTTGACCAAATCACCAGTTGCAGTCGCAATCAGTTCGTTGATTCGGTCTAAACAAGCATTTAAGCCAGCAGCAAATTCATAGCGAGTCATCGCCCGATTACCGCGATAGGTTTGATTGGAATAACCTGCGATACAACCATAGCGCTCGACTAAAGATTGGAGTGCCTGAAAAGCCCAATCAGTCGGCTGTACATCAGACAATTGGGATACGGATGTTACTTGTGCAAGTTTGTATGAGGTTGGAGATGAACTTGCAGGTTGTGGTATGATTGGCTGCCACAAGTTAACAACAGAATCTACTCCTATATCTTGAATTTTTTGCTGTTGATTGACTGAGGGTAAGTTTTTTTGAGTTTCATTAGCTATCAGCAATTTACTGGAGATATTATTTGTTAAATCGCTTTGATGAGAATCATTTTTTTGATAGCTGCCATCATCTTGATTAACAGCTACATTTTTATCTGCAATTTCTAAACCGGGAAGGGCTTGCACAGGTGATAACCCAGCAATTAAACATAATAATCCCATCCCACTAGCATAAGCTAATAGATATTTTGCCATGATAACTCCTAACACCTACAAAATAGTGGAAAAATTCATTGCGATTTTAAAATGGATTGATAAGTAAATTTAAAGTAGATTTATAAAAAAATCTTATTAGCTTTAAATTTTGGATATCAGAATTTTTTTCTGAATTGACTTACCAGAAACTCAGCTTATATCGCAAGTATTAAATTATAGTAAATACTATTTTTGGAAATAATTAACAACAAATGATATTGGTAGTTATTATAATTACTATTGACAAAATAGTATTTACATAAGTCTAATTTTGTGATATCGAATGTAGTATTGAGCCGACATCTGTGACTCAATATCTACCAAAGAATAATTTACTCAAAAAAAATTAAGAGGCTGCGATTGCTGCTCAATTTGGGTGCAGGCTAAGATCGGGAAGAAAACAGCATATTGTAGTCCACGATTTCTCTGATTGAAATATTTCAAGTATTCAATCCCACCAATAACAAACAATCACCGCATCAGAATATCGGTGAACATCTTCACCTGATAGGGCCCCTTCAAATCTAGTTCTCAGTCGGTGCTTCAGGCGCAAAGCATAATCTTCAGTCGTGCCATCACTTACCTCTACTGAATCAGCTCGCCATTTTTTACCCAAGTCTAAAAGTTCTGACACTGTGGATCTACTGTAATCGGTTCGAGCGATCGCCAGATTACCGCTTCTGTTTCATTATCCACCGCCAAGGTAGCTTCGTATAAAACCAAAACGGGCGGATTCTTCAAGACTGCGTAGGCGTAGCCCGCCGCAGGCATCGCCCGCTACAAGTTAATAACAATATAATTTTGACTTTTTTCAGAGATGTCTATAATAAAGGAGCTTTTCCCTCCAGGCTCTTTGAGGTTCCGGGTATGGTGCTTAATTGCCCGGATATCATATGACATCTATCTGTCTATCAATAAATTGTCTATGAGAGTTGAAATGGAATATGGCAATATCTGATATCCTCCAAGAACCACAGCGTCTGGGTAGCTTATTTAGTGGACTGCGTGGCGATTTGACGGGAGGACTGACAGCAGCAGTGGTAGCCTTGCCTTTAGCTTTAGCCTTTGCGGTGGCAAGTGGAGTAGAACCAAAAGCTGGACTTTACACGGCTATTGTGGCGGGAATTGTAGGGGCAATTTTTGGTGGTTCCTCAGTCCAGATTACAGGCCCAACAGGTGCAATGGCTGTGATTTTGGTGGCAATTGTCGGCAAGTACGGCATTGAGAAAGTTTGGATTGCTGGGGTGATGGCTGGGATTATCCAGATTGCCTTGGGGGTTGCCAAACTTGGACAGCTAGTGAAGTTTATTCCCTATCCAGTGACGGCAGGCTTTACCAATGGTATTGCCGTGATTATATTTTGTGGTCAATTAAATAATTTCTTTGGTTTACAACTACCGCGTAGCGAACATTTTTTACCAGGAGTTTGGCAAAGTGTAACTCATGTAGAAGCTCTAAACTGGGCTGCTGTTGGGTTGGCAATGGTGGTGATTGCAACCACGGTTTTGTGGCCTAGAATCAATTCTACAATACCGGGTTCTTTAATGGGGTTGGTGTTGGCAACTGCGATCGCTGCTTATTTCCATCTGGCTATACCCACAATTGGCAGCATTCCGCAATCTTTACCGATGCCCCACGGTATCCCCCACTGGAATAATTTTAGGTTGATTCGGGAACTGATTAATCCGGCTTTGGCTTTAGCAGCACTGGGAAGTATTGAATCGTTGCTATCGGCGGTAGTGGCTGATGGGATGACGGTGAGCGAAAAACACAATAGCGATCGCGAATTAATTGGTCAAGGATTGGCAAATATCATTGTGCCATTTTTTGGTGGCATCCCCGCAACAGGTGCGATCGCTCGGACTGTTATCAATGTCCGTTCTGGCGCTAAAACCCGACTATCTGGGGTAATTCACGGTGTTGCCTTAGCGATTATTGTTTTAACTTTAGCACCCCTAGCAGCACAGATTCCTTTAGCAGCACTTGCTGGGATTTTGATCGTAGTTAGCGTGCGGATGATTGAGTGGAAAGCCATTGGTTTATTGATGCGTGCTACCTACTCCGACTTTGCTGTGATGATTCTCACCTGGCTAGTGACAATCTTGTTTGACTTAGTTCTGGCTGTAGAAGTGGGATTGATTGCAGCCGGGGCCTTGTTCATCAAACGGATGAGCGATTTAAGCCTAGTCAAAATACCTGAAACCGAAGTATTTCCCCCTGGTACTCCTCTGGAATTAGGTAAGGAAATTGCCGTTTATCGCGTAGATGGCCCCGTATTTTTTGGTGCTGCTGAACGGTTTGTTACCTTCGTCCGCCATCAACCGGAAGTGAAGTATTTAATTCTCAGGTTGCGGTTTGTGCCAAATATGGACACAACTGGGTTAGTAGCCTTAGAGGATATTTACCACGACTTGGAACGGCACGATTGCCGCTTAATTCTCACAGGTTTACAACCCGAAGTCAAACAACTACTAGAACGTTCAGGATTGTTAAAAATAATTGGGTTATCAAATTGTTTTGAAACAACGACAGATGCAATTTGCTCTATCTCTCCTCAGATTGAAGGATGTTCTCAACCTGTTGCGGCTGATTTGAAAACCAAAGAATTGATGGAATTAAATGAATGACAATATTTTACGATCAAGAGAGCAAAATAGCATACCTGTAATCACAACTAAAACTAATATTTATGATCGTTAGGGTGCTAAATGTTTGGTTACTATTACAAACTCTTTAGGGATGGCTGTTACAACTTCCCAGTTACAGCGTTTTTCAGGTAAATGAGGTACATAGGTAGGGGCACAACATTGTTCATTAGTGTCAACTTAAGCAAAATGAAACCATAAGATGTAATCTAAGAACATCTTGATTGATGTTCTTAGTGATACATCATGAGTACAAAACGTCCAGCGCGAAAAGGAAACCCAGACCTGCGATAGCAAAAACATCTGCCAGCGTCGCCCATCGAACAAATCGAGCAAGAGATATTTTCATTGCTATCACCCTGCAACTTTAAACCCCTGAAATTGGATGAAAACGAACAAAACAAACAATTCCAAAACAGAATATTGACCTTACCGGTGATGATGGCGATGTTGTAAGTTTAGTGTATCGCCAAATTCCAGGCTTAAGAGAAGTACAAAGGGTATTGTCACAAGAGGGATTGTTATGGGTGGAACGAATGGAAGTGAGTGTGCAAGCAGTATCAAAACAATTGCGAACATTGCTAATTGAATTATTTGCACAAGTTTTTGAGCAAGTAATCCAAAGAATCAGTACTCAACCAAAAAATCAGGCAATTCCAGAGAATTAGCAGCCAGTATGTCAAAGTGCCCTTACTGCGTGGTCTATTTACCTGAAAATAGCTGTAAGTCAAAATCTGGAAATTCCCTCAAAAATGGTGATGACTAATTTAACAAAATGCTACGCTGACCTTTATGATAACGATCGCAACAAGCAAAAATCTTACCTCGTTAAGTCAATGAAATGGATCTTAACTACTGCTCTGATTTTGAGCAGCACTACCCAACATTCAGCACAGGTAACAGATCAAACTAAACAACCAGTCACTAATAAACAGCCTGCACAACCAGTTAAAACACCTGCTTCACCTCAGCAACCTACCTCTGGACCAGTTTTTATTTTGCCAAAAGCACCTGCTCGGTTAAGTCCTGTATCTGGGCGGAGAGCAGGAATGGGTAGTCGAGATAATTGCCCTGCGGTTCCAACCCCGCTCACCGCCTTAGTACCATTTAAAGAGGAACAAAAGGTTGCTGGACAGACAAATAAATCAATTATTGGGATTGTAGAGGGACTAACTACTTCTGAACGGCCTACGTTTTGGTTTTACATCCCGTACACTCAGGATTTGTCTAACTCAAGCGCTGAATTTAGCTTACAGGATAGCGCCGAAAATGATGTTTATAGAAATGCGATCGCGCTACCTTCAAAGCCCAGTATCATTGGTATTTCTCTCCCTACCACTGTTGCTTCATTAGAAGTAGATCAGACATATCGCTGGTATTTAAAAGTACATTGTAAGCAAGAGTCAGCAAGCATTGCTTTGTATGTAGAAGGGGATATTAAAAGAATCAATTTAGATTCTCGTGTTATCCAACAATTAGAAGCAGTAACTGATCCTCGACAGAAGATTATAATCTATGCCAAAGAAGGGATTTGGTTTGACGCTTTAAATATGCTAGCACAAATACGCATTTCTCATTCTAATGATGCATCTGTTCAAGAAGATTGGCAAAGTTTATTGCAATCCATTAATTTGGATAATCTTGCTAAGACTCCGATAATAAATTTACCAAACCGCCATTAACAATTCAAAATTCAAAATTCAAAATTCAAGACAATTTCAGACAGGGATTTAAACCCCGACTGAAACTGGGGTTACCTGTAGAGGTAGGGGTCTTAAACCCTTTTATTTACGATAATTTCATATCCAGCAAAATATCTATAAGCCTAAATCTCTACAACCAATTACCAACTAGAACGTAGGGTGCCCAGTACATTGGACGTTTGTATTCGGGAGATTCAAGTAGTTTTAATTGAGCAAAACGTAAAGCTTCTGCCGTAGTTTTACCCTGCACTAACTGGCGGTAGAATTCATCAATAAACAAAGCTGTAGAGTTATCGCCAATTTCCCATAAGGAAGCTAAAGTACTCCGCGCACCAGCACGTAGGGCAACCCCTGCTAAACCCAATGCCGCTCGGTTATCTCCTGCTGCTGTTTCGCAAGCACTCAAAACAAGCAATTCAATTGGCTCTGTGCGTTTTTGCTCTCTACTTTTGAGTAAGCTATCTAATTCACTTACATTGATGCGTCCATCAGCAGCTAGGATGAAAGTGTCTTTGGCTTGAGAGCTAAATTGTCCGTGAGTTGCCAAGTGAACAATTTGAAAAGGTTGAGCATTGATGGTTTTTGCTAAAGTCGTACTCTTAAAATTTTTATCCAATAATGTAGTTGTCGATACGCCTGATTCCTGAATGAATTTAAGTTCATCCTTAACGTAGGGAAGCGCTTCAAAGTTTTCGTTTTTGGGTGGTTGCGATAGTCCTCCAATCAGGGCATTTAATTTTTTCTGTGCTAGAGCTTTGGGAGTAAAAAGTTGCAATCCAGGGCTAACAGCTACAGCGTAGTTTTGGACTAAATACTCTTTGCCATCAGATAATGCAGACATCGGGATATTTCGCAATAACCCGTCTGGGATAAAGACTATAGTATTGACTTTACTATTTTTGAGGTCTGTTTCGACTGGTTTAATTAACCAATTATAAAGCTGTTGAGAAGCTGCTTGAAATTGCTGATGAGCATCGGGTTCGACTATTGTCTCTCGTATTTTTGTAATAACTTGCTCTACTTGCTGACGGTTGACTTTAGAAGTTTTATGCATCAACGGTTGCTTGGGAAGTTTGATAATAATTTCTAACTGGTTATCTAGGATAATCGGATATAAAATAGCAGTATTCGGGTTGTCTCGATCTACTACTTTGTCCAATACCACAGATTGGTTACTCAAGCAAGCTTCTCGGAAAAAGTTGTCCAGTTCTGCAAGTTGTAAGGCTTCCATTCGCTGACGTGCTTTATCTAAATCAGGCTTTCCTTGTCCTTTCTGTTGTAAAATTAACTCTACAGACTGCCGATAAAGCGGTTCTATGCGATCACGAAAATTAAACTGTACTTCTCGATTAACCGCAACTAAATCGCTGCGAAGAGATTGAAGAGTTGTGACAGCAGCATCATAAGCAGATATGGCGGCTGGGATATTTCCCTGTGCTTTGAGTAAGCGTCCTAACTGCCACTCCCAGCGATAAGCTATATCTGAGGCATCATTTTTTTGAGCCAAAAACAACGCTTGCTGCGTCAAATTTTGTGCTTCTTGCAATTGTTGGTTCTGCTCGTAAACTTCTCCCAAGCTGCCCAGTGCATAGGATTCGGCACGTTCATCGCCGATTATTTTGGCTTGTTGAATGCTATTTGCCAAAATCTCTGCAATGTCTTTTTTATTACCAATTCGAGTCAAAGTCTGAGCAAAATTGATCCGTGCGTAAATACCAGCTTGATTGGTAGGTAGATTGGGGATTTGAGATTGGATTGTGGGTATTAATGACTTTGCTTCAGTAATGCGTTCGTTTTCGACAAGTAAACTCAGCTGATTAATCAGGGCTTGAACTTTCGTGAGAGGGTTTGGTGCAATTTTGGCAGCATTTTCATAATGAGCGATCGCATCCTTAATATTACTTAACGACCTAGTAGTATTGCCAAGGCTAAATTCCGTCAAACTAATTTCTAGAGGCAGTTGTAGACGTTGAGCGATTTTTAAGCTTTGTTGTAAGTTTTTCTGGGATAACTCAAGTTCGCCTAATTGTTGTAAGACATTACCAAGCGATCGCAAAGCTGTTACTTTTATAGGTGAGTCAGGTTGGGAAATTAATTGTTGGGATACTTCATTCAATATATTTAAGCTACGGCGGTAAAAACCAGCAACTCGTAGGGCTTGTGCTTGGTTAACACGGCTGCGCGTTACTCCAGCATTGTCATCTAATTTCTTCCAGATTTGCTCTGCTTGTTGTGATGTTTTCACAGATGCATCAGTTTGTCCCTGTGCTAGTTGCAATTCGCCCTGAATATTTAGAGTTTGTGCAAGAATTTCTAACAATTCAGACTTTGGATTGTTGACATTTAACTTTTGATTTATCTCATCCCAGCCAAGTAAATTTAAGCTATTATCAATAGTTGCATCAGCTTCTTTCCACGAGCCGAGTTGCTGATATACAAGAGAGAGGTTAGTCAGCGCTGCGGCTTGTGCGGGGTTATTGCTTTCTTGTTGATAGATACGGACAGCTTGTTGTAGAACACTTACCGCTTCAGTAAAGCGTCCAGCTTGATAAAGTGCTTCTCCTTGCTCAAGAAGTGGCTGTGGTATTTTGGCTGGGGGTTTATTGGTTTGGATGTGAAACCCGTCTGGTGAATTTGTCTTTTGTTGTTTGGCAAATGTGCTAGGGATAATAGTTAAGAAAACAGCAAGGATAAATAGGACTACGGGAGTTACCGCAAATTTAATTACTCGCTTTGGCAGCTGAAGTTTTGCCATATTTCACACCTCCCTGAGATACAGGACAGGAAGCAGGTGTTTGCCAAGGGCTGTGGGGGTTGAGTTGAGGAACTTGTGCTACTAGTTCTATGTTTCCATTGCGATCAATTACCCAGCCAGAAGCTTCCACTATTTGAGTAGCAGCAATTTTGGGAGTAGTTGAAATTGCTGTTACTTGTGGCTCAATTGTTGTGTTTGCCGAGTTTTCTGGTTTTGGTCTTAATCTCACCCACGCAGACACAGTACTTGAATCTTGTAATGGTTCAGTGGGACTTATGGGTAGTCCGCCGCGTCCTGTTGCCACAAAAGTATTTTGGAATTGCTGAGTTCCAGGTGTGCAGGCGGTAGAAATTTGTTGTGAGGGGTCAACTAGATTTATAGGTAATTCGATTAAGCCACGGCTAGGATCAACTGTTCTATTAATCTCTACCTGCCCTGAACGCCCAAACTTAGAACTGACAGTAAAGTCGTTCAATGGAGTTTGCTGTTTGCGGAACTCAATGTCAAAAATACCCTGAGCGGTAATGCCGATTCTACCACCGTTGCCTCTTTCTGCATTAGCAATGATGTCGCTACCTTTTGAGCCTGTCGGGGGAAAGGCAATTAGGAATAGAGTATCAATATTGATATTGCCGCCATTAGCTTGATCAAGAGCAGTCGCAGAAATCAAGCTTTCATTTTTCATTTGCAAGAAATCAGATATTTTCAGGGTGATATTCGCCCCGCCTTCCAGTCCACTTTTAGCAGTTTCCGCCGATATCCGCCCTTGGTCGAGGAAAAGGTCGTTAGCGGTGATGTCCAAATTACCCGCTTGTCCTTGATGGCTGCTTACGTTTACTTGTGCACCATTGGAGATATTAAACTGACCTGTTTGTACGTTCAAGTTTCCAGCTGTACCGTCTGCCGTGGCTGCTACTGACAAACTACCCTCTCCTCCAGTCAAAAGGACAGAGTTTGCTGCATTGACACTGATGTTTCCCGCTTTGCCCGTTTGTGTTGAAGCAGAGATTTGACTGTTCTTTACCTTTAGGGTATTTAATCCCAACAGTTTAATTTCTCCACCTGTACTAGAGATTGTAGCAGCAGATATTTTAGCTCTTTCTTGAAGGAGCAATTGCGGAGTCTCAATTGTTAATATACCTGCCGAACCGGTAGCTGTTGCCTCAGTAGAAATCGAGCTCTTAAAAAGTGAGACAAAATCAGCTACCTGTACAAAGATGCTGCCAGCATTTCCTGTACTAAATGTAGCAGATGAAATTTGAGAACCATTAGTTAAGGAAAGTTGTCGAGTCTGAATGTCTATTTTACCGCTTGGATCATCTGTATCATTTTTGATTAACGCTTCAGGGTTGACGGTAGTAGAAATAGTACCGCCGTCTAGGGACACTAAAGCAGCGTCCTGCACAACTATATTTCCAGGTCTTCCTGTACCAAATGTAGCAGCAGATACTTGCGCTCCATTTTTAACAATGAGTTGCCTTGTGACTAGTTTCAAGTCACCAGCATCTCCTGTTGAGCCTTGTTCAGCTATGGTAGATAAGTTGCTGCTAACTCGATTATCAAGAGATGATCTACCAGTCAATTCCACTGACTCTAAAGCGTTGATTGTTACAGCTCCTCCAAACCCGGCTTTTGCTGTCCCTGCTCCCACCCTTGAACCATCGCGGATACTCAATTGGTTTGTCGTCATTTGTAAGTTCCCAGCCTTCCCAGAACCAAGGGTACTCACTGCAATAACACTTCCATCTCGGAGTATGGCTTGATTGGCTGTAATTGTTAAGTTACCCGCATCACTTGAACTCAGGGTTCCTGTAGCCAAACCTCCTTCTCCCTGCAATTCAAATAGATCAGCTTTGACTGTTAAATCACCACCTTTTCCAGCATCAGAAATATTTGCAAGCTTAGAATTA
Source organism: Nostoc sp. (assembly GCF_036919555.1). Lineage (GTDB taxonomy): Bacteria > Cyanobacteriota > Cyanobacteriia > Cyanobacteriales > Nostocaceae > Nostoc. Next base: position 87,967 of record NZ_JBALCS010000033.1, read on the forward strand.
ATAGAATTAATTACATAAGAACGAAAAATAGTTGATTTATCTACCAACGAAGGAACCAATTCAGGAAATAATGTTGGTAATGAAGCTGGTGAAATTGATGCTGTTGTGATTCCGGCTCCATCTCGAATCGTTAACTTCCCAGTATTAATATCTAACTTCCCGGCAGATCCACTACCTATTGTCCCGGTTGTAATTCCTGTAGAAAGATTGAGAAAAGATTCCACTGTTGCTTGACTGACTGTAGGGGTAAATACTCCAGGTCGGTTACCAATCAGTTCTATAGACTCCGAGGCGTTGATAGTGATATCTCCTCCTTTACCGCTCTGGAAGTCATTAGATCCAAACGCAATACTTTGAGGAAGCGGTTGAACAATTGTGGTAACTCCTGTACGATATTGATCAATATTGTTGATATCAATATTTGAGCTAGGACGGGTATTTTGTGCTAACAAACGACGGGTCGTAATATTGATATTCCCAGCATTGCCAACTCCTCTGGTAATCGAAGCTAATGCACCTCCATTGAGTAGCTTTAGTTCATCAGCGTTGACTATTAAATTTCCTCCTTGTCCAGAGCCAACTATACTAACAGTAGCTCGACCACCATTGTCTAGAAAAATTGAGGGAGCTTTCAGGTTAATATTACCCTCTGGCTTGAAATTTTCACTGCCCTTATCGATATTGGATTGACTGTTAACAAATCCACCATCAACGATGGAAAGAGTAGACCCACTGGTGAGAGAGATATTACCGCCAGATCCTCTTAAAGAATTACTTCTGATCTGGCCAGTAACTCTGAGGTCACTTGCTGCATTAATCGAAATATCTCCAGCTTTATAAAGTGTAGAGTCGTTAGTAAATTGTGTTGTACTTGCACCGGCACCGATCAACTTTGTGATATCAATCGCTCCTGCGTTACTGGTGAGGGTAATGTCCCCGCCATTGCCAGTACCCCCTGCTTCTGAGTTCATACCGCCTGTGGTAATATTCCCATTGGCAGTGAAAGCGATCGCGCCACCATTTCCACTTCCAGAATCAGTGAATAAATCTCCTGTGGTGGTGTTAATCGCTCCATTATTACTAGTAAGTTGAATGCTGCTAGCATCTCCTTTTTCGGCACTAGCATCTAATGAAGCGGTTTGAATATTATCTTTAGCTGTAAAAACAATTGTTCCTGCACGCCCTGTTCCATTTGAATCTTGGTGAATTTGGGATGTCACAGTCCCTTTAGTTGTATCAATCGCTCCTGCGTTACTGGTGAGGGTAATGTCCCCGCCATTGCCAGTACCCCCTGCTTCTGAGTTCATACCGCCTGTGGTAATATTCCCA
>NZ_JBALCS010000034.1:0-71514 GCF_036919555.1 Nostoc sp.
ATCGGGACTTATACAAAGCCCGTCATCTTATTGAAAACTTTTTTGCCAAACTCAAGCAGTACCGAGCGCTCGCAACACGCTACGACAAACGCGCTACAAACTTTTTAGGTGCAATTTATCTGGCTGCTTCTGTCATTTGGCTCAATTGATGACACGCCCTAGGTTTCGTTGCTCAACCCAACCTACGCAGATTAAGGCTTTAGAGGTTGTTTGAAAAGTCTAATTTATTACTAGCCCTGGCGACTAGAAGTCGCGGCTATACAAATAAAACCCACCGACCTGGGTTAAAAACCCTACTTTTTTGTTAGTCCACGGAGGAAGACGAAAGTTTGTGTAGTAGCGAATTTTATTCGCCCAATACTTTTCAAACATCCTCTTAGGCGCTAACCCAAGCGTATTGATCTATAAAGTCAGGGTTCTCAGGTTTGAATCACGAATGAACCTTATCCTGTCAATGTCATATATTGCAATACGCTTGGGTTAAGGAGAATCGTAGGTTGGGTTGAACATTCGTGTTACCCAACAAATAAAAATGGCTATGATGGCGATCAAATAAACCTCATAGCTGAATGGCACTAAGAAAAGCAAAAACGCTTAATCCTGATTGAAATCTGTCAAAACCTCGTTCTGAAATTAGCTGTGTTAGTGGATTTAGACTCATTCCTTATTTGAAAGCAGAAGTATTATTAATTCGCCTCAACTCGGCAAAAACAATTACCTCAAATGCAATGTCTACGACAGGCTGTTCGGTGATGTCTCAATTTGACTTATGCTCACGATTCATTCTTGTGGTTCAGTCTGGAAAAGCCAGACCAGTCATTGGGTCACGGATATATAACCCTAATGTGAGACTACGCATCACTTCATCCCAAATCGGTATTAACGGCTCTGCTTGATCTGCCCAATAATCGAATGTAATCAAGCACTGAACGTTTGACCCCAAACCAATGCAAGTCCGCGAAAAAGCTTCCCGTGGTTCTTCCTGAGTGTCAATGAACTTCATTTCTGTCCAGACAATCCTAGCGGTTTGGCGCTTGACGGTAAAAATTTCTCCCTTAGCAATGACGTTGCGGCTATCGTTTTCCATGACTTTCTTCAAGGTGGATTTTAGCGGAAACTGGCTCCAGTCATTGGGTGGCAGGCGATTGAAAGATACTTCTAGGCAGCAATCATCGTTGGGCGGTTTTCTATCGAGGAACTTGAAGGATTTTTCTTGTGGTTCAAAAACCCAATTCTGGGGAACATTGAAGCGAACAGCGCCTCGATCTGCTACAAAAATCTTATAGCCTGATGGAGATTCCCAGCGATGATCAGGTTTGAGTTCAAGCGTTTCCTTAATCCACTGGAGATTGCTTTTTTTACGCTTTGCCATATGTGTTTTTGTTCTCTCTGCTGAAGAGGGTGTACGCCGTCGTAGACATCACCCACTTTGTTAATGTTATCAAATTGCTTGAGATCATGGCGCTATGTAACGCGCAATTAACCTGTGCATACACACCTAAATATCTCTACAGTCCGCTCCAAAAAAGCGTTATGCTGCTGGGTTATTCTCCGTCAATTTTGACTCAGAACAACAACTTATCGTAAAAAGTTTAGTGCATCTGGTTGCTTTAGATGATCGACTTCCCCTATTCTCTGCATCCAGTCTCGTTTAAGTTGGGTACGTTCCATAGTTGTGCCAAACTCATCAATCCAAACATCTGAAGCAACTTCCTGTAAGAAAATCTGCCACTCAGTACGGACACCTTCAGCACGTAATACCCGATCAACAAATTCTTCGACAATAGCAAAGCCTGCTTGACTTGGTTCCTTTAAGAGAGTCTTAAGTTCTTTTTCACAGTTGTTAACTGCTTCAGCTTGAGCTTTAGAGAGATTATTTGCAATTTTCTCAGCCGGGGTAGATGTATGTATTCCTGCTGTTTTTATATCTATAGGACTCCTACTTGATTTTTGAACAAAATTAGGTATTGTAGGGTGTGTTAGAACGAAGTTCGTAACGCACCATTATCAAGGGTTTGGTGCGTTACGCTGTCGCTAACACACCCTACATATCTTTTCATAAATCAAACCGGATTCCTATATATACCATTTATCTAGCAAACTTCCTTCAAGTCTGTAGGTTGTTCTATTAGGAGTTAAAACATCTAGATGCCTTCTAATTCTATGTTGAACCAGTCCACGATATTGAAGATCGAAGGTTGCAAGCGTCTGAAAACCAAGTCTTAGTCCAGCTAAATTCTCTGGAATCTTCTCTGCTAACTGCTTTAAAAATTCACTACCATTACCTTCCCCAATGTTTTCCAATTTGCCATGCTTCTTCAGAACTACTACTACACCAGACTTTGCTTCTTCTAAAGATTCTTTTAATGCACTATCCAAAGAAAGAAACTGTTTTGAGAGATGAGTACGCACCTCATGCAAGCATATAGCATAAGCAGTCATGTATGCCCCAGCAGCATCTCCTTTTTGCTGAATCTCTTCCAATTCAGGAATTCCTGTTTTTGAGCGACAGGCTGCGATCGCAGAATCAACAGCTACCTTAAAGTTTTTATCGTCGGTATCTCGTTTAGAGATCATTGATGAAGTTAGACGTTCAAGTTCTCTGGTCAAATCATTCCAAAACTTCTCAAAAAGTTCAAGGAATTTTGGAAACCAATCATCTCTTGATGCTTGCCTCCAAGCATCCTTAGCTTTTTCTAACTCAACAGCAACAGTTCTTTGAAGCTGAATCAGCCTGTCTTGACATGCAGAAGCATATTGTCGATCTAATATTTCAACCTTCTGTCCTAGATAATGTAAGACTCGATCTAATATTTCAGTTTGTGCTTGTTCTGAGTCAGCACAGTCTGCAATTACAACATCTTGAACATCAATGTGTTTCTCAGAGATTGTCGCAGCTAAACTTTCACAATTTCTTCGATTATCGGAACTTACGTTGATATGGTTGAGTATCATGAAAGACCATTCTTTAATAGGAAGGTAAGTTAGGGCATCATTAGCCAGATCATAAAGTTCAACGTCCTCTATTACCCAGATATCACCAGTGGATTTGGGCATTCGGACAAATAAAACTAAGTCTATGTCCTGCCCTAATGTTTTTATCATTCGCTCTTCGTCACCAATCCCAGTGTCTCCTAAACCGGGCATATCAACTAAAGCGATTTGTCCGATATCTACATTTGGGAAAGAACAGACGATTTTTACCTCCCGAACTGCCAAATAATTGAAGTAGATACGTCGTCTGTCTAAGGTATCTTGAGCTACGTACTCTCGGATTTCATGTCGTGGGACGCGACGTGGAGAAGGTTCTGACAAAACATCACGATATTTGTGAAGATTTTGGTGATATCTACAAAGATGATCATACTTAACCGCCGCCGCCTGTCTTTTTTCAATTAACTCTCCAGGAAGTTCTGGTAGTGGAATATCACCAAATTCTTGAATGGTTAAGGGATGGGAACCCAGCTTAAGTTGCCAATAGTAAGGCGCAATCACTTCATCTAGGAAAGAACGCTCAGAATGAAACCGTACTTCAGCATAAGTTTCTCCTACTTCTGAGTTGTGGTGAATGTTACTACGAACTCCTGTACAGTGTTGATCATCACCATCTGGAATTTCCGCCGTTGATAACCCAGTCAAACTTTGCAGAAGTCGGCTTTTACCTTGTCTGGCTCGTCCTACCACCCCAATGTTAAGGGTATTACGGGAAAATCGAGACTTGAGACTGTTAAGAGCAGCTAACTCAGTATCAATACTTCTCTGAATGGCAAAACAATCAATTTCTCTGAGTTTTCCAATTGTGCTAGGATCACCAACCTTCTCAAGTAACTGGTCACGCTGCTTTTCAAGTTGACGTAAAGCAGCTGAAAGAGTTTTGAGGTTAATTTCTACGGTTTCAATTTTTAAAGCTAATGGACGGCGCTTTTGAATGATCTGAGCGATTTGGATAGCTCTCGGTGTTGCAGAACTGTCAATTTGCATAGTTGATGACATAGCTTATTGTCCTTTAGTAAACTTAATTCGAGAAGTATTGAGTACTTCTATAGGACTCATATTTGATTTTTGAACAAAATTAGGTATTGTAGGGTGTGTTAGAACGAAGTTCGTAACGCACCATTATCAAGGGTTTGGTGCCGTACTCTCCTTGCTAACACACCTACGTATCTTTTCAGAAATCAAACCGGATTCCTATATAACTGAGTATTCCCCAATAACACACATACTGTAACAGTCGCCCTACGAAGTATAGTCCTTGACTGTAACTAGTCATTACAGCACAGAAATATAGATAAAGTCGAATTTAGTTAGCAAAATGGCATTTGACTTACTCAAAATGAGCTTTTGCTTTCTCATTTGGGTGTTTTCCGCAAGTAAAATGAGCTTTTACTTTCTCAAACCCCAGTTTGCTTTCTCATTTCAGTAATTCGCGCATTTATGACAGCGATCGCGCTTATAGCAAAAACATTGCAGATTTGCCGGAATTCTCTCAGTCCGCTATATACGTAAATTTACTTATTTAAAATATTAAAAGTAGTGTATTACACCGTTAATCTTTGCTAGTGTGGAGGGCAAGAATGGAAATAGAATAGTAGCGACAAGTTAGGATGTGCGCTATTACTCAAAATTTTGTCAAGCTCAAATAATTGCGTAGATGCAAAGCAGCTTGTCATAGACATCGCCCAAAACATAGCGATCGCACCACCTCACACCCAAATCTGTGACAAAATAGTTTTGTTGCCCAACAACCAATGCGATGCCTCCGGCGGGCTGTTCGGCGTCGCCTACGAACTATAATTTATATCAATTATGCCTTATAGTCAGTTTACAACTATCAGTAAAGTTAAAGAAGCTTTCGGGTTAAAAACACAAGAAGGTGGACGATTTATTCCTGCCACTGAACCAATTGAAGCATCTGCTACACTGACGGCATATCTTGAAGAAAGTCTGCCGCTTGCTTCTTCAGCAAGTGAAAAAGCGCGTTCCGAAGGAATTATTTACCCAGTATTATTGGAAGTTAGACGGATATTAAATCGCCAAATTAGCTTATTTTCTGGGGAAGATTTTACAGTTGATGAGGCAGTTGGACTTAATGGAATGTGTGATTTCCTTTTGAGTCGTTCGCCGGAAGTACTAGAAATTGAAGCACCTGCAATTATAATTTTGGAAGCAAAAAAAGCTGATTTAAGAACAGGGTTTGGACAATGTATTGCAGAAATGGTTGCCGCCCAAAGATTCAACGCCGCCAAAAATCGTCCAGTTGCCGTAATATATGGTTCTATTAGCAGTGGTACACAATGGCGATTCTTGAAGCTAGAGGATAATATAGTCACCATCGACTTGATGGATTATCCTCTCCCACCCGTAGAACAAATTCTCGGATTTTTAGTTTGGATGGTTCAAAACAGTTGATAGATGCGTAGGCATTGGCGTAACCCGCCGGAGGCATCGCATCACAGTATGACATCACCTCACAGCCAAATCTGTGACAAAATAGTTTTGTTGCCCTACAGTCAATGCGATCGCCTACGACCTATGATTTCTACCATCAAGCGCCGCTACAGTTTGGATGAATATCGCGCGACCGCAGAAAAAGCCGAAGGACGCAGCGAATATCGAGATGGAGAAATCGTACCCATGTCCGGAGGAACGCTTAAACACAGCCGCATCGGTGGCAATATTTTTGCCTTTTTTAAGTTTTTGCTCCGCGATACTCAATTCGAGCCAATTAACAGCGATTTACGGCTGTGGGTTCCCGAATATCGACGTGGAGTATATCCAGATGTAATGATTTTTGACAGCGAACCGCAACTAAATGCTGAACGTTTAGATGAAGTCTTGAATCCCATTTTGATTGTTGAAGTTCTGTCTCCTTCCACCGCAGATTACGACCGACTCAGTAAATTTCGGATGTATCGATCAATTCCAAGTTTTAGCGAATATTTATTAGTTGAGCAGGATGAACCTTTTGTGGAACGCTACAGTAAACAAGCAGAAGGTTGGTTGCTCAGTGATTTTAGCGGCTTAGAAGTATCTATTTCTTTGGATTCAGTTGCGATCGCATTATCGATGGCGGAAATTTATCGCGGCGTTGTTTTTAAGTAAATCAGCTTTGTGACGATGTATGCTTTGGGATGGGTGCATAGGCGTAGACATCGCTAGTCCGATTCCAGTAGTTGAACAAGTTTATATGTGGCTGTGTGGGAATTAAGCAGCAATCAAATATGATATCTTTGATCTCAAAGATGCGATCATCATACTTATTAGCTCGTTTCATCTTCTAAAATATTTGATGGGATCATCCTCAATCCTATTACCTGATGAGTATATTGCTGTCCCCATTCAGGACGCTTTAATTTCGGAGGTTTTCCGGTTAGTGTTTCCTCTACTTTTGCAAATATACAAGCGAGAGTTGCAGGGTTCATTCGACCTTCACCAAAGTGAATAGTTGCATTTTCCATCTCCTTCCAAAGTAACTCATTTACTTGGTCTGCTTGTGATTCATCTAGTCCAATACCTATAAATGGTCGCCGTCCAAACATTTGCTCAAACTCAAAGTAGCCACGAATTGACCAATATGAGTCATAGAAGGGTACACAAGTTGCACGAAGCCATATCCACATAAAATGTGGGTCAGCAACATTAGGAGCTTCTCGGTGACAACGACGGCACAGTAAAACGAGATTGGATGGAGCATCCAAACCTCCAAGGGAATCAGGAACTATGTGACATCGCTCAAGGCGTGACTGATATCCACAACGCCAACACCGCTTATAAGCATCTGACCAATCAATAGCAAGACCACTCTCGTTTTCCTGCCTTGCCCAATAGCTGACAATATTTTGCTGGGAAGTTTCAATAGGTTTTCGTTTTTTCATCTAACTAAAATTTATTAAATTTAGCAATAGTATCAATAGTTATTTTGTACTATTTTAGATGAGATGGCAAATACCAATCTATATAATTAACATAATTAAATACTTTGGGTTCTATCGCGCCCCTTATGCTAAAGTGACTTACGCTATTATGAAACACCAACTTGGAAAACTGCAAAACCCTTTCTGCATAAGGATAACAGGTTTAAAAAAGCATGGATTTAATATTAGGAACCATAAAGGGAGCGATAGAGCCATACTTTCTGTGATTTAAACATTCTATTTTACTGCGGTGAGAATATAAGATAATATCTGAACTTACTTAAAATAGTCCTTATTTATATACATCTCCTCTCATGCCAATGGTGTAAACTTCAATTTCACCCAAATCAATATTAACTGTAAAAATAATTCTGGTTTTCCCAACACGCAGTCTATAAAATGCTTCCCAATCTCCCTTCATTTTTTATGTCAAGGTCTGTGAAGGGAATAATCCCCTGCTCCTCAACAAAAATCAGGAGTTTGTTGAGTTGCTCTTGACTTTTAGCAGTATCTTCAATATTTGCCTTTTCTAAAAACTTAGTAGCATTTTTACGGAATTTGATTGCCATATTTAACCCATTCTGTCATATCAACTGATTCCTCTTCTTCATAGTCTGATGGTGAACCAAAGATTTGATTCAGTTCTGCTTGTTCTTCATCACTCGCATAGGGGATAAGAACTTGACAGAGCAACATTGGCTCTTCTCGCAAAACTTCCCGTATGCTCTCTTTAATTAATGCTTTAAGTTCATGAATTTCCATTAGTCTTCTTCTTAAGAATACAAAAAATATATCATTTATAAGCTGCTAGAGTTGCTTGAAAACTGTGAATATTTTTGTATCACAGGTTGAAAGACAATTACTATATCTAATTCTTGGTCGGCAATTTCAGGCTGAAGCTGGATTTGCAGAATTCCATCATCACCAATATATGTTCTAATTTTAATACTTTCCATAACCTGACCTCCTAGCTTATATTGTCGCACCTGTAATGCTAATACTTTCAGTGTGCGATCGCCCGTGGTCGATTACCATTTAAGAATGCTTCTCTAACAACTTTTGAAACAAATTATTGTCTCGTTCCCAGTCTCCGACTGGGAATGCCTATATGATGCTCCGCCTCAAGACTTGCGGCAGAGCCGCAATTGAAGAGCATTTCCAGCCAGAGGCTGGAAACGAGATTTTAAAGGAGTTTGGGCTTAAGTTGGCACTAATGAGCATTGCTGTGCCCTTACGACAGATGTGGTTCAAATACATGAAAACTGCTGTAAACAAAGCGTATAAGCTACTTGGTTGAACCAAATCAATGTTTATTCAAACAATCACTCCACAAGCTTCACCATTTGGTTTACCACCAAGCGTGCTTTCCGTCGATAATCTGACTTGCGTGTTCCACCAGCCATCCCGTACTCATCACTATTTTTGCCATACCGAGATGCAACACTCAGCAGTATATGCTCAGAATAAGTATTCAACGCACGTTCTGTATCTTCTAATGTATTTTGCGTCTTATCCATCATTGTTCGTGCTTGATTATGAGCAGCTAACTTCTTACTTCTTCAACAAATTTATGAGAGTATCCTAGTTCTTCCGGCGTTTTGGTTGGAGACTGTGAGGATGTTTTTATCACAGGTTGAAAGACAATTATTACATCTAGTTCTTGGTTGGCAATTTCAGGCGGAAGCTGGATTTGCAAAATTCCATCATCACCAATATATGTTCTAATTTTAATACTTTCCATAATCTGACCTCCTAGCTTAGTATTGTCACATCTGTAATGCTAATATTCCCACCGCGCGATCACACTCATAATTATCTTAATTTTTTACTCCGACCAAATAATTGGAATCAAGTGTTGCTCAATTTCTTGGATGTAGGCTGTTAAACCTGTATAAATACCTCTTTCACACAGAAGTTTCAAACTTGTATCTTCCCAACACTGTCGTTCTCGTTCCATATCTTTGGCTGTTAGCTGCTCAACTACTACTTTTGGATTTCTAATTCGATCGGGTTCTTGGTATGAGGTAGAGCGTAGTCTGTGTGACTCTATGCAAGGGTCGAAATTCAATCGGGTCTTAATTTCTTCTAGAATTTGTTCTTCTTGATTAGACGGAATAAACCCGTTGAGAACCCATGCTTCACGTTTTGGGTTAGCTGTACCAATAACAATTTTTAGTTGGGGCTGTCGATTGATATGTTCTGAGCGTGCTTGCTCAATCCCTTCTCTACGCTCTGGTTGATTGTCTAAATCACGTATAAAGATAACGGCTTTAATCGGTCGTGTTTTTTGAAGAAAATCTACCAGCTTAAGAACCTTAGTAGATGCTGCTCCATCGGTTTTTAACGGTACACTCCTACTATCATGACCGAGATATCTTGGAGGTTTATATCTCAGTTGATCTTTTGCATCATCAATAATTTTTGTAACGTCGCTCCAACAGGAATATTCTGTTCCTGCCTGTAAGCCACTCCAGTTAAATATATGTCTTATTAGTCCAGGTTCTAACCAATCGATTTGCTCCGTCAAAATGCGCTCGGCTAATTTAGTAGCTGTTCGTGCATCTGCACCACTTTCCACTATTACAATGAACTCAATCACTGATTTCTCCTGCAACAACCCACTCTTCACCCTCAGCATCCCAAAACTCACCAGTTGTCAAAGTTTGTTTTGCCCATTCCACATCAGGATGTTCATCTAAACGCTTGGAGATTGTGAAGCCGGAATTACTGTTATTTAATATATGTACTTGAGAAGGAACAAGCTCATCAATAATATAAGGTGAGTGAGTAGAAAAAATAATTTGTAGATTTGGATTATATTGAATGATTTCCTTAAAAACAGTCATCAACTCACGTTGTGCTTTTGGATGAAGTCCCTGTTCTACATCATCTAGAAAAAATAAATTAGGTTGAGTGGGGTTCATTAACACAGTTAGTAAACCTAATGTTAGCATTGTCCCTTCACTAATTGCATGGGCTGGAATCCGCTTATCTGTATTCATATCTAATATCACTTCTTGCCCTGTCATGTCTTGATTTTCTTCATAGGAAATAGACTTACCATCAACTTCGATTAAACGTTTGCGAATAACTGGAACCTTTGCTCGCTTTATGCCAATTTTGCGAACATTTGGTACAATCCGACTCAACGTTTCCTCTATTAATTTAAATTTGTCTGGAGCCTCATTACGCAAAAAATCTAAAGTTGGTGCTAATCCAGAACCGTCGAACTCAACCCTCGGCGTAATTTTTTCGCTGTAAGCTGCTTTAGCAAGATTACTTGCAACTAACTTCAGGTAAACAGCATATTTCAGAGATTGAGGAATTGGATATGGAGAGTCACTTAAAGAACTTGACCATCCTTCCAAATCTCCTAGCTTTCCATCTATATTCCATGATGCTGTGGGATGCCAAGAATCATTGTTTTCCTGCTTCCAACTATAGGAAGCTTGCCAATTCTGCCGATTGTTATATCCCCAAAAACCACTTGCAGTAACAGAAAGATGTTTTTCCCCAATTGTTGTAATGAATTGAGGTGATCTTTCATACTGAAATATCTTTGCAAATGATGAATCTGCAAGCGTACTGAGATTATGTAGCGCTTGTAATACAGTTGTTTTCCCAGCGCTATTTTTTCCTACGAGTGCATGTAATCTAGAACCATCAAAATTAAGTTCCGTAGATTTATGACTTTTGAAATTATGAAGTATTACTTTTTCTAGCATTTGATTGCTAACATCCTTCCACAAATAATTGGATTGGACTCCTTAGTTAATTTTAATTTTTGTAGTAATCTGACGATAAAATTATAATTTCTGCATCACTTTAGTCACCAAAAATGATTTTTCTCCCCTAAATCATAGCAAATTATCTAAAATTAGTATGATTTATCAGTAAATTTAACTTTGTTTATAAACTATTTCCATTTTCAACTTCTCAATCTCCAACTTCAACTTATCATTCTCCATCCTCAACTTAGTATTCTCTTCCCTAATCAACTCAACTTCATTCCTCTTACTCAAAGCCTGATTAATTGCCAACTTCCGCATATCCAGTGAAAACCAACGCTGATAAGTTTGGGTATGAACTTGCACACTATGCCCCAAATTATCCGCTGCCGCTTTAATTGGGATTCCCAAAATATGGGCCCGAATTGCCCAAGCGTGACGTAAATCATACGGTTTAAAATCCAATCCTATCTTACGGAACCACCAACTAACTCGCTGTGTTAATGCCGTAATTTCCGCATGATTAGTGTTATCTTTTTTAGCGATCGCACTCCCCAACATCTCTAAATATTTAGGATTTTTCAAATCAAAATCATCAATCCATTGTCTATATAATGGTAATGCTTGTCTCTCACCAGTCTTAGAATCTTTATGGACTTTCCATGTCAAATCTAAATTTTCTTGACTCAACCACCAATCAATATCAGGATTAATAAAAAGTTCCCGTGGACGTAAACCAAAAACTGCTAACATTCCATACGTCCACCGCCAAAGCTGCCAGCTATCTTGAACATTTTGATTAACTTGATTACCTCTGCTATTCAGGTAATCTTCAAACTTAATAATTCCCTCATATATTTCCGTATCAGTCGGTATATTTCGGGAATTGTTCTCAGGCATTTTTGAATATTTAGATAAATCAATTTCGATATTGAATGTCAGGCAAAATGCAGATATAGCTCTGGCTGCATTATACTTAGCCCATTCTTTCTCGATTTGTTCAATTGAACTGATCAAATTTTCAGCGATCGCTAAATCTTTGGGATTCGTAAATCGTTTAGTTCGGGAAAAGTAATAAAAAAAAGTATGTTCGCTTTTGGTAGTTCTTTTGTGAGTTTTAAAATACTCTTCTTCAAATTGTTTGAGTAATTCTCCTATGGTTTGAAAATCTTTTTTAATTGCCTCGTTTCCTAAATATTTGTCATTCCATTCAAAGGTTTTACGCGCGATTAACTTCCCCAATTCATAAGCTTCTTCTTCAGCCGTCTTAAGTCCATCCAAGTTAGCAGGAATATTCAGACTCAGATTATATTGCTTTCTCCCAATACCATTGCGGTCTTTGTCTCCGGGTTTAATTGGTAACGTCGCCCGTAATTGCAGACTTCCATTCGATTCCCTAATTGTCACCTTTGCCTTTGCAGACTTCAAACGCAGATTAACTTTCTCTAATTCAAGTAGTACTTTCGTTCTCATGTGTTGTTTTTGCTGCTGTGCTTGCAGAGATGAGCAAAAAAACGGGCGATTTTTTAATCGCCTTGGCTCAGGACAACATTTAGATGATGCGTGATATTATGTCCGCTTGATTGCTTATAGCAGTTCCCGACCTGGTGAGGTATGTTTTCAAAGCTACTAACCTTGTTAAACAAGATTTGGGTATACCTCAGTTGCTTAGGAAACGCTATATTAAACCCGAAGAACCCCATCCGGTCAAAGCTATGCTTTGTCTCCCCTCTCCGCTTGCGGGGAGGGGTTGGGGGTAGGGTTCTTTTATTATCGGTAATCTGGCGGACATAATATGAGTCCTGAACCTAATTATGCTGTGTTTTTAGCCTATATTTAGTCTAAAAATAAATGTGCTATCAGCGAACAATGTTTATCGCTCACATTGCTTACTGCAAACATTAGGCTGTTGAAAAGAATTAAACCACAAAAAGGATTACTCCGGCCCTTATCACGGTTATGACGGCTTCGCCATCTTCGCACGCGACATGGACTTGGCACTCAACAGCCCAACCTGGGGATTAATTGGCGCTCCTTGGAATGAAAAAGCTAACGCTAAGAAGGCTGAAGCTGAAGCTAAGGCTAAGGCTAAGGCTGCCGTTTAGGGAAATGGGAGAGAGAGATAAGTAAGGATAACCTGGGGCTAAAACCCCAGGAGGGAGTTGTGAATCCAAAATTCAAAACTAAAAAATTAAAAATTTCTTTTGATTTTTGCATTTTGAATTTTGAATCATATTCCCACTTCCCATTCCCGCCTCAAATCCTCATTCCTCGATAAGTAAAGAATTCAGTAAGCTTGGAGATCCGGAAATGCCTCAGAATCCAGAAAAAATTCAAGACCACGTAGAGTTATTCCACCAACCGGAGTACAAACAGCTATTTCAAAACAAAAAGCAGTTTGAAAATGGTCACGAAGGCGAAGAAGTAGAACGGGTTGCAGAATGGACCAAAAGTTGGGATTATCGGGAAAAGAACTTCGCTCGTGAAGCTTTAACCGTTAACCCTGCTAAAGCTTGCCAACCATTGGGAGCAATCTTTGCTGCTGTTGGTTTTGAAGGCACTCTACCTTTTGTTCAAGGTTCTCAAGGTTGCGTTTCTTACTTCCGCAGCCACTTAACCCGTCACTACAAAGAACCATTCTCTGGTGTATCTTCTTCAATGACTGAAGATGCAGCCGTGTTTGGTGGTCTGCAAAACATGATTGACGGGTTGGCAAACTCTTACCAACTCTACAAGCCCAAGATGATTGCTGTCTGCACCACCTGTATGGCAGAAGTAATTGGTGATGACTTGCAGTCTTTCATCAACAATGCTAAGGAAGCTGGTTCAGTTCCTCAAGATTTCCCAGTACCCTACGCTCACACCCCTAGCTTTGTTGGCTCCCACATCACTGGTTACGACAACATGATGAAGGGAATTCTTTCTAACCTGACAGCAGGTCATAAGAAAGAAACCAGCAATGGTAAGATCAACTTCATCCCAGGTTTTGACACCTACGTAGGCAACAATCGCGAAATCAAGCGGATTGCTTCCTTGTTCGGTTTAGACTACACCCTTCTAGCTGACAACAGCGACTACCTGGATTCACCAAACACAGGTGAGTTCGATATGTATCCATCTGCTACAAAGCTAGAAGATGCAGCAGATTCAATTAATGCTATAGCTACAATTGCTCTGCAATCACACTCCACTCTCAAAACCCGCGAGTACATTGAAAAAGAGTGGAAGCAACCAACCGCAGTTTGCCGTCCTTGGGGTATTAAGGGTACTGATGAGTTATTGATGAAAATCAGCGAACTGAGTGGTTTACCCATTCCCGAAGAATTGGAAAATGAACGCGGTCGGGCAGTTGATGCCATGACTGACTCCCACTCATGGATTCACGGCAAGCGCTTCGCTATCTTCGGTGAACCAGATTTAGTATACTGCGTAGTTGGCTTTATGCTAGAAATGGGTGCTGAACCTGTGCATATCTTGGTTCACAACAGCAACGATGTATTTGAAGCAGAAATGAGAGAACTGCTTGCTTCTAGCCCCTTCGGTAGGAATGCAACTCTTTGGCCAGGTAAAGACTTGTGGCATATGCGTTCTCTAATGTTCACCGAACCTGTAGACTTCCTGGTCGGTAACAGCTACGGTAAGTACCTGTGGCGCGACACCAAGATTCCCCTTGTGAGAATCGGTTACCCGATCATGGATCGCCACCACTTACACCGCTACGCCACCATTGGTTACCAAGGTATAATCAACCTCCTCAACTGGACTGTAAATACCCTGTTTGAAGAAATCGATCGCAACACCAACATTCCTTCTAAGACAGATATTTCTTACGACTTGATTCGTTAGAAATTGCGTAGAAACACAACGTGTTAATTAAAGGGTAAAGAAGGGGAGTAGGGAGTAGGGAGTGGGTACAGACGCGATTAATCGCGTCTGTACGGGAATAGGGAAATATCCAAACCCAATGCCCCATGCCCAATCCCCAATGCCCAATCCCCAACTTCCCTTTTTCTTTCTAGCATTTACCTGAGGTATTAAATAGATGGAAACCATCAATCATACTCACGAACACACTCACGCTCACCCTAATTACCATCCACCTAACTATAAAAAACCAGGGAAGTTCAACAATCTTCTCAATCCGTTGCGCCGTCTAGTGGATGGGATTCAGGTTAAAAATAATCGCATCGCTCATCTAATTTGCCAAACAATTCCTTGTTGTTGTCCTTTTGAGCAACAAATTAAATTATTTGGGCGGTCTATTGATATCCCAGCATTGTGTAAACTCAATCCTTTATATGACGAATTTGTAGGATTGCGTTTTCGGGCTTTATCTTACCTCGCCGATGTATGTGGAGAGGATGTCACAAAATACATTTGTTAGTCATTGGTCATTAGTCATTAGTTGTTAGTTATTCAAAGGACAAATGATAAATGACAAAGGACAATTAACAATTCAGCACGAGAAGAGAGATGAAAATCACCCAAGGCAAAATCAACGAGCTGCTGACTGAGACAGGATGCGAGCATAATCAGCACAAACAAACGGAAAAGAAAAACAAGTCATGCGCTCAACAGGCACAACCTGGCGCGGCTCAAGGGGGCTGTGCCTTTGATGGTGCAATGATTGCTTTAGTGCCGATCGCAGATGCTGCTCATTTAGTCCACGGCCCGATAGCCTGTGCTGGTAATTCCTGGGGCAGTCGTGGTAGTCTTTCCTCTGGCCCTCAACTCTACAAAATGGGCTTTACCACTGACTTGGGTGAAAATGATGTCATCTTCGGTGGCGAAAAGAAACTCTACAAAGCGATTCTGGAACTCAAAGAGCGTTACCAACCCTCAGCAGTATTCGTCTACGCCACTTGTGTTACAGCCTTAATTGGCGATGATATCGATGCTGTCTGCAAAGCGGCATCTGAGAAAATTGGTACTCCTGTTATTCCCGTTATTGCCCCAGGATTCATTGGCAGTAAAAATCTGGGCAACCGTTTTGGCGGTGAAGCTTTATTGGAATATGTTGTCGGCACAGCAGAACCGGAACATACAACGCCCTATGATATTAACTTAATCGGTGAATACAACATCGCCGGGGAAATGTGGGGAGTAACACCACTGTTAGAAAAATTAGGCATCCGTATTTTGTCTAAAATTACGGGCGATGCTCGCTACAATGAAATTCGCTACGCCCACCGCGCCAAGCTCAACGTGATGATCTGCTCACGAGCGCTGGTCAACATGGCAAGAAAGATGGAGGAGCGTTACAACATCCCCTACATTGAAGAGTCTTTCTACGGCATCGATGATATGAATCGTTGTCTACGAAATATCGCTGCTAAATTAGGTGATCCTGATTTACAGGAGCGGACAGAAAAGCTAATTGCAGAAGAAACGGCTGCTTTAGATTTGGCACTAGCTCCTTATCGCGCTCGACTCAAAGGTAAGCGAGTTGTTTTGTATACTGGTGGTGTCAAGAGTTGGTCAATTATCTCGGCTGCTAGAGACTTGGGCATTGAAGTTGTTGCTACCAGTACTCGGAAAAGTACTGAGGAAGATAAAGCCAAAATCAAGAAGTTGCTCGGCAACGATGGCATTATGTTGGAGAAAGGCAACGCTAAGGAATTGCTACAGGTGGTTAAAGACACTCGCGCAGATATGCTGATTGCTGGTGGTCGTAACCAATACACCGCCTTGAAAGCTAGAATTCCTTTCCTGGATATCAACCAAGAACGTCACCATCCCTATGCAGGTTATGTGGGAATGATTGAGATGGCGCGGGAACTGTACGAAGCTCTGTATAGCCCGATTTGGGAACAAATACGCAAACCCGCTCCTTGGGACGAGGAGGTAGTTTAATGGTGGCTGTACTCTCGTTCCCAGCCTGAGGCTGGGAACGCATTCCTGAAGGCTCTGCCTTTTTTTTAAAGCAGATGAGGCAAAGCCTGACTGTCAGCATTCCCCGGCAGAGCCAGGGAACGAGAAACGAGAAAGTGTGCCCTGTGGAATGAGGAGATAGTTTAATGGCGATCGTCACCATTTCTAATAAATCACTGACGGTTAATCCTCTCAAGCAAAGTCAAGCTTTGGGTGCAACCTTAGCCTTTTTGGGATTGAAAGGGACCATGCCCTTATTCCACGGTTCTCAAGGTTGTACTGCTTTCGCTAAAGTTGTCCTAGTGCGGCATTTCCGGGAAGCGATTCCCCTGGCTACCACAGCGATGACGGAAGTCACTACCATTTTGGGTGGTGAAGAGAATGTGGAACAAGCAATTCTCACTCTGGTAGAAAAGGCTAATCCAGAAATTATTGGTTTATGTACCACTGGATTGACTGAAACTAGAGGAGATGACATGGAGGGTTTTCTTAAGGCAATCCGCGATCGCCATCCTGAATTGAATGATTTAGCGATCGTTTTTGCACCTACCCCAGATTTTAAAGGTGCGTTGGAAGATGGCTTTGCCGTTGCTGTCGAAAGCATAGTTAAGGAAATTCCTCAACCAGGGGGAATCAGAGCTGAACAAGTCACGGTTTTGGCTGGTTCTGCCTTCACACCAGGGGATGTACAAGAAATCAAAGAGATAGTCACCTCCTTCGGACTGGTGCCTATTTTTGTACCTGACCTTGGCGCTTCTCTAGATGGACACTTAGAGGATAATTATAGTGCAGTTACAGTCAGTGGGACTACCTTAAAACAGCTACGAGAAGTAGGTAGTTCTGCTTTTACCCTGGCATTGGGTGAAAGTATGCGGGGTGCTGCAAAGATTCTGGAAGAACGCTTTGGCACACCTTATGAGGTGTTTGGCGAACTGACTGGATTAGAACCAGTAGATGAATTTATCCAAGCATTGGCAATTCTGAGCAGTAACAGCGTACCGGAAAAATATCGCCGCCAACGCCGTCAGTTGCAAGATGCGATGTTGGACACTCACTTTTACTTCGGTGCAAAACGAGTTTCCCTAGCGCTAGAACCAGATTTGCTGTGGTCAATAGTGCATTTTTTGCAATCAATGGGAGCGCAAATTCATGCGGCGGTGACAACCACGCGATCGCACCTCTTAGAAAAGCTCCCGGTTAAAAACGTCACAATTGGCGACTTGGAAGACTTTGAAAGTTTAGCAGACGGTTCTGATTTGTTGATTGGTAACTCGAATGTCAGTGCGATCGCAAAACGGCTCTCAATTCCTCTTTATCGTCTGGGACTGCCCATTTATGACCGCTTAGGTAATGGTCAATTTACCAAAGTTGGTTATCGAGGCACGATGGAACTTGTGTATAGCATCGGCAACCTGTTTTTAGAGCAAGAAGAAGCGAGAGTTAAGCAGTTCCAAGAGTTAGGAATTGTAGGCGCTGAGTTTTGAATTCTTCTTCAAGAATTCAGGAGTCAGAATTCAGAATTCAGAATGCTTTTCAGAAAGAGTAAAACCTGTCACTAATTGTTTACCCTTAGCGTTTCCGTAGGGAAAACCACTAATACCAATTCTTTTTTCTTTCCTTT
The DNA here is from genome assembly GCF_036919555.1 of Nostoc sp. Lineage (GTDB taxonomy): Bacteria > Cyanobacteriota > Cyanobacteriia > Cyanobacteriales > Nostocaceae > Nostoc. The sequence goes on from NZ_JBALCS010000034.1 coordinate 18,135, forward strand.
CTTTTTTCGTGTCCTTCTCTAACGAGACGCTACGCGTAGCTTGCTTCTTTGCAGGAGTACGCGCCTTTGCGGTTCGTTCCTCATATGCTTTGGCACATCCCCAAACAGAATTGGTATAAATATGCAGATTTATTTCTGCCAGTCAAACCCTAATTACTCCTGAATTCTGACGCCTCGGCGGAGCGTCTCCGGCTCCGCTCCTGACTCCTGAATTCCTTTTTCCCAATTCAAAATTCAAAACTTTAGAGAGGAGAATTACGATGAAGATTGCCTTTACGACAAGTGACGGAGTTCATATTAATACTCACTTTGGAGGGTCAGAGCGAATTGATGTTTATGAAATTTCAGATGAAGGATATCAATTTGTAGAAGCTCTCAAATTTAATTATGAAATCCAAGAAGAGAATAATGAGAGTAAACTGGCACCAAAAATTGAAGCATTAGCTGACTGCACAATTATTTATGTTGTGGCAATTGGTGGAAGTGCTGCGGCTCGTTTAATCAAGAAAGGTGTCACTCCAGTCAAGGCGCGCTCGGAAGAAGATGAAATTAGTAAAGTGCTAACTAAGCTAGTGAAAACCCTTAAAGGTAATCCCCCACCTTGGTTGCGTAAAGCTTTACAGCAAAAACCCACAAATTTTGCCGATGAAGTTGAAAATGAAGCAACGGTATGACCACAAATAATAGTGTTAATGGAACTGCTACAACTGAAGTCTTGAACTCGCCTTTTCTTAAGGTATTAATTAAACAAATCCGTGGTCAAGACAGTTATGGAGTTTATCGGAGTTGGTCGGATGAGTTAATTCTCAAACCCTTTATTGTCACCAAACAAAAGAAACGGGAAATCTCCATTGAGGGCGAAGTTGATCCGATAACTCAAGCTCGGATTATGGCATTTTTTCGAGCTGTAGCTGCTGGGATTGAACAGGAAACAGGTTTGATATCCCAAGTTGTGGTTGATTTGAGCCATGAAGGATTTGGCTGGGCGCTAGTTTTTTCTGGCCGTCTTTTGCTAACTGTGAAAACCTTGCGAGATGCTCAACGCTTTGGCTTTGACTCCCTGGATAAATTAGCAGAAGAGGGAGAAAACTACGTCAAAAAAGGCATTGATTTGGCGAAGCGCTTTCCGGAAGTTGGCAACCTTTAAGTAGTTAGGAGTTAAGTTAACTATTAACTGATAATTCATAATTTACAGTTACTAATTTATAACTCATAACTTCTAACTCCTGACTTGTAGAAAAGGAGTGGCTGATTGTGCAAGCAGAAGAAACGAGTATTGAGGAACTACAAGGACAAATCAGACGATTGAACAGCAAAGCAGGTCAAATGAAAATGGATCTGCATGATTTAGCTGAAGGTCTGCCAACAGATTACAAACAACTTATGGATGTTGCAGCTGCAACTTATGAAATCTATCGCCAGTTAGATGAAATTAAGCAACATCTGAAAAAATTGGAGAATGCGAAATGACTGGAACTATTGATGAATTCAAGAAACTTGTAGATGCCGAAGAATTTTTTCAATTTTTTAACCTGTCCTACGATCTACAAGTTGTAAATGTAAATCGTCTACATATTCTCAAAAAGTTTTCTCAATACCTGAAAGAAATTGATGATAATTCTCCTGACTTGAGTCAAGAAGAGAAATTAAATCAATATTCTTTGGCTTTGCAAAAAGCCTATCAGGTATTCATCGAATCAACAGCCCACGAACAAAAGCTGTTCAAAGTGTTTAACGACAAGCCGAAAAATGTAGTCACACTGACAGAAATCACTTCTGATTAGGAGGTATAAATTGGTTAACCTGATGCCTACCGAATTAGAACGCTATCGTCGCCAAATGATGCTTCCGAATTTTGGCGAAACAGCACAGAAGCGCCTCAAGTCAGCGACAGTTCTGGTTACAGGTGTGGGGGGATTAGGCGGTACGGCGGCGCTTTACCTAGCAGTAGCGGGCGTTGGGCGGCTAATCTTAGTCCGGGGTGGTGACTTGCGGCTAGATGATATGAATCGTCAGGTTCTCATGACTGATGATTGGGTAGGTAAGCCAAGGGTATTCAAAGCTAAAGAAACTCTGGACGCGATTAATCCTGATGTCCAAGTGGAAACTGTTCATGATTACATCACTCCGGAAAATGTAGATTCGTTAGTGCAGTCTGCTGATATGGCTCTTGATTGCGCCCACAATTTTACAGAGCGCAATTTGTTAAATGAAGCCTGTGTGCGCTGGCGTAAGCCAATGGTGGAAGCCGCAATGGACGGGATGGAAGCTTACCTGACGACGATTATTCCTGGTGTGACTCCTTGTTTGTCTTGTCTGTTTCCAGAAAAGCCTGATTGGGATCGGCGCGCCTTTTCAGTTCTAGGCGCTGTCTCTGGGACACTAGCTTGTTTAACGGCTTTGGAAGCTATCAAGCTAATTACCGGGTTTAGTCAGCCTTTATTATCGCAATTGCTGACAATTGACCTGAATCGGATGGAATTTGCTAAACGCCGTTCTCACCGCGATCGCTCTTGTCCAGTATGCGGTAATAATGCGCCTTGGAGACACGCGCAATCCAATTCGATGGAACCTACGGGTATTGCACAAAATAGTTGATTTTCGTCAGGAGTCATTGGTCATTAGTCATTAGTGAATAACAAAGGACAAAGGACAACTGACAAAGGACAACCCACACCTGAAATCAGAACAACTAATCGCTACAAATCAGGAGACCTGATGACCGTTACTTTATCAGAAAAAGCAGAATTTCATCTTCAGGCATTGCTCGGAGGTTCCGCACCCGACGCTAATGGCGCAACTAAAGGTATCCGCATCTCTGTAAAAGATGGTGGTTGCAGTGGCCATGAATATGCAATGGATATCACCAGCAAGCCCCAACCAGATGATTTGGTAACCCAGCAAGGCAAAGTACTGGTTTACCTTGATGCCAAAAGTGCGCCGTTATTAGAAGAAATTGTGGTTGACTTCGTTGAGGGAGTGATGGAAAGCGGTTTTAAGTTCACCAACCCCAATGCAACTGATAAATGCGGTGGTTGTGGAAAGTCCCTCAAAGCAGGCGACAGTAAGCCTACTGGTGTACCTTGCAGCTAACATCATTTCGTTAGCTCTAAGTCTGATTGTAGACACTTCCCATAGACGCGGTAAGCGAAGCCATGCCGCAGGCTTATCGCACTGCCTTGAGGTCGCTTCTTGTTGGCGTTGCATCCCTTAAGCCTATGAGAAACTACGCTTTAGCTAGTTTCTCCCTAACAATAAGGGAAGCAAAAAATAGGATAGGTTGCTCAAAAAGTTCGGAAATTAGACTAACTGTATAACGTTTGAGGAGAATCGCAAAATGGCTTCCTATCAAGTTAGATTAATCAGCAAAAAAGAAGACATCGACACCACAATTGAAGTTGATGAAGAGACTACCATTTTAGATGCAGCAGAAGAAAATGGTATTGAGTTGCCAGCCTCTTGTCAAGCAGGTTCTTGCTCTAGCTGTGTTGGCAAAGTTGTTGAAGGTGAAATTAATCAAGAAGATCAAAACTTCCTAGATGACGAGCAGATTTCTAAAGGATTCGCTCTACTTTGTGTCACTTATCCTCGTTCTAATTGCACAATTAAGACACATCAAGAAGCGTATCTCGTCTAAAGTATTACTTTGGTTGCTGCTTTTGGCGACCAAATAAAAAATGAAGGATGAAGAATGAAAATATACTTCATTCTTCCCTTCACAATTCCTAATTTATCACCTCAATGTTTACCCGCTTTAGTGTGACTGCCTGTTCATTAGAATTATTGAAAACGGGAGAACGAGGAATCGTCACTTTCGGCAAAAATCAGGATGAAACAATCTTGAAAAAACTGAGATTAATGGGCGTAACACCAGGAATTAGTATCACTTTAGAACAACACTTTCCCTCATTAATTATTAAAGTAGAAAATACATCTTTAGCACTAGATATAGAAAGTATTCGCGCTATTTATGTCCGCATTATTGATACAGCGTTTTGCCATCCCCATCACTAAGCACTTCTCAAAGCCACAATCGGGTCGAGTTTAGCAGCGCGACGTGCGGGAACTACGCCAAAGAATAAACCAATACCAGCAGAGACACTAACTGCCATACTAATCGCTACAGGAGAAAGACTTGCTTCTAAAGGAGTCAAGGCTCCCACTAATAGGATGCCACTAACACCAACCGCAGTCCCAACTAAACCGCCAGCTGCGGAAACAATCACTGCTTCAATGATGAACTGTAGCAAAATATCTTGCTCAGTTGCGCCGATCGCTTTTCTCAATCCGATTTCTTGAGTGCGTTCGGTGACGGAGACAAGCATAATATTCATGATGCCAATGCCGCCGACAAATAGCGATATTCCGGCGATCGCTGCTAACATAATTGTCAATGCGCCTGTAATTTGACCGACAGTTTGCAAAGCATCCTTTTGAGAGCGAAGAGTAAAGTCATCTTCACCATTAACTTTGTGCCGTAGACGTAGCAAATTAGTAATTTGAAATTCTGCTGCATCCACGCTCTCGGAATCACGAGCGGCAGCGACGAGATAATCTAAGGAAATACCATAGGGAGAATTCTTTCCCACAAGTCGGTTTGCTGAAGTCGTAATCGGTATTAAAGCAGCTTCATCATAATCTGCTCCCACGCTGGAACCTTTGGCTGTTAATGTCCCAATCACTTGAAAGCTGGTATTTCCAATTCGCAATTGCTGACCTACAGCGTTACTATTACCAAATAGTTTTTCTGCCAAGTCTGCACCTAACACAACAACTTGGTTACTTCGCTTGATGTCTACCTCAGAGAAAAACCTGCCTCTAGCAGTTTCAAAATCCCGCACCGACAGGAAACTGGGAGTTGTGCCAATTATGTTGACATTGGTGTTTTTGTTGCGGTATGTAACTACCTGTCTTCCATTTAATTCTGGCGCAACTCCTACTACTGTTGGTACCTGAGAGGCGATCGCATCGGCATCTTGCAATACCAGAGTTTTGGGCACTTCAAAGGAGATACGCTGAGTTTCTCGATTACCTGGAATCACAAACAGCACATTTGGCCCTAATGACTCCAACTGTTTATTCACGTACTTTTGCCCACTTTCGCCAATACCAATCATGCCAATTACTGAGGCGTTACCAATAACTATACCCAGCATGGTGAGGGCACTACGCAGCTTATTTGATAGCAGGGTTTTACCCGCCATTTGGACACTTTCTAAAAAATTCATGTCTTAATAATTACGAATTATTCTTTTGTTCTTTTGCCTTTTCGATTTTGTAGTCTTTGGGTGGATTCACAAAAATGCGATCGCCTTCTTTAACTCCCTCTAAAATCTGAGTTTGCTCTTGAATTTGCGCCCCAACTGTAACTTCGCGGAATTGGGGTTTATTCTTTGCATCTGGTACAAGTACGCCAGTTTTACCCTTTTCGGTGACGATTGACACTGTTGGTAATACTAAGGCATTATTGACGCGATCGCCCAAAAAAGTCAGATCCACATTTAAGCCAGAACGCAGTTTATCTATGCCAGTATCGAGAGCAACCCGCACCTGGAAGGATGTCACACCTTGTTCCACCACTGCTTCTGGAGCAATCAGGCGCACATGACCTTTAAAAACTTGATCGGGATAGGCATCGGCGACAATTTCCACCTGCTGTCCCGGTTTAATTCTGCTAAGATCCGCTTCGGGAACTTGAGCTAATATTTCTAAACCGCGTGCTACAGCGACAATTGAACTGGAGGTTGCTGACGCACTAGTAGAAGCAGAAGTTGTGGGTGTGACAAACGCACCTGGTTCGGCATACTTTTGCGTCACAATTCCCGAAAGAGGAGCGCGAATAAGTGTATCTTCCAACTGCACTTGCACACCCTTCAATTGAGCCTCAGCAGCTGCAACAGCTGCTTGACGCTGGACAATTTCTTCAGAACGGGTGCCATCTTCCAAGAGTACCAATGCTGCCCGTGCTTCATTCACAGCTGCTTGGCGTTGATCGATTTCCTCAGTCCGTGTGCCACTTTGGACTAACGAAAATCGTTTTTTAATTTCTTCTAAACTGGCTTTAGCACTTTTGTCTTCGCTGATGGCTTGATCGAGTAATTGTTTTTTCTCTGCTCCCTGTTGATATAAGTATTGATAACGCTTTACCTGTTCACTGGTATAATTCACCTTTGCTTGAGCGGCATCCACTTGGGATTGAGATTGGGCAATTTCTTGGGGACGATTACCAGCACGGGCTGCGGCAAACTGGGCTTGAGCTTGTGCTAATCGCGCCCTAGCTTGAGCAATTTCTTGAGGACGACTACCAGCAACGGCTTCGGCTAGTTGTGCTTGACTTTGGGCTAAGTTAGCACGGTACTGGCTCCTTTGGGCTTCAATGCTGGCACTATCCATGCGGGCGAGAATTTGCCCTTGTTGAATGCGATCGCCTTGTTCCACATATAATTGCGACAGCACTCCGGGGTTCTTCGGACTAATATTTACGCTCTGAACTGGCACGACTTTGCCACTAGCTGTAATCCGTAAAGTCACGTTTTGCGCTGCCACTGGCACAGTTAATTGAGCAATGTCTTCTTTTGTCCCTTGATTTACCAGGGTGTAGGCTGTGACTGTACCAACAACCAAGGCACCCCCTGCTATCAGCCCCATCAGCCAGCGTAATGGATACTTAACTTTGCCAACAACAGGAATTTCTATGTACGTAGCCATATCTATAAGCCTATGAATATTGCTTTGCGCGAGTAGTCCTCAGTTAGAGGGCAAGTGCAGGAATAAGGTTTTTTTCAAACTTTTGGATTAAATCTTTATTAGTAAACTAACAACTAGACGCCTAATTAGCTTCATAGTTGCTTAATCTTCCTTCATAATAAGCATGAAATATCTGTATGTCTTCACCTAAATGGGTGACTTTAGCCACTGGTGTACTGTACCGGGAGTTTGCCTACTTATAACAATTGGCTCCCCTACGGTTATTGAGAATGGTTCAAGTAATTATTGCTGAAATTGGGTTAATAACCAAGCACCAACTTGACTTTGATTTATTTGACGAGTTCGCCATCTGCGAGTTGTTTTTCAAGAATAAATATTTCGCTATTAACTAGTGTAAAACTAGTACATCCCGGCGAAAACTTTCCACCACACCTGACTGTACTTGATTCGTAATCAGGGAAACAAATTTGTCAAGGTCGAATGGTTTAAGTAGATATTCTTCAAACTCTACCTCTGGAATTTGGTCATGAGTACCTTTGGTAGATGTTGAAGTCACAATGATTGGAATATGCTTGCCATTGTCTGCTTCCATAGCACTCAATGTATTTAGCAATGTATAAATACTTTCACCTAAGAACCTAATTTCACAGACGAGGATGTTGGGCGTAAAACAACTCAGGATTTCTAAAGCTTCTTTTATAGAATCAGCAGTGATCACATCTGCGCTTAGGTCTTTGAGTAATAACGCGTACAAATCTCTACTATCGCGATCGTTGTCTACAACGAGTACTTGTACACCTTTGAGTATCCCAACTGTCAAGCAAAAGTCATTGATTAAATTCATAATAAGACCTGCGATTAGGGCTTTAAGTGCAAAGTGGGCTAAAAAATCCGTAGTCTTAAGCAGACGAGACCACCGGATAGGTCAAATAAAAAGTGCAGAGAACCACTAGATGGCTACAATTACTTGGTTCTGTTGCTGTACTATGAGTGGGTGTTGCTTGAGTTCTCAGAAGAAATCATTCAGTTGGATTTTTCTCAATTCCTAGTGCCTTAAAGCTCTGTGTTAACTCCTGCCAGAGTCCCTCAATCTTCTCGTAGGACTCTTGGGGAGAAAGTTTTCCTCTACTCTGTAGATTGCAGATGTAACAGACCCTTTGAGAAAATTCCTGAAGATTAGCATTAAATACAACATTCTGGGGTATGAATTTACCCAGGTATCGATAGCGCTGATAGAGGAAATTATTTTTATCAACCTGATTGTAGTCATCCATATAAAAACCCTGATAGCGAAAATCCAGATTTTTGACAGTACGTTGGCGGATTCCCCTTAGGAATAAGAATTAAATAACATCCAATTTATGTCCCTGGCTTACCTCATCCTCAATCCCTCTCCTTATAAAGGAGAGGGATCGTGAGCCAGGATGAAGTTTTGCATTTTATTTAATCCACGTTCCTTAGATATAGTACATAAGTTGATTTCAAAGGCGCTAAATAACCAAGTTGTAGAATCAAAAGTAGGAAAGAATCACTTGAATGGTTCTATTCTTGTACTATAAACCTGGTGTTGTTTGATTTGGTGAGTGAGTTGATTAACTACGACACAAAATGTAGTCAAAATCATTTTTGCAATCCAAACCTCTTTGAGCAATTAACTAAAATAATTATTGCCATTCCCTATCCTCAAGTTCCTTTATCGGCAACAATAAGGTGGCTTCAATTTCCTGCCTGATAGCAGCCGTCACTTCCGAATTGCTATGCAGGCAATCGAGTAGTAGCTGATTGGCATCGTAGTAGCGTTGCAGCACTTGCTGTTGTTCAGGGCTAAACTGCCACTCATGGTTAATATTGCGATAATTAATCACCGTTATCTTTAATTGTTCAGCCCAAGCTGAATAGTTCGTCTGTCCCCATTGCCCAAACCGTTCTTCACTTTGACGATAATTTGGCAATTGGTCAGAGAGTTGTTGCAAGGATTTATAGAGTCCAACATCCAGAACAATGCCCAGAATGTTGCTCATAGCTTCTCCACACGCGTGGATGTGGGCAAAGTTTTGGTTCCCATCAATTGCACACTCTAGCAGCAGGTCATCTAATGCGACATCCAGAAACATCCCTTGGTCGAGGCTGCTGGCTAGGGCAAAGTGAGAAGCTATGTGAGGAGTCCGACTCAAGGCAAGGTAAAATGCTCGAATTGTCGCATGTTTTGTTTGGGTGGGAATAGTGCGAGATTTTTGGCTGGCCCACGTCAAAAATTCTTGTAAATAAGGGTCTTGAGCAACCAGTGTATCAATCTGTTGCTTCATCAATAGCACCAGCTCGTCTGCACTCCTGAGCATGGTAGCCGTTAACAAGAAGATTTCGCGCCAGTGCGGGTCAGTGATATGAGTGACCAGTCCTCCCAGTGCTTGCTCAAATGCCTGTAGATTATGGCTGGCAACGATTTTTCTCGCAGTTAAATATTCTTGAAACGCCAGATAGGAGAAGGAGAAAATTCCCCGCGCCCGTTCTGCCAGTAGCCCATGTTGAGCCTCGATTGCCTTCAGCGCCGCTTCACTTTCTATTTGCAATTCCTCTGCATCCATTGGTACGTCGGTCAGATTCTGAATATAGTCACCAATATATTGCTCAATGATGCGTTGCTCAAAAAAGTACTGACCTTGCTCAAATGTCGCTGCCGCAATCTGACTTAATAACTTGAGCTTTTGTGGTAATAAAAACCCTCGGTAAACGTCATCTCGTTCAATGCCTCTGGCTTCATCCCATTTGCCCAACACAAGGTCTAGACCTTGTTTATAAAAGTCAGTCCGCTTAGTCGGAAATTTTTCTTGACCGTGAAACACCCAGCAGGCAAGATGCAGAAATAGGGGTGTGACGACGAGTTGGCGAAATTCCCAATTTTCATCTAACTCCAATTTCTGAATAAACTGAACGGACTGGGCCAGACCATCTTGAGTGTTGGTTTTGGTAAAGACCACAAACCATTTTTGAGCGAAGGCTCGGATTTGTTGTAAGGTAAATGGGGCAATCTCAACATCGGTAAAGCCTCGGAGTCTGAACTTTTGAACTGCTGTTCGACAGGTGGCCACCAACTGATTTTTGTGATACTTCTCTGAAAATCTCCGAATTTCGCTTAAGACAGCATTGCTTTGTTGGTTAAGAACTTCATCCATGCCATCAAGCAACAGTAACACTCTGCCTGCACTAAGCAAGGTTTCGATGACTGATGGCTCGGAAATTTTAGATGTGTGAAACTCCTGGCGGATGTACTTTAATAGGCTGAACTCGTTGGTGAGTTTAGACTCTTGGGCAAAGTTTCTTAGTGTGATGAAGATAGGAACTTGATTCGCCGCAAATGCGCCTTGGTTACACTGAATGGCGAGATGTTGCAAAAAGGTGGTTTTACCTACCCCTGGTTTGCCTAGCACCCTGAGCTTGGAGTATGTTTCAACTGCCTGTGTACCAGGTATCTGGTTCTGGTGAGCCTCACCTAAGCCAAAACGGTCAAATTCTTTGGGATCAATGTTTTGCAGCTTAGTGATTTCTAAGTACTGAAGACTTGCAATCTCCTCCAAAATATTCACATCTATATATATATTATCGATCGCAACGGGACGGCTGATATCCAATAACTGCAAAATCCCACACTGATCTTGAATTTTCTCGAAGCGTTGCGATCGCACTTTTTGCACCAATGTATCAATATCCTGGACAGAGGGCTGGGTAAATTCTTCTCCTTCATCGAATTCTGCCGGAGGATTGGTAGCAATCTCTCGCCAATTCAATGACAACACTGAACAAATTTCAATAAAAGTATGACGCTCAACCGGACGACCACTGAAAAACCGCCAAATTGGTTGTCTAGTCTTGAGGTTAACTTCTGCTGCTAGATTGTCTTGTGTCCAGCCCTTGCGAGCAAATGCTCTTTTGGCCTCTTGAATGCCAGTGAGTGATACCTGGAGCGATCGCTTGACCATAGGACAAAAACCCTGCTCCTCAAATCATGAACTTAGACTTTTATTAATCTCTGTAATTTTATTGCTTTTTCTGCGATCGCATCATTTTATACATTTAAAATTGTACAAGTTGGCAGAGTATACTCTCATTTTTTTAACCTTTTGTAACGAAATCAAACTTTATCCGATTATCTTATACATATCAAGCTTTGGCAAGACTTCAAAAAGTTTTGGTAATATAGCTTCTGCTTCATCCTGAAAAATCGTTAGGATATCAGGCTGACATTGCTTCACTAATGCAATGATGTCTCTGGCTTCTTCCTGATATAAGTCTTCGACGTAGCCACTTCTAGAAAGTTGTGCCTCTTTTTCACTATCAAAAGGGCCAAAGTAATAAGTACAACGCGGAACAGTAGTGTTAATTTCTACCCACCAGGCAAACTCTGACTGATTAGATTGAAATAAATTCATGAGGGATACCAATGATTAATTAAACTTGATTAAAGAAATTTTGGATCACAGATTAAAGTACAGTTCGATATCAAGACATTCTTCATTTTTGCGGGTGTCATTTCCTGAACTGGCATTTCCTGATAGCAGTAGCTACAACGCCAGTAAACTGCTCCCGAACGGACGTGACGGAGTAAAGAATTTGAACAGCAAATACAAGTATATTTTCCCTTCATAGATTAACTGATTTCTGTAGATATAACGCGATGTGCAACTTATTCTTGAAACCCCTCTCCAAACCTCTCCCCGAAGCGGAGAGAGGCTTTGATTCTTGCTCCCCTTCCCTGCTAGCGAAGGGGCTGGGGGTTAGGTTTGAAAGAAAGTCGCACACGGCGTGATATATGATCTTGGCTGCAACCACTAATCAAATTCTCTTGACTCGTTAATAAATGTTTCATTTTCAAAGCCTAAATTGTTAAAACAGACCTAACCTCCCACTATCAGATTGGCAGCCTTAATTGCATCCTCTAAGGTGTCAACAGAACCAGCGTTAACGGCAGTATCAGTAATATCAGCCATTTATTTCACTTGGTTGTGTGTAATTTGCTAATTATTTTTAGTATGACATGCTAGTGTTAGAAATCATGTTTGAGCAAGCGTTTGAGTAGCGTATAAGTTGTATAATCTGAGCTAGAAAAATTAAATAATTATAATACAGCAGAATTTAGCAGTTGGAAATGGGGAGTTTGGAGTCAATGGAAAATTATTGTCAGCGACAATCCAAAATTCTTTATCCGGTTTGGGGTACATTGCGGAAGCGATAACACACTTTAAACTATCTTCTAATTATTTGCGCCTACCTACTTACAGCAGATTGCAACAAGCGTGAGATACAGATTATTAGACCTCTTCCAAAAGTCCCTAACACCCCACCCCCAACCCCTCCCCGCTTGCGGGGAGGGGAGCGTTTGCTTTACTCAAATGCGGGGTGGGGTTCTTAATTTTTGATTTATGCAAAAAGTCTATTGTCAGGGCACAACATTGTTGTGCCCCTACCTGTGTACCTCATTTACCTGAAAAACGCTGTATTAGCCCTGCAATTGATTGCAAGGCTAATATGGTACAGATTTTAATTATTTCACTTTTTCAAAACTACATGGAAGGAATTTAAATAGCCCGTAATGGTTTTAGCTAATGTCTTCTGCTGTTTTTTTGTAGTTATTGCCATTACTTGATACAATCGTCCTTCAGCAACATACATTCTACTTTTAGTGATTTTACCTCCAGAATTGATGTACTCAATTTCTTTGCCAGGATGATTATTGGAACTACGAATATTTCGTTGACTAATTAAATGACTTTTCGTAGTCTTTAAAGCCATATCCCGGGCATTATTAAGTACAACTTGGGGGTCAGCCATTTGACCGTAACTATAAGGAAAATCATTGTAAGCAACTAGATATGCTACTTGCTGTTTTGGTGGTTGAGCGATAAATATTTCTAAGTTAATTTTCCCCATGTAAGTTTTTTGGGATTGGGTATTTCTGTTGGGGCTTCCCGGCATCAAAATAGTAAAGCGCCCATCTGGAGCGGTGAATAATTTCCATTTTGGCTGCGCGGGTTGAGAAACGGTTGGTTTGACAACAGCCGCCGGAGGTTTGGGTTGACGCGCTTCCACCAGAACACTTCCACCACAGACAAAAGTAGCGGCGATTAATGGCAGCAGATTTTTAATTGTCATATTTTTGACTTTTTGAGATGCTGATCTCACTGATGATGCTAGCTGTTATAACCTAACAGCACATAAAGCAGCACCAATTAGCCCCACTTGGGAGTTGAGGATAATATACACGGGGATATCTTCGAGCAGGGGGCGCATCCTACCTTTTTGGGTGAAATTTAATAAGAAACCACTGTTTTGGATTAACGGCACGATTTTGGGTGCAATTCCACCAGCGATGTATAAGCCACCGTAAGGTAGGAGTTTCAGGGCAAGATTCCCGGCTTCTGCACCATAAGCCTCTATAAATAATTGTAAAGTTTGTTCACAGAGGCGATCGCGTTTTTGGAGTGCAGCTGTACCAATGACAGCACCGGGATCAACACTTTTCTCTTCCTGTCCCGCTTCTTGTTCCCAAGTTCTGACGATTTGGGCAATATCTGGTGATTCGGTGGCAAATTTGCGATCGCGCAAAAATTGGTAAATTGCCACAATTCCCATTCCAGAAACTACCCGTTCTACAGAAACGCGCTGGATATCATGTTTCTTCAGCAGGTGTTTCAACAACTGAAACTCTAACTCGGTCCGGGGAGCAAAGTCAGCGTGTCCACCTTCTGAGGGAAAGACTTGATAGTAGTTTCCCTGTTTAATTAAAAATCCTTGTCCTAAACCAGTACCAGCACCAATAATTCCAATAGGGGCTTCGGGTTGAGATTTGCCAACTTGCAACGTCAGCAAGTCTTGTTTTTCTAAACCTAAAATGCCATAGCCAACGGCGGCGAAGTCGTTAATCAAAGAAATTTGCCCAATACCCAATTCTTGTTCTAGACGTTCGCTATCCAAGAACCAAGCCAAATTGGTTAGCTTGGCAGTATTTTGGACAACAGGCCCTGCGATCGCAAAACAAGCCTTTTGTGGTATTGGTGTATTAGCTTTAACCAAAAACTCCTGCACAATCGGTACTAAATCGGGAAAATCGCCACTGTGGAAACTTTCCTGATAAATAGTATGTAAACTTGTTGAGTCTGATGTTTCAACCAATCGCAGAATAGTTTTCGTACCGCCGATGTCCCCTGCTAGTAAAAAAGTCATAAAACTTATTCGTGAATTAATTACTTTTTTTGTAGGATATACCCAACGTAGCAGAAGCCATGATTGAAAATCCCTATTAGAGATTTAAGCAAATCGAATAACTTCTTCTATGTGGGTTAAATGGGAAGTATCTCCCGTTAGTTCTAATAACCATTCTGGTTCCTGGCGTACCACTTTTACAAGCGAACATAAAGAAGCTTTAACTTCTGTTTTGGCAATTTCCCCCACTAGCCCCATTGCTGCCCCCAACACAGATGCGCCATGTGCTACTAGCAGGATATCCTCTGGGAAGAACTCAGTAGCTAAACATCTGGCAGTTTGCCCAGAACGTTCTCGCGCTTTTTCGTGAGTTTCAGGATATTTGGCGGCGATGCGCGAAGTATAGCTGGTGTCAATTCTGGGGAATAGCTGTACTAATGCTGGAGTTGAGAGTCTTTCGGGTTCTTCTGTCATCCAAGCTGGATTTAGCCATTCACTCAAACCTGTTTCCAATTTTATCGGTAAATTCAGAACTTCTGCAACTGCGTTTGCCGTTTGTATGGTTCGCAGGAAGGGAGAAGCAAAAATATGGCCAATATTTTCTCTTTTCAATCGTTTAGCTAACTGTTGTGCCTGCACCATACCATCGTCAGACAAGGATGGATCATAGCGTCGTTCGGCGGTGAGAAACCAATCAGGGTTTACGAAGTCGATGCGGTTAGCGTGTCTTGCTATCCAGACTATTTGACTCATGAGTTTAATTATTCCGGTGAATAGAATTCGCCGCTAAACAAATATAGATATCTGCAAGGATGGCTAGAAATATTAATATATTATGACAAAAATCGTAATAATTTTTAATAATATAAATGATTAGGAAAAGTTATCACTATAAATTAGTTATAACAGTTCTCGTTTGGATGCAGCACATGATAGGGTCAAATTGAATTTATACGCAAGATTTGGTTGCTATTTTTCTGAAATTCGTAAGGTACTTGCTTGATTTCCACTGAATAATTTCGTTCTTGTAATTCACTCATAACTGGTTTCAGGTGAGGAGATGCTTCACCGGATATTTTTAATAGTGGAAAAATGCGTACCTCTTTGGCAACTCGACACATCTCCAAAACTGATGCCAGATGAAATTCTTCTGAAAGCTGATCGGAATAAGTAAATAACAAATGGGAACATAAAGCTAAGTCAAACTGATGAGTTTCAAAAGGCAAGACAGGTAATTCATCTGTTAGATAACGGTTTTCATTGATTCCCAAAGGTAAATCTGCCAAAAATTTACGCATTGCCCCCATGCGAATTTTACCCATCTGTTCAGGCGACTGGATATTCTGCCAAACATAATATTCTTGGTTGGCTTTAACACCATCTATAACTATTTGATAAATATCCTGAATGCGGTTATCAATTTCATCTGCTGTGAATTGATAAATCGGATCGCAAGAAATAACCTTGTATCCTTGAGCAGTCATTTCTACATTGAAACTAGCAGGGCCACCAGCACAATCGAGTATAGTTAACCTTAGTTCTTCAGGAGTTAAGTTAAACATCTTAACGTATTCGTCCATCGAACGTCCCCAAGGAATGATGTTTTTAAGTTTAAAACTCATTAGTGTGTTATCCTACAACTTCAGCCATCCAAATAGTTGCCCTAGATTTAATTGAAAGCCGCTAACTAAATCTGGAACTGGTAATATTTCTTGTTCTTCTTGTAAAAGTTCTGGTTGCTGCTTTGGTGGATAAACTAAAACAGAACGCTCATCTGGATCAATCAACCAACCGAAACGACTACCATATTTTAAACAATGCAAAAGATTTCCGGTTACTTTAGTCTGGCTTTGATCTGGCGAAAGAATCTCAATAGTCTAGTCTGCATGTGTCTTGAAGATATTCGCTACATCCCCACGTTCATCTATGGGAATCCGTTCCCAAGCTAACACAGCTACATCTGGCACAATTGAACGTCCGCCAAATGTACAGCGCAATTCTGGAAATGCAAGGGCAATTTTTCGACTTTCAACTACTTCATTTATACCTGTGACTAACTTACCCTGTAATTTGCGGTGTTTTCCTTGAGGCATTGGCTTTTGAATAATTTGACCATTGATGTATTCTGAGCTAGGTTTTGTTTCTGGTAGTTTCAAAACTCTTCTAAAGTTAAGGGTTTAATTGGTGATTTTACCATCTGCTTGTACCTCGCAAAATTTTCATTTAATTAATCACCCTAAATAAGCCTTTTTAACTCGCTCATCACTAATTAATTCTGATGCTGCACCTGTTAAAGTTATAGAACCAGCTTCTAGAACATAGCCGCGATCGGCAATTTGCAGCGCCAGATTAGCGTTTTGTTCAACTAACAGAATAGTCACTCCTGTAGCCCGAAGATTTTCAATAATAGAGAAGATTTCCCGAACGATGGCAGGTGCTAAACCTAAGCTAGGCTCATCTAAAAGTAATAGTTGTGGTTTACTCATTACAGCCCGAGCGATCGCTAACATTTGTTGTTCACCACCGCTAAGGGTTCCTGCTAGCTGATTGCGTCTTTGTGACAAGCGTGGAAATAGATCAAATTGGCGCTGAATATCTGTTTTCACCTCGGCTTGATTGGAGCGAATATAAGCACCTAAAAGCAAATTATCAAACACTGTTTGCCGCGCTAATACTCTGCGTCCTTCAGGACAATGGGCGATACCAAGTTTTACAACCTCGTGAGCTTGGCGGCGGGTAATATGATGTCCATTATAGATAATCACGCCACTTTTAGGATTAACTATTTTAGATATAGCGTGGAGTGTGGTAGTTTTTCCAGCGCCATTCGCGCCAATTAGAGTAACTACCTCACCTTTTTGAATAATTAAATTAATCTTTTTCAGAGCTTGAATACCGCCATAATTAACATCAAGTTCCTGAACTTCTAGAATTGTATAGTTGGGTCTACTATCGGCGTTCATTGGCGGTTTAAATCTACAAATATTGAATGAATGTTGATTCAAAACCTAACATACATCAATCATACGTTTCCTAAAACAGTGCGATGCCGGATAGCCCGTTGTAGATATTGCTTCAACTTAAAAACCAACGCCAGAATACTGTAATCTTTGTGGTAGACCATTAATTACTGATAAGGATATCAAGCATCCTGTGGCAAAAGCAGCAGATATTGGTAGCAAGCGACTAATTAATTTAGCTCCCGATGCATGGGTACAATGGGTGACACAGCGTCCTGAAGTCGTGGCGAAAGAAATTATCGGCTCTGAATTTCACTGGATTAGCCGCGAAACAGATGTTTTGGTGAAAGCATACAGTACTACTCACGGAGATTTTATAGTACTAAATGAACTACAACTGCGTTACACAACACAGATGCCTCTACGGATGAGAGCCGATGCTGCCTTGGCACAAGAACGCTACCGATTGCCAACTTACCCAGTACTGATCAACATTTTGCCGCCCCCATCCAGCTTAACTATTGTCAATAGTTACGAGCAGGAATTTTTAGGATTACGTGCCATCCAAGATTATCGCGTGATTAATTTGTGGGAAATCGATGCTGAAATAGTGTTTGAGCAACCACTACCATCGTTGTTACCGTTTGTGCCAATCCTGCGAGGAGGGGGAGAGGTATCAGTATCAGTTGTGCAACGCGCATTACAGGCGCTACGA
Source organism: Nostoc sp. (assembly GCF_036919555.1). GTDB lineage: Bacteria > Cyanobacteriota > Cyanobacteriia > Cyanobacteriales > Nostocaceae > Nostoc. The sequence goes on from NZ_JBALCS010000034.1 coordinate 35,715, forward strand.
GCAGATGCACAGTTGAACCAGTTAGAATCGTTGCTGGCATTTTTTGCTAGCTTTGTGTTAGACACGCCTTTAGTGCAACAAATCATGAGGTGGGATATGGCAGTATTGCGAGAATCGCCTTGGTATCAGGAAATTCTCACTGAAGGTGAGGAACGTGGTCTTCAGCAAGGTGTACGACGGCAGTTAATACGAGTATTGCGACGACGCTTTGGCGAAATTCCCCAAGAGGTAGAAGCAAAGCTTGAGGGCGAAAGTGTGGAGCAATTAGAAACTTTAATGGATAGCGCGATCGCTGTGAGTTCTTTAGAAGAATTTATCACAATTATATCTGCCTAAATTATTCAAATCTTCAAAGGAATTGGATATGCGATCGCTCAATCCAAAGACTGATTACCCTCTAGCGGGACTTAAAACTGCACTGAAACTGTCCCCAAAACTGTAAACGGTGCGGCGGGATACACACTGTCTATACTATCGGCACTTTCAAAGTAGTAAACATCAAATAAGTTCTTGATATTCAGCCCAACTCGCCAGTTGTCACGGCGGTAATAAATGGCTGCATCGGTTCGCACATAGCTAGGCAACGTAAATGTATTCTCCAAGTCTCCCTGTCTGTCGCCCACAAAAGTGACTCCACCCCCAAATCCCAACCCTTTCCAACCTCCAGTTTGAACTTCATAGGTTGTCCATAAACTGGAACTGTTTCGGGCAACATTACTCGGTTCATTCCCCTTGTACTCTGGTCTGGTATCTTCAGTGATTTCTGGAGAAATATAGGCATAATTGGCAATGATTTTCCATCCTGGCAAGATTTCACCAGCGACATCTAGTTCAATCCCTCGACTGCGTTGTTCACCAATCTGAAGGCTAAATCCCGGATTAGCTGGATCGGATACGACAATATTTTGCTTAGTAATTTGGTAAGCTGCTAGCGTTGCAGACAGTCTGCCATCGAAAAATTCACTCTTGACCCCGACTTCAAATGATTCACCCTTAGTTGGCTCAAATGGAGTATTATCGGCATTTATGGAGAAAGGTCTAGAGGGTAGAAATGAGCGGCTATAGCTGGCGTATATTTATGAATAAATACGAAATGTAGATTAGAGGAATTGGATGAGTCTTATCTACCCCAATACAGAACTAATCATCGCCAAACAGACTTTTTTCCCAACAAACACTGACTCGGAGAGATAGCAAACTTACGTTTAAAAGCAACACTAAAGTGTGTGGCATTGGAGTAACCAGTCATAATTGCCACTTCTAGCACAGTGCGATCGCCTTCTCTGAGCCAGCGTTTTGCTCGCTCCATACGTTTGTCTATCAAGTAACCAAATACGGTAGTACCAAAGAGTCGCTGAAAACCACGTTGGAGGGTGCGTAGGCATAGCCCGCCGCAGGCATCGCTTGCTCCCACCTGTTGTGCTAATTCTAGTAATGATGGTGGATTTTCTAGACGGGAGAGTAAAATTTCTCTTGCCTGATATATTCGCTCGATAGTTCCGGCTCTAAATCGCGGTTGCGGTTGCATTCTACCTTGAGCCGTGATGATCGGAGCTAACTGCAACGTGATCATTTCCAGTGCTTTCACCTGCAAATACATCCGCTTCATTACCCCTGTGTAAGAACAGTTGACAATTTGCTCTACTACCCCTTGTACTGTAGGTGTGATTTGAGGATAAAGTAATGTCTGCCAGTCATTACCCTTTGCCAGCAAGCACAACTCTGGGATAATTTCGCCATCCTTTGTAGGGAAAAAGTTCTCAATAACTCTGGCTGCATATTGATTCCAACGCCCACAAACCTCTGGGACTTTTGGGACTCAAATATCATTCCTCGTTGAACACCACTACCAGAAATCAGCGTATGTCCTTTATCAAGCTGTCCTCCGTATTCATCCGTTTCGATACCTGAGAGGAAAACGCAAAATTGCAGGGGATGATCGCAATCGAGGGTTTTAACCTGGACATTCTCATGATATCCATAGTCAAAAATCGACAGCCAGAGATGTGGATGCACTTCCGTACTTCGCACATAACCTGTACCCAGTTTCTTAGGTACTTGAGAAAGAAATTCATTTGATTCTGGGTTTTCCTGACTGTTCATTTCAGCTTCTGCCCATAGTTCACCGCACTCTTTCTCCGTCAGGGTAATAGTCATGATTAGTAGTAATAATAAAAATTATCAACAATTATAGGTTAGTATGGCGATCGCAAAGCTTACGGTCGGTATCGCTCATAGCAGTTTTCAGTGACCACACAAGCCACGCGACGCCGAATAGCCAGCCGTAGGCATCGCCCAAATTTTTTCATAACTCATTCTTAATATCTGGCGATCGCACAAACCCATCACTAGCTGTTACCAACATTGCGGACGAATAAAGCAGCTAAAAGCTTACTTGATAAATATTCTTTAGATGTAATACTACACTTCAAGTTACGATAAATCTCACTTCTTGAGAGCATCTACACCCCGATGGCAAAACCTGCTGATGTCAGCACCAAAAAATTAATCAGTCTCGCCCCCGACAACTGGGTAAGATGGGTAACACAGATTCCTAATCTCGTTGCTGAGGAAATTCTCACCAGTGAATTTCAGTGGATTAGCCGAGAAAGTGATGTATTAATCCGTGTCACAAGTCCCCAACACGGAGAATTTCTGCTTCTCAACGAGTTGCAATTACGCTATCAATCCAAAATGCCACGTCGGATGCGTGCATACGCTGCACTTGCGGAAGAAAAATATAACTTACCAACATACCCCGTTCTCATCAATATTCTTAAAACTGGTAACAACGAAATACCCACAAGCTTTACATCAAATATTGCTGGATTACGGGCAATACAAGATTATCGGGTAATTAACCTGTGGGAAGTTGATGTGAATATTGCTTTTCAACAACCTTTACCATCCTTACTACCGTTTGTACCCATTCTCAAAGGTGGTGAAAATGAATCTACTATTAGAGAAGCATTGCAAATTCTCCGTGCTGATGAACAACTAAACCAACTGGAAACGGTCTTAGCCTTTTTTGCTACATTTGTTTTAGAAACTGCACTCGTTCAAGAAATCATGAGGTGGGATATGGCTGTGTTACATGAGTCGCCTTGGTATCAAGAAATTTTACGCGAAGGAGAAGCACGCGGAGAAGCACGCGGAGAACTGCGAGGAATACTTTCTAGTATTGAAATTAATTTAGAGTTAAAATTTGGCAACACTGGATTACAGTTAATGCCACAAATCACGGAAATTAATGATATAGAGCGTTTGAAGATAATTTTACGGAACGTTGTAACAGCAAATAATATTGAGGAATTACAACAGGTTTTGTAATTTAAGCAGATAGTTAGATATCATTCATTTCCCAAATATGCTTCAATTACAGCCGGGTCATTTCTGACAACTGCTGGTTCACCCAATGCGATTAATTGTCCAAAATCTAAAACGGCAATGCGATCGCACAAACCCATAACCAATGGTACATGGTGTTCAATGAGGATGATCGTCAAATTGAAGCGATCGCGCAGGCTGCGAATAAATGCACTCAATTGCTGCCTTTCGTTGGGGTTCATCCCCGCCGCCGGTTCGTCGAGAAGTAAGATTTGCGGTTTTAATGCTAAAGCGCGGGCAATTTCTAGCCGACGCTGATCGCCGTAAGCAAAGTTTTTGGCTTTTTCGTCAGCGCGATCGCTCAATCCCACCAAATCTAATAAATCTAAAGCTTTTTGCTTAGTTTTCAATTCTTCACTAGGCGCTGGTGGTAATCCCAAAATTCCTGTAATCATATTACTTTTAGTGTGTAAATGTCGGGCAATGATCACATTTTCTAATGCCGATAATTCCCCAAACAAGCGGATATTTTGGAAGGTACGGGCGATACCTAAAGCAGCAATTTGATGAGGACGCAGTTGGAAAATTTCTGTACCTTGATAAATTAATTGGCCGCTAGAAGGTGGAATGAAGGCAGTAATCAAATTAAACAGTGTTGTTTTGCCAGCACCATTTGGGCCAATCAGTCCAAAAATCTCATGTTTCTTTACACTAAAAGATACATTATTTACCGCTACTAGACCACCAAAACGGCGAGTCAATGCTCTTGCTTCTAAGACAATACTGCTGTTAGCTGCTGGAATACTGTATGACATTTTTGCATATTATTATGAATATAGGACTTATATCATGTCCGCTTGATTACTTATTAAACCCCAAGAACCCCACACGCCAGATGCTCCACTTGGGGAGACCCCTCTGAGCGCTGGCTCCCCTTAATCCCCTCTCCGCTTGCGGGGAGGGGAGACAAAGCGTAGCTTTGGCGGGGTGCAATGACTATGAGAATCATAACTAATTAGCCGGACATGATATTACGCAATAACTCTCTGAAACTGTAACCGTTCACAGGATCTGAAACGCCACAGTCACGTCGCTTCTCTAACGAGACGCTGCGCGAACGCTCCGAATTCAAAATTCACGCATTCAAAATTCAAACATTTTTAATCCCCATAAATAAATTTAGTTGCTCTGCAATATGGACCGGAGCTTTCGGAGTCTCCGGCTTTGCGCCGAATTTAAAATGCTGAAGTTTCAACTGTTCTTCATAACGCCGAGTATGCGTCGGGCAAAGGGCTGCTAATTCGTCTAATTGTCAATGGCACAGCGAATAACAATCCTTTTCTCACCAGTATCCATTTCGCTTTCTGGTGTCTCGTCCTGGGAAACCAGTCCTAGCTCCTCTGGAAATGCGATCGCTTCTATATTCTCAACTCTATTCGAGTCTTCAAATCTAGCTAGTAATTTTTCTTCTGTTTGAATTACCTCTACACAAAGGAAACAGCTCCAGTATCGATCACCCAAAGTGAGTAAGAGCAAAATCTATTTGATGTCTACGTCTCCAAAAGGGACTCTCAAGCCAGCGCTACTCCTCTAAGTATTGGTAGCGCAGCATATGGAGATATTGGAAAAAGGCGCGTTCTGTTACCATTCGGTAAGCTAGCTGGGCTTCTTTGCACCCTCTGAGATAATCAGCGATAGCATTGCCAGCATAATAGCCACTCCCTAGTGCAGAACCAATGCCGTAAGAAGAAATCGGATCATAGGCAAAGGCTGCATCACCCACAGCCAACCAACCTTTTTACTTTCTAAATTTCGGTGCGTCCTTTTTGTTCAGAAATGAGAAAAATAGGGAGAAACTAAGTACATAAATAGATATGTTTTCAATAAAACCGCGTAATCCTACTCATTCCAGTTAACCAGCACCCCATCTACGCAAGCAATCCCTCACTGCCCAAACTTAGCCAGCACCTTTTTAATCACTATCTGCAAAGCCAGATGATCATTCCAGCATGACTACAAGTACTCGAAGCCTGGGTTTTGTCTTAAAATCTCACCCATCTTGAGCCTTGCTAGTCGTTCAGGACGGAATGCAGACCGCGCAGCCGCTTCACTTAAGGGACTTCCAAATAAAAAAATATCCCATCGCTTTTAGGGCAGGGGGCAGGGAGATCTTAGCTGGGGGAGAGAAAATCGTTAAGATTTAAGTGAGATTGGATAATTTATTTCTTGGAAGTCCCTAAACATTTTTCAGAATTTGGCACAGACGCGGCGGAACCTTCACCCTCATGATCCGCTTTCACTTCTTCTCTACGAGACGCTTTGCGAACACGCGAAACTGAGTGTACATGAGGGACGACATTATAAGAAGTTAAGTCCGTTTGTTGCCTGTCATCAAGAAGCTTTAGATAAATTCCTGGATTAATTCTGGAAATACGATCAAAAATTATTAGCTTATCGAGATTCTCGCAGTGAGGATAAAGCAAGAGAACTAAAACCCATTTTTGACTGTAGCGTTTCAGATCCTGTGAACGATTACCTGAAACTTTTATTCCTTTGCGTCCTTTGCGGTTCGTTTTTTGATTATTTTGCGTCTTGGGAAAATCTCTGGAGTAATTAGCCCTTGGGGGAAAAAGATTGTACCTATTACTATTAGTAAACCAAAAATAATTAATCTCCCATCGCGCAAAAATTGTGCTAACCAATTAGGTAAACCACCAGTATCAGCTAGGCTTCGCAGAATCTCTGGTAAGGCTGTAAATACCATACCTCCGACTACCGGTCCTAAAAAAGTTCTTGAACCACCAATCAAAACAAAAGTTAAATATATAATACTGGCATCAAAAGTCCCTTGACGAGCATTCCAGGTATTAAGGAAGTGGGCGCTAATTGCACCTACAACTCCTGCAAGTATAGCCCCTAGTGTAAATGCCAAAACTTTGTAATAAGTGGGATCAATTCCCATTGCACCCGCAGCTAATTCATCTTCACGGATAGCGATAAAAGCCCTTCCGACGCGGATGCGTTCTAAACGATAAAGCAGCACCATACTAATTAATAGTAAGGGTAAAGCAATCCATAAATATTCAATTTGTGTTTGGAAAGGTTGAGGAATACCAAAAATTCCGACAGCACCGCCTGTAATATCCAAATTTAGGGAGATGACGCGCAGAACTTCCACAAAAGCGATAGTAGCGATCGCTAAATAAATTCCTCGCAACCGTAACGCTGGAATTCCCACTATTACACCCAATAAACCAGAAATTATACCTGCAATTAACATCTCCAAAAACAACAATGGAAGGGGATATAAACTACTGCTAGATGTCAAAACTTTTGTGGATAAAATTGCTGCAATATACCCACCTAAAGCATAAAATCCTGGACTAGCTAAAGATAATTGTCCTGTCATTAGCGGTAAGTAAAGCGATAACCCTAGTAACGCCCCTAATACCATAGAGACAATTAGAGAACCGTAAGTAGCAAAAAAATCAGCCATTTTAAAACATTTTGATTAAGCTTAATCAAACTATCGCTTTTCTTTACTATTAAGCTGTTAATATTTGCTCTGCTGTCAGCGCCAGTTCAGGAAAAGTTAGTGATACAATCCGTTCTGAACCTCTAAACTGTGTGCGTTGGTATTTTGCCTCAGCATCTAATAGAAAAACAAACACAGCCGGAACTTTTGGATTTCCCAAATACTCTCTTAGCCCAATTGCTAAATAATCGACAATCCAATATTCTGTAATACCTAAGCGTTGATATTCATCTAATTTATCAATGTAGTCATCTTCCCAATTAGTTGATGTCACCTCTATAGCTAATTGGATGGGTTCTTCAAGTGCAGAATAAGTAGAGCGATTTGAGCGCCATGTATCTTTATCTATGACACTTACATCAGGCTTGCGCCCTTGCTCTATGCCATTGGCAGTTATAGTTTTAAAGACTGCTGTGTTTTTTACTACATAATTCAGATTTAGACGTTTAATTTCATCTTTGAAAGAGTCAGCCGTAAAGTCAGCGACATCATCATGATTTCTGGTTGCACGCACTTCTACAATTTCTCCATCTACAAGTTCATATAAACCTTCCTCTGGACACTGTTCCAAAAATTGATCAAAAGTTAATTTTGGTTTGGTGTATGTTTTCATGGCGCTACGTCTCCTTATCCTTAAACTTTCTGAATAAACCGCCGTCCCAGTAAACCTTGGGGTCTAACTAATAGCATGATAAACAAAATTCCAAAAGCTACTGCGTCTTTATATCCAGAGTATTCGGCGGGTACAAATGCCTCTACTAATCCAATTACTAAGCCTCCCAGCACTGCACCGGGAATACTACCTAAACCACCTAAGACAATTACCGCTAAACCTCGCAATCCAAAAGCAATGCCGAAATATGGCCCTGCAATACTAACACTAGAGGCAACTAAAGTTCCTGCTAATCCTGCTAAAAAACTGCTGATGAAGAATGTTAAAATGATAAAGCGATCGCTATTAATTCCTAACAAACTCGCTGTAGTTGGATCTTCTGCGATCGCCTGCATTGCCTTACCATATTTAGTTCGATTGATAAAATAGGTAAGAATTGACACAATCACCACTGATACAGTAAAAATTACCACCTGAACACTACGAATCGGAATTGGGTTTTCTGGACTCCCAAAGTTAATCGCAGGGGGCAAATTACCGTAAGTATTTGCGGGATATGTGTAACTTTCTGCGCCTACTAAATACTGAATTAAATTCACAATTACTACTGCTACCCCTAAGCTGGAAACAACAGTTAGTAAAGGGTCTGACCCTTGACGCCGCAAAGGTTGAAAAGCAATCCGTTCCATTACTACCCCTACCAATCCCGCCAAGGTACTTCCTAAAATCAAGGCTATAGCAAATGGTAATTTTATCGGCAAGGCTGCATTAGCTAGCAAGCCGTTAAATCCAAAGCTACCACCCATGAGTGCATAAGTGAAATATGCACCCAAGGTAAAAATCGCGCCATGAGCTAAATTAATGATACCCAAAATGGAATAAACTAAGGTATATCCTAAGGCAAAAATTGCATAGACACTGCCGATGGATAACCCATTTAATAATTGCTGCAAAAACTGATTGATATTCATCTAGCAACTATTTTATAAATGTGAATTTACCCTGACTTCCGTCTTTCGCCATCTTGATTTGGGCTACATAAAAATCTTTTTGAACAACTTCACCTATAGGGGTAAAACTAATTTCACCCAATGGTGTGTTGTATGTCCCGACAAGTATTTGTTTGTTTAATTCTGTCCGCAATTCTGGTAGCTGTAATTTGTTGACTTTGCTCTTTTTATCTAAAGCTTGAAGTGCTTCGACATAAACCTGCACTGCTGCAAAAGCTTGGGCACTAAACTGGGGTGGTTCTTTCTTGTATTCTTCACTATAAGCTTTACGAAATGCCGCGTTAATTTCACCTGGATGTTCTGGACTGTAGGCTTGAGCAATCAACACGCCATCGCAAAGTGCTTTACAAACTGGCAATATATTCGATGTATTTAGACCATTTCCACCGACAATTAAGCCTTTATAACCTAATTCTCGCAATTGTCGGATTAAATTACCACCATCAGCAGCCAAACCAGAAATAATCACCAAATCTGGTTTGAGATTAATCGCATTGGTAGCTTGGCTTTGAAAATCTGTATCACTGGTTTGGAACTTTTGTAGTGTTACCAATTCCAGCCCTTGATCCTTAACTGTTTGCTGAAAAATTTCCGTTTCTGATTTGCTATATGAATCATTTTGAGCATAAAAAACTGCGACTTTTTTAAGTTGGGGGTTCAGCTTAAGTGCAGCTTTCACCGAATTAGGCGCAACGATGGAAACTGGTGCAGAAACACGAGCAACATAATCACCAATTTCGGGAATGTTTTTAGCAGTATTCGATGGTCCAATAATTGGTACTTTTGCACGATCGCCAATGGGGTCAGCACTAAAAGCTTGCTGTGATAAAGTTGGGCCCACAATCCCAACAACTTTATCTTTGTTAATTAAAGTTTGAAAAGCGTTAATTGCCCCTGCTTCATCACCGCTAGTATCTTGAAACACCAATTTAATTGGAGTCCCGTTGACACCACCTTTACGATTAAAATACTTCTCGGCAAGTTTGATTCCAGCAACTTGTTCTTGACCTAGTAATGCCACGTTGCTAGTTTGAGCAACGGCAATACCGATGGGAATAGCAACCGACGATCTACCCGTTGTCGCTGGAGTATCAGTTGCAGTATTATTTGTGGTACTATTTGGACTATTATTTGCAGAAGTCACAGTCTTAGTGCCACCACCACAGCCTGTTAGTAGCAAAGCGCAAGTTGATAATAATGCTGTTGTCCGAGCGATCGCGTTGTTCATCGTTAAATAATCATGTAGTTATTAGATATTCGGCAAAAGCTAGTAGTAAAGTTCATAATCTGCAAACCAAATAACGCAGATTTACACTCTTGCACGAATTCTATTAAATCATTCTTATTTCACCATGCAAAGACAAATATTCAAAGTGTTTAGAAATACAAATTATTATAGTTAGTAATGATTTTATCATGTCCCGGTTCTATTTGGGAATGTGCTATGAAGTCGCTTTGTAAGTTCAGTTGAGTACTAAGTAGGCACTCTTAAGCCTTTTCTTTACTATCAGCTAATTTCTTAGGTTCATAATGGCGGCAACCGTTACATGGTCCATCGGGATTGACAGCACAGCGAATGTAACCAGATCGGGCATTAAATTTGCAGCTGATATCGCCAATCAGATAACCCACCCCTTCTAAATAATAGCGATCGCCTTCAACCGATCTGACGTTTTGCCCCCCCTGCACCGATGTAAAATTCATGGCTGCTTGTCTGAGCCGTAAGCGCGCTCGCAAATGGGTTTTGTGGATTACCCAGAGGGAAATCAGGGACGGTAAAAAACCAACGGCAATCACTAAAAGTGTCTTTAACACCTTCTTTTTACCTCTTCTGTGCGCTGATTGATTGTCCCTGATGTTGCACTCTGGTTTTACCGGAGTGCAAATCTTAGGGCAGCTTTGCCTATTTGCCACCAATTGTGGCTGCAATTAGCAATGGCAGTGTGATATCTATAGCAATTTTGAGGAAAAATTTCCTTCTGCCACTTCAATCAGCATAACTGTTACAACCTCAAGGGTGAGCTGCCGTTGAATGTTGATAATTTTAAGATTTGTTGACTAATACCTTTTTGAACAGGCATTTGGTGTCAGCCTTGGCTCCACTCTTGTTTTTTTTGTGTCGCTGCAATGCTAATCTTTTTTTGGTTTGCTGACGAAGTTGCTCTGCTAGCAGTGCGGCTTCCCTTTCGGCTCGGAATAAATCAACTTTTCGCGTCGTCAAAATAAATGATTCGTCTGGCTTTCGTTTCACCCAAGGGACGCTAACTGCAAAATACTGACAAATATGTTTACCTAACTTCTTTATCAAAAGTGGGTAACGTTTTTGAGTATTAAGTGTGTTAGCGATCGCTTTTAACTCTAATATTGCTGCTTCTAACTCACCCGCCATCTGATTGATGCGTTTGACTTGCGCTATCAAACGCTCCCGTTCACTAATAATTTTTTTCTCTTGGGGTTGCAGTGGCACTATTGCAGTAGTTACAGATGTTGGCTGCAACAGCAAAATAGGCTTTTTGTCCGTGTCTGGGATTTTTTTCATACCATCTCAAGCAAGGCTAGCTGACTTGTAAGGCATTTTAGCAGCAAAATAGTATATTTGTACTAAATAAAAATATATTAAACAAGAATTCAGAATCAATACTTAGGTAAGTATTAGCGAAGGGGGAGCAATAATCAAAGCCTTTCTCTCTGTGGTTAAGGTATAGACACAAGTCATCGAATTACCCAAAACAAAAACCTCACCCTGTCCTAACAGACATCCCTCTCCTTAATAAGGAGAGGGACAGGTTTTGCGTAGCAGAACCAGGGTGAGGTTTCTTTGGGCTATTCGATAAATTGTAAATTGTGTTAAGAGAGACTTCTGTTTACACAGTAGCTCCCTGTGGGGTAAAGGTTTGGAACGGGGTTCTAAGAATAAATTGCATATTGCGTTACAGTTTCTAACAAAACTTACGCAAACAATAGCTGAAAAGAAAGATTTTTAGGTAGGGGCAATTCATGAATTGCCCTTAGAGCGTGTACTTTTGTGTAAGTCCTATCTAAAAAGAAAGGTGGTCTAAATTCTTGCCGAAACAACCCAAGACAAGGGTGTGCTTGGCTGTTAGGCAAGTTGTTACAATTTCAGCAACCATCACTACGGATGGAGAAGCCATCGTTAGGAAAATGACGGTTTCGTTCTTAAAATCCAAATTTTCCCCTTAAAATCAAAATTTATGCATTAAAGGCACGATTTTTTCCTTAAAATCACGACTTTTTTCTTAAAATCACGACTTTTTCCTTAAAATCACGACTTTTTCCTTAAAGTCATGATTTTTTTCTTAAAGTCATGATTTTTTTCTTAAAGTCATGATTTTTTTCTTAAAATCACGATTTTTTTCTTAAAATCACGATTTTTTTCTTAAATAGAACCTACGCATTGAGAGAAAATACCAAACATGCGTCAATACGCTTGGGTTAGAGCCAAAAACCAAAACCAGCGTAGGTTGGGTTGAGGAACGAAACCCAACATTTTGCAGGGTTTGTTGGGTTTCACTTCGTTCAACCCAACCTACAATTATCCTTAACTGAACTGTATTGAAACATGCGTGATGAAAAAAACCGGAACACACCTAACCCCCTAACCCCCTTCCCGAAGCGGGAAGGGGGAAAAATTCAAAGCCTCTCTCCTTTTAGGAGAGAGGTTTGGAGAAAGGTCAAAATTGTACTTCACGCTTGTCGAAAACCGCTATATTCACGCCAACTTACTTATTTACCATCAAAGTAATTTTAGTTTGCAGTTTTTCTCGTAATTCTTGCGCCTGTTGATAAATTGCTACACGCCCTTTACTGGAGTGAGTTTTCAACCCTACTTCTTCCAAAGGCTGAATAAAGTAGCGCAGGCGAGTTCTCATTGCCCAAATTCCCATTGAGGGAAACAGAATTAAGACAAGCATCAAAGGCGAGAAAGGCAAGAATGGTAATTTGACTAGTCGTTGCAATTTGGGGAAATTAACAGTCCAAGGATGTAAAGATTCACTACCGATGCAAACTACTGGGAGAATGGGAGTTTGATAGCGATCGCTCAACTTAATAAAACTTACATCAAACTTTTCTAGTTGATAGCGTTTTTTCCAACCTTTCAGAGGGCCGCGGATACCTTCGGGTGCATATAAGAGAATTTTACCTTGAGCGTTTGCCGTAGGCGTTGGCGCTGCGATCGCTGTCTCAAAATCATCTAATTCGGCTCGGACACCACCTAAAACCTGCGGCCATTTAGGTGGTAGCCACCAAATCACCCAAGGATGCTCAAATAATGCTGGACTTGCTACAGGTTGGACTTTCCATTCTCTAGCTTCACTTAATAAATAACCCAAGGTCAAAAAATCCCAAGGAAAACACATCCCGGCGTGATTCATTGCCACAATCAATGGCCCTGTTGGCGGCAAGTTTTCGACTTGTTGCAATTCTCCCCGAAAATAGTATTTAACGATGGGGCCGAGAATTTCTTCGCCAAAAGCTTGTTGATATTTGGGATCAAATTCACCAACTTCTTTTCCGGGTAAACGAAAACCAAGACGCAACCAGCGACTCAGCAGCGCCAGATAAAATCCGCCTGGAATTAAAAATAATCCATATTCTGGCCAATTCCAACCATCTGGATCGGTTTGATAGTGCTGCCAATGGCGGTTAAATAAAATTAGCCAGCCTGGAGGATACCAAAGACAAAACCAATCAAACCAGCTAAATATATAGCCTTTGCCTGGTGCATTTTCCAGTTGAGTCTTTAAGAGGTTTTCGGAGTGTTTATTAATCAAAATAGTGATATAAATTAGGCAAAAATTTTATTTAAATCTGATTGTAGCTTTACAGCTTTACCATTGGCATCTTACCTGAGAAGTAAAATTAGCTACATATTATTTTAATAAACATTTCAGATAGTGTTGTCAGAATTAACAATAATTTGGAAACACTTATAAATGCAAAGTATTAGATAAAACTTATATAGCGGTTCCCAAGTGCATTAAGTACATATTAAAACCTCACCCCCAACCCCTCTCCTTACTAAGGAGAGGGGAGATAAAGCACATTGGTGTCAACTTAAGCTAAAAGTCTTTTCAAATCTCGTTTCCAGCAAGAGGCTGGAAATGCTGCTCAATTGCGGCTCTGCCGCCAGCAAGGGAGGCGGAGCCTCTAGAACGGCATTTCCAGTCGGAGACTCTTGACGAGACAATCTAAAAGCTGGTTCTAGGCAGATTTTCACGCTAAGTTGACACCAGTGTAACCCCTCTCCTTAATAAGGAGAGGGGAGATAAAGCACAGCTTTATCGGGGTGAGGTTAAGCTGTACAATGTAATGCACCAGCCATAAACTTTTGGCGATGCGTGATCGCTGCTGAGAATCATCAAATTGCCTTGAATAATACTATTGTGGCATCACATACCAGACAAAATTTAATGTTTATTTTATAAATACTAGGACTTACGCACTGTACAAATTAATTATGGGATGCATTTACGAGAATAGGTTGTTTCAGGGTTTTATTGATCATTTTTTGATGTGAAATAGATCCGCTCTGTCGGAGCAATTCATGAATTACCCCGACTACAGATGTAGTTTTTAAAACATCCATATTTGGTATTTCCTGTCAATGCATAAGTCCGAGATACTTTTTACAGTGAACATTAAGCAATAAAGACTGATATAGGACTCCTACTTGATTTTTGAACAAAATTCAGTACACCTTTATTCCTTCTTCCCAGTTAAGAGTTCCCTCTCTCTACGAGCGATTCAGGAATCAAATCAGATTCCTATAACTGATATCGGTATTCTGCCAAAAGATGAAATTGATAACAACTGATGATTATTTAAATTCTTCCTCAAGCTGGAGCCAAATGGCGAGACATCTGTCCTAATCTTCCTATTATGGAACTAGGAAAGCCACTAAAAATTTCAGATTTAATCCGTGAACTTCGGCAGCAACTCGAGCTCTCTCAGGAAAAGTTCGCAGCCAAGTTGGGAGTTTCCCTGCGAACAGTCAATCGTTGGGAGAACGAATCTACAGTGCCTTCACAGATGGCACTAAAGCTAATTGAAGAAATGTTACAGAAAATGGGGAAACCAGGTAAAAGACTACTGAACGAGTATCTTCCAAAAGCGGAGCAACGGGAGGACTCTTAAGATGAAGGTGAAAGTACCCAAAAAAATTTTGATGATGCGTTCTCGGTTAGTAAGCTATGGTGTGATGATTCTGGCAGTCATAGCGGCGCTGCTGCTGACGCGACTGTTGTTGCCAGTCTTCGATCCGAGCGTATTTCCATTATTTTATGCTGCCGTGGCAGTCAGCGCCTGGTATGGCGGCATGAGACTTGGAGTGCTAGCGATCGCCTTATCTATGACAACTGCCTTTTACTTTTTGATTGAGCCAGTCTACTCGTTCAATATTGTTAACCTGAACGTCTTGGTACGATTAACCACATTCTCACTAGTATCTTTCTTAATTACTGCACTCTCTTCAGAGTTACGAACAGCTAGACGCAAGGCAGAGACAAGCCTGAAGTTGTTGCAAAATAGCGAAATGCGGTTTAGCCGACTGGCAGAATCCAACATCATTGGGGTGATTGTAACTGATATGAAGAATGGCTCGATCATGGAAGCCAATGATGCTTTTCTAAAGATGGTCGGCTATACGCGAGAAAATTTGTCCGCTAACCAAATGAACTGGCGCGAGATTACTCCACCTGAGCATCTTCTTTTGAGTGAGGGTTCAGTGGAAGAATTGAAAACCACCGGAGTATGTAAACCCTTTGAGAAAGAATACATTCGTAAAGATGGCGATCGCATTCCCGTTTTGCTCGGTTCTGTCCTTGTGGGAGATACTCAAGAAACAGTGATTGGCTTCGTTGTTGATTTGAGCGAACGCAAAGAAGCACAAGCGGCATTACAGCAAGCCAATGATCGGAATACACGCACTCTGGAAAACATGAGTGATGCATTTATTACTCTAGACCGGGACTGGCGAATCATTTACCAAAATGCCGAAGCAGAGCGAATTAACGGCAAACCCCGGACAGAAATCATAGGTAAATCGCACTGGGAAGAGTGGCCTCTATTACTAGGTACGAATTTAGAGCGCCAGTATCATCGGGCGATCGCCGAACAGATTCCCGTCCACTTCGAGCATCACTACTACTTCCCGTCAAAATGTGACGTGTGGCTGGAGATTCACGCTTATCCTTGTGAAGATGGTCTTGACATTTTCTTCCGTGACATCAGCAAACGCAAGCAAGCAGAGAAGGCAGTGCAAGCAAGTGAGGAACGCCTCAGAAGTTTTGTGAAAGCGAATGTAGTTGGCATTCTCTTTGGTGATGTGAATGGTGCGATCACTGAAGCCAATGACGAGTTCTTGCGAATTGTCGGCTATACCCAGGAAGATATCCAAGCAGGTAGATTAAGCTGGGCTGATATCACGCCTCCTGAGTATCAATATTTAGATGAACTGGCTATTGCCGAGGCAACAGCGAAGGGAACTTGTACTCCTTATGAAAAGGAATGTATTCGCCAGGATGGTTCCATTGTCCCGGTTGTAGTTGGCTACTCCCTGTTAGGAGAATCTCGGCAGAACTCAGTTGCATTCATTCTCGATATTAGTGATCTTAGACAAGCTAAAAAAGCGCTGAGTCAGAGTCAAGAGCAATTTCAAGCTTTTATGGACAATATTCCAGCCGCAGCCTGGATTACGAATGCCGACGGACGTGTACTTTACCTCAGTCCAACTTATCTAAGCACATTCGATGTAGCAACAAAAAAAGCGATTAATAAAAATATTTTTGACCTATACCCAGCCGAAATCGCTCAACCTTTGCTGGATAACATTAGAATAGTTGCACAGACGAATCAGGTTCTTGAAACCATCGAATCTGCCCCACGCACAGATGGCACGCTGGGGGAATTTTTGGTATATAAGTTTCCCATTGCCGATGCATCTGGGCAACGCCTGGTAGGAGGGGTTGCAGTTGACATCACCGAACGCGAACGCGCCCTTCGTGAACGCCAGCTTGCTGAACTTGCCTTACAAGAGCGCAGTGAACGACTCAAACTGCTCTCTGAAACAACCAGCGATTTGCTTTCAACCGAGCGCCCCTTGGATTTAATGAATAGCTTGTTTAGCAAACTCTCGGCGCAGATGGATTTGCATTTTTACTTTCACTATCTAATTGATACACACGAAAATAAGCAGAAACTTCGGTTAGTAGCTTGGAACGGCATTACTGATGAAGTATTTCAAGCAATTGAATACCTGGAATTTAATCAAGGGATGTGCGGACTAATAGCGCAAGAACGCCATCAGATTGTCGTCAATGATGTGCTGCACTCTACCCATCCAAATGCTGAAATCATGCAGGGTTTGGGAATTACAGCCTATGCCGGTCAACCGTTAATTGCTCAGGGAAAGTTTCTTGGTGTCCTTTCCTTTGCCAGTCGCACCCGTACCCACTTCACTTCTGGGGAAATTGCTCTATTACAAGCAACCTCCGATCAGGTGGCGGTTGCTCTGGAACGCGCCGAGTTAATGGCTTCGTTACAGCAGCAAAAAGAGCAATTAATCCAAGCTAACCGGATCAAAGATGAATTTTTGGCGGTTCTTTCCCACGAACTTCGTACGCCGCTAAACCCGATTCTGGGATGGGCGAAGTTATTGCAAACTAAAAAGTATGATGAAGCAACCACCACTCGCGCTCTTGAAACCATTGAACGCAATGCCAAGCTTCAAACGCAACTAATTGAAGATTTGCTGGATGTCTCTCGCATTTTGCAAGGTAAACTCAGCCTAAATATTACTCCTGTGAATCTGGAAAGTGCGATCGCCGCAGCAATAGAAACTGTACGTCTAGCGGCTGAAGCCAAATCGATCAATTTGCGATTTACTATTTTAGATTTTAGATTAGAAAATTCTCACAGAAATTTAGAATCTATCGATTTTAATCAGCAATCTGACAATCTCAAATCCCAAATTTCAAATCCTAAATTCCTAGTAACAGGTGATTTAGGTCGCTTGCAGCAAGTTATCTGGAATCTAGTTTCCAATGCGATTAAGTTTACGCCCGAAGGTGGACAGGTAGAAATCAGTTTAGAGTCTGTTGGTTCTCAGGCTGAACTTCGAGTCAGTGATACAGGTAAGGGAATTAACCCAGATTTTTTACCATTCGTCTTTGACTACTTCCGACAAGCTGATGGTGCAACTACCAGGAAATTCGGCGGACTGGGTTTAGGATTAGCTATTGTTCGTCACATCGTAGAGCTACATGGCGGCACAGTTAAGGCAGAAAGTTTGGGTGAAGAACAGGGAGCAACCTTTACAGTCATGCTACCACTGATCAAGATTCATCTAAATAGCCAGCAAATTGATAGACAACCTGATGATTCGCCTGATTTAAATGGGCTGAAAATTCTGCTTGTGGATGATGAGCGGGATACGCGAGAGTTAATTGCTTTTATTTTGGAGCAGTCTGGCGCGGTAGTAACCCAGGCCGCATCGGCTGTGGAAGCACTACAAGTTATGCCTGAGTTCCAGCCAAATCTGCTGTTAAGCGACATTGGAATGCCGGAAATAGACGGTTATATGCTGATACGTCAGATCAGAGCTATGTTACCAGAACTTGGAGGGCAAATTCCCGCGATCGCCCTGACAGCTTACGCATCTGAGGTTGATTATCAACAGGCAATTGCCGCCGGATTTGGGCAGCATATCACCAAACCTGTGGAGCCAGCTAAATTACTTCGAGCGATCGCTAACCTGATTTCTCCTTGTAGCGATCTGAAAACTAACTTACAACCCTTGGAAGCTCGAAAAAGACATAATTAACTCAGAGACGAATGGCACGCTTGAAAAGCCAAAATACTTGTGCTTTAAGCAATGAAAAATAACTAATTTTGAGAATTTACTTCAATTTTGCTTAACCAAATCACTAAGTCATCTGCATGAACTTCTATCTCATTTCCTAAAGTTTTGACATACAGAAGTCCATCACTAATGATTAAATCTCTGATTGGATACCATGTATCTCTTGTCTGGATTAAAAGATCCAATGGAATTCCTAGTTGTAAAGCATTCTTGCGATATTTCCACCAAGTTTGCCATAAAACTACAGATTTCGTACATTGCAACTTATAGTTTTTAGGTATTTGGGAGTATTGATACCGATAGAAACCACGACTATCTATGTTTCCTTTAAGGAGATAATTGCATTCTGGTAAAGTCTGATTCAGTAATTCCCAATGGGATGAGTGGGACAAAATCAAGAATTCAGTTGATGTGGTATTTAGTTGGGCAGTGGCAATTACGCCTTCAGCTTTTGTTGCCAGATTGCTAATGTTATGAACTGTTTGTGCTGTTAAAAAACGATTTGCCAATAAAATATCTTTTTTCTCGATAGAGTTGTTTACAAATTCTCGAACTAAATCTATATTAGATAACATAAAATTATTTTTACTAAATCAACTAGTGTTGTAATTTTTATCACACTCTGTAGATTAGTAACTACACTGCTTTTGTCCGTAAATCCGGATAGTTTTTTAAATCGCCATAAATCTTGCTCTTTTATTCTTTGAAATTGCGAAATCCGTTGGAAGTTTATTGAAAGTCGGCCAGAAACTCTATCCCCTTGTGGGTGGAAAGGGATAGCCGCCCGCCGACTTCCGGCATTGGGCATTGGGCATTGGTGATTCTTTCCCATGCCCAAAACTCCACCCCCTTGTAGTCATGTGTTGCAAATATTTTTTAAAATGGTATAATACAACTCAAAATTATGAAATTCAGATTTCATCTGGATATATTCGGGAGCATCTCAGTTTTGCAAATATACCAGATGAGAAACAAGATTCTTGCTCCTTCTTCTTACCAAGGAGAGGGTTGGGGTGAGGTTTTACAAGGCTTTTTACACTCATTGAGATGCTCCCGATATATTCTATCTTTACCTTTACGCAAATTTAATTTTCGGACGGGTCTAAGTCTAATGGAACTAAAGCAATTTGGGATTACATTTTTGAGTGTTTGTATTGCGGCTTTTTCAGGAATGAAAGCAGCAGAGGCGGCATCGTTTTCAGTAATTGCTGATGGTCTTAATAATCCACGGGGTCTAACTTTTGGCCCTGACGGGAGTCTCTACGTCACAGAAGCAGGAACAGGCGGAAGTGGAGCTTGTGTTCCTTCACCGAGCGTTGAAAACCAATCTTTATGTTATGGCACAACTGGTGCAGTGACAAAAATTGGAAATGGTACTCAAAAACGTATACTTACAGGACTTCCTTCTTTAGCACTACCAGATGGTACTGATACTTCTGGCCCTCAAGATATCAAATTTGATGCTACTGGCAAGCCTTATATTGCGGTTGGATATGGTTCAAATCCGACATTTCGCACCAGATTAGGTAACACTGACTTAGGAAAAATCATCACTGCTAATTTCAAGACAAATTCCTGGAGTAGTGTTGCTGATTTAGCTAATTATGAACTTGCAAATAATCCTGATAAAGGCGATGTAATTAGCAATCCCTTCTCTCTTCTTTTAGATGGAAATAATATTGTTGCAGTTGATGCGGGTGCTAATGACTTATTTAGTCTAGGAACTGATGGAAGTAATTTGAATGCGATCGCCACAATTCCCCGGCAGACATTAACTAATCCAGTTTTTCCCTCTGGTGTATCGTCATCGCCATTTGAAATCCAACCAGTACCCACAAATGTCGCCAAAGGCCCAGATGGTGCTTATTATATTAGCCAATTAACTGGTTTTCCTTTTCCAGAAGGTAAAGCAAATATCTATCGAATTGGTTCTGATGGTCAACCAACAGTCTATACTGATGGCTTTACTCAACTTACTGACTTAGCTTTTGATCCTGAGGGTAATTTATATGCTTTGCAGTACGCTAATCAGTCACTCTGGAAAGGTAATCTAGATGGTTCTGTGATTAAAATAGCGACCGATGGAACTCGCACAACTATTCTTAGTGGCAATGGACTAGAGTCTCCTACTGCTTTGACTATTGGTGCTGATGGTGATATTTATGTGACAAACCGAGGCGATCGCCCTGGACTTGGACAAGTTCTCAAAATTGAGAATCCCAAGTCTGTTCCTGAATCTACTTCTACTTTGAGCTTATTAGCGCTTCTTGGCACTGCGAGCATTACTTTGTTGCGGAATGGTAAAGCCAAACGACTTAAGGGACTTCCAGAAAATAAATTATTTCCTAATTGAAGAAGAATTCAGAATCAAGATGCTCGCGGACTTGCTAAGGCTGCGCTATCCGCGAGTCGTATTTTTGAGCGCAATGCCTACCCCATAACATCAGCGACACGCACTTAACATCAAGGCAGAATTCTTTTTACATCAGAATAGGCAAGTATTTTTTCATCTACACTCACCAAAGGAACATCATAAACTCTTGCTGTTGAAACTATAATTCTATCGGCTGGATCTTTATGAAAATTACCTGCAAGTGAGTAGGAATCAATGGCAATTTGGGGAGTGATTGATAAAACAAGTACTCCTTCTTGTGCCAAAGCAATATTAAACCATTCTTGA
Organism: Nostoc sp.; assembly: GCF_036919555.1. Lineage (GTDB taxonomy): Bacteria > Cyanobacteriota > Cyanobacteriia > Cyanobacteriales > Nostocaceae > Nostoc. The sequence goes on from NZ_JBALCS010000034.1 coordinate 56,760, forward strand.
ATCGAACAGGGAATAATTAACTTATTTTGGGTAACAAGTCTGCTAATCTCTAACAAACTTATGGAGCAAACACCTAGACCATGAGGTCTTTCCCTATTTATTGCTTCACGGTGGGGAGGGGTTAACCTTGAATCATTGTGATTCCACCAAACCCAAATATGAGTATCAAGAATAATCACAAATCATTCACTTCAAAATTATGATTCATTTCCCAATCATCAGGAGAAATAACGGGTTCATTAGGATCTGCCAAATAAGCATAGGGTTGCATTTTTACAAGAGGATTAATGGCAAATTTGCCTTGATTCTCGGAAGAATAGCTAATTTGCCCAAATTTTTCTTGAATACTTTGCTTCAAAATAGAAGAAGCTAGTTCTTCAACAGAGATTCCTTTTAAAGCAGCAGCTTTAATTAGAGATTCATGAGTTTCTTGACTGATGTAAATATTAGTACCAATCATTTTTAACTCTATTTACTTTTTTAGATGATATCAAACATCATCAGCAAAAATTTGAGTCATGTAATGTTGGGTTTCCTTGCTCTATTCAACTAACGAGATCGGCGATCGCTTCTGATGTAGAGACTACAGCTTCAGGTTGATAGCGGATACCAGCTTGCTTGAAGCGATGTAAAGCTTCACCCAAGCGATCGCAGTCGGCAATCAAACTGATCCTTACATAACCCTCACCTGCAACCCCAAAGGCATTACCTGGAGTCAGGACAACGCCTGTTTGCTGCAATACGTTCAGGGCAAAATCTGTGGAACCAACGCCAACGGGACATTTCATCCAAAGATACATTGTCGCCTTAGTTTTGGGGATATCCCAACCCAACTCTCCTAATCCTTGAATCAGGAAATCGCGGCGGGTACGATAGCGTTGTTGTACCTCGTGCAAATACACATCTGGCAGTTGTAAAGCTGTTTCGGCTGCTGTTTGTAAGGCGGCAAAAATGCCGTAATCCAAGTTAGTTTTCAGCGTCCGCAAACCTTGAATTATATGGCGATTACCCACGACAAACCCAACGCGCCAACCAGCCATATTGTAGGTTTTAGATAAGGTGTGAAATTCCACACCAATATCTTTCGCGCCAGGAATTTCTAACAAGCTAGTAGGTTGATAACCATCAAAAGCTAACTCGGCATAACACAAATCATGCACCAGCATAATTTCATATTTGCGGGCGAAAGCGACGATTTCTTCAAAAAATTCGCGGGGTGCGGTGGCAGCAGTGGGATTGCTGGGATAGTTGAAATAGAGAATTTTAGCTTGTTTTGCAACCTCGTCAGGAATCGCCGCTAAATCAATTAACCAGTCATTTTCTGGTTTAAGAATCAAACTGTGGATTTTCCCGCCAGCGATCGCCGGACCCCGAAAATGGGCGGGATAAGCTGGGGAAGGAACCAGAACTAAATCACCAGGGTTAACGAAGGCGATCGCTAAATGGGTTAATCCTTCTTTAGAACCCAGTAGCGGTAAAGCTTCGCTATCAGGATCGAGAACCACACCATAACGGCGATGATACCAGTTGGTGATGGCACGGCGGAAACTAGCAGTCCCTTCAAAAGGAGGATAACCGTGATTAGCGGGATCTTTTAAAGCAGCAATTGCAGCTTCTACAACTGGTGCTGGCGTTGCACCATCGGGGTTTCCCATACCCAAATCAATTAAATCTAATCCTTGTTCCCGTGCTTTAGCTTTCAGTTCATCTAAACGGGCAAATACATAAGGTGGCAGTTTTTGTATGCGTTCTGCTGGGACAATCCAATTTAAACTCATTCTTCAACCTCGTCACTGATTCCCTTGGGCGAAACTCGACTCATAGTATCTCTACTATCTATAGGTGCAGTGGTAGAAACCATTGCCGCCATCAACTGTTCTGGCGCGACTTTAAATGGTAGTCGATGGATGTCAGAATTAGGAACTAGGGCAATTTCAGTGACTGTTTGCAACTCGCCTAATGTGATGTTGCCCAATCCCAAATCACTTAATTTTTGAGGTAGTCCAATTTCTGTGTAGAACTTTAACAATTGTTGTCGTGCCGATGCGGCTAGTTGATTGCCTTGGAGCATTTCTTCTAAACGCAGTTGCACCAAAATTCCGAAAGCAACCTTTTCGCCATGAATACTGCCATGTCCTGAAATGTGCGTTAAACCATTATGCACCGCATGGGCGGCAACTGTGCGACACTGCGCCCCTCCAAGTCCCCCAACTACCCCAGCTAATAAAACAGTAGCGTCTACGACTTCTCGCCAAACTTCACTACCTGGTTCTTTCAGGGCGGCGGCTGACTTTTGCAACAAGATATCTCGCAAAACTCGCGCTTGTTGCACCGCAGCAATAATTAAAGTGTCTTGCAAATGCCCACTGCTAACTGAAGCTTCATACCATTTAGCGATCGCATCACCAATTCCAGCTACTAAAGTACGTTGTGGTGCAGTTTTAATCAAGTCATAATCGAGTATCAGTAAATCGGGACAACGAGACAGCCCCACATCGTAGAGAAACGCCCCATCTTCCGAATAAACATTTGACAAAGCACTCCAAGCTGCACAGGTAGCCCCGGAAGTCGGAATTGTCACCACTGGCAACTGTAACTGCTGCGCGACTAATTTCGCTGTATCTAGGGCTTTGCCGCCACCAACGCCGATAATCACATCAGCTTTATGTTCTTTTGCCGTCTTCTGTAAAGATTTCAGGCTAGCTTCGCAGCAATCTACACCATAGGAAGCTTGGGCAGTATCTAACTGTTGCGTTTCTAAAACTGGGTGCAAATTTTTTCGGCTGATGGCGAGAGTAGACTCACCTGCCACAATTAAGGGACGACTTCCCAAATAGGCGATCTCTGCTGCGGCTGCTTGCAACACCCCAGAACCACGGATTACTTTTGCTGGGGCAATTGTGAGCGGAAATAATGAACTAGAGGTTTGAGTAGACAAAGAAGGTTGAGTAGAAAGTTTATTAGGCATATAATCTAGTTTGCCAAAACCTTGATATTTCTTAAACTAATAGACAGGTGATCAGGGATACTTGTTGCCAAGCTGGTTTTTGGATGGCTCCAAGCTTCCACCCGGCTGATTTGGATTTGAGCCAAGCAATCAAATAGACAAAGCCTGTTGCCGACTGATTGAGTAGTTTGACGACGTTGCTTGAATCTATGATGCCCATTCTCCTGAAATTCCGAACTATCAAAGTTTTGAATAACCGTATTAATTAATTAACATTACCATTGTCAGATTCTCAAGAAAAGCGATCGAGAATTGATCATGTGTAAGTGGGCATTGGGCATTGGGCATTGGGCATTGGGCATTGGGAAAAGACAAGGAAGAAACTTGTCCCCTTGTCCCCCTTGTCCCCTTGTTCTCTTAAGCGGTAGGTTTTGGCAATTGGGCGAAATTGTCTGTATAAATTTCGACTGTGATTGGGGAATTTTGATGAGAAACGAGCGATCGCTTGACCTTACCCAAGTAAACTGGTACAGAAATCCCTGTTTCCGGGTGGACAATGGTACGGGCGCGAACTGTCAAATTGTCGTCTTCCTGTGTACCTGAGCGACCATAAGAAAACAGATTACTAGCAGCTTGACGTAAAGTTGCTTCTAATTGTGTGGGTGTAATTTGGGGTGATGTGGCAATCACCGCTTGTGTTGACCCATTGTCATAAACTAGAGTGTAGCGGACTGCTCCGGGAATCACAGTCCGACTCAAGGGAACTATCGAGAGTCCAAATAAACCAGCCGTCAGCACTAGCATAAAGCCAGTTGTACCCACTAGGCGAAAGCGGATACCCCATTTGAGAATAAAAGCCAAAACTACTAAGGCAGCAAATACCAAGGTAGCTATACCTGACCATTGGGTGTACTGAAGAAAGTTAGCTGTTGTGAGCATAAGGTTGGTTCTGGAGGTGTCTTTTTTTCGTTACCGACACACCCATTTTACCGAGAGCTTACACCATAAGGGTTATCCTAGTCTCTAATGCTAATCAGAAATATTGGGCGCGATTGACTGCGATCGCAGTCACAATAAAGTTTAAACTTGCGTTTAGCCTAAGAGGATGAATTAACAAGTCGTAAAGTATACTAGAAACCCCGCTTCCATTCCTCTCCCCCACTCCTGAGAGGCTTTGAAACCCCCATTCTCTCGTAGGGAAGGGCGGCTAGGGGGGTTAGGTTCTTAATGCTTTGATGTTACCAAAAATACTTGTTCATTCATCCTCTAATGGCAAACGTCTCAATGCAGTAGATGATCTACAACAAGTCATCCAAGAAAAACGCCGCCAAGGTTTAGAGCCATAGCTAAAACTGGTATTACTTTTCCAAATTCCTCAATTATCGAAACACCCGGTAAGCGTAAAACTCAGTCATGAAGCTTGCTGAGATACAAGCGACTCGTGTGACTTTAGTCACAGTCGTCTTGCTTGATATTAGCATTAAGATTTCTAGCTACTCTTTCAATTAATTCACTAACACTAATCTCTAATGAGTTGGAAGTTTTGACTAATTTTTCCCAAGCTGTATTGGTAAGCATAATATTCCGACGCTTTTTTAATTCTTCATAAAAAACTGGTTGGTTTTTTGTTCTTTTTACGCCTTTACCTGTTGACTTCATTAGAAGGTACGTATATACTAAATCGAGTATAGCAGGTAAGGGAGTTGATTACAGATTGCTAACAAATTACGTTTACAAGCTGCGTCCTACGTCACTCAGTCAATTAAAATGAGTGGATGGCTAGATATGCTCCGCTCTACTTACAACTGGAGTTTGGGTGACAGAATAGCTCAATACAACCAGCAATTGATTCAGGGTGACTACTGTGATATCAGAACTAAGGGAGAAGCCTGTCCACTCACTTGTTTTGTTAGCAAAAATGGTGCAAGCGGAGAACCTTGGAAGGATGTTAAAGCCAATAAGGACGGGAAGCTCAAAAACCCACGACTGTACACAGTGCGGATATCATGAACACGCTGACATCGGTGCTGCAAAAACCATCAGAGATAGGGGTTTCAAAATAGTACGGGGGGACTCCCCGAAACTTGCTGTTTAACAGCTAAACGCCCAAGAGATATCACCACGCTCTATGACTTGTCCTGAGCGCAGTCGAAGGAGCAAACGTGGTGAGTTTGGGAACCTGTACAAACAGGATATTAAGGTTGTAAAATCTTAAGAATCTCAGTCACGAAGCGTGCTGAGAGTGTCAATCAGAACAGTATTGGCTCACCAGAGACGATATGAGAATTTTTAGATGTCTGCAACTTAGTTTGAATACTATCAATGATTGCCAGCCAATCAGCATCTTTGTTCCATTTGGAGTCAATCCGGGTTTTAGTCGCCGCGTCGTAGAGGTTACAAAAAACTACATTCTCTTCTCCAGCAGTTGCAGCGATAATCAGGGGCTTGGAAAAGTCCTGCACTAGTGATACAGCTAAAAGAAAACTTTTAGCAAAGTTCGTTTCTATTCCAGTTCTAACAATATAAATTTCATCGGCTCTGATAACGATGTCTAACTTAACGTTGTCTTTTTCTTTAAATTCTTTCGTCGTTAATTTAAGTTCTGATATATACCCAGTCAGTCCTGTTTTTTGCACAGGAATAGTGATTTTATTATTTATATCATAGTTATACCACAGGTAGGATTCCCCGCTTAATTCTCCTTTCTTCACATATAAATAGATAGGTTCTGGCGGGTTACAAAGACCTAGTTTAATTTCAGCAATCATATTCGATGTTCCTTTATGAAAGATAAACTTTTTTCAGATATTCCGTTAAATTGAATATTTTTTAAAATCGTGCTTAACTGAAGAAAAATAATAAATATACAAAAGGGCATCTACAAGAGATGCCCGTCATGCAGGAAAAACCGAAAAGGTTCTCCCTACACCTTCCCAACAATCAGCAACTGTGACTAATTAAGTATTAGTCACGCTGTATAGTAATATTATTTACTAAAAATATCCAAATGTCCTGAGTGTATACACTGGAAAACAACTAATAGCTACTCTCAGTGCTTACAGCTACTTTCAGGTAAATAGATCACGCAGTAAGGGCACAGCATTGCTGTGCCCCGACGACAGATGTGGTTCAAATACTTGAATTCTGCTGTAACTGACTTGAATCAAAAGACCTCTAAGAGGAATGGGACTAAGTTAAGATACAGCCCTTGCTAAACATCTCTCTATGAATCGGAGAAGTTCGTCGAACTCACGTTAATTTGAATGAGATGCAAGCCTGTCTTGTTGGTTATAACGATGTACTACTCCACAAATGGCAGCCAAAATTAACCATGAGAGCACATTCAAACGCAACTCGAATAGAGTTACGTCTACTGTATTGAATAGAACCCACGCCACAAAAGCCAGAAGATAACTGAAAAATATCAATCTGTCTTGTGTATTTATATATTTTGACTTTCGTAGTAATTGGACACCTATAATCAAAATCCAAGCGAGTAAGCCACAAAATAAAAAAGTACTCGGAAAACCAGTTTCAGCAGACAACATCAAAAACAAGTTATGGGGATGACCCAAGGGAATCTGCATCTGCGCTTTGTAGAGTCCACTAAAACTGCGTAAGCCCCAGCCAGTCCAAGGATGTTCTTGAGCTAAAGACCAGGCAAACTCCCACTGAGTTTTTCGCATTAAAGCAACTGGTCTATCTGGATACATATCGTCATTTAACCTTGCCCAAAAGAAGGCCGGAATGTACTGACGAAAAAATTGAGCGACGGGCGAGGGCGCAAAAGCTGCCAAAAGCACGCTAGAGACGATCGCAGCGACACCGCCCACAAGAATGCGCCAACCTTGGTACAGTGCATAAGCTAAACAGGCAAAAATAGCGATCGCCCACCCATTCCGTGAGTCGGTGAAAATCAAGGTAATGAAATTTGTAATCACTGCCACGGTTAGGAAGATAAAGGGGATTGAGGGCTGGGAGCTGAGGACTGAATTCTTCCCAATAGCCAATCGCCATTGTTCGAGCCACAACCCTAGACCAAGGATGAAAACTATCGCTAGATAAGCAGCGAAGGTGTTAGCGTGCATGAAAAGTGAAGCGATGCGACCTGGTGGATTTCCTCCTGGTCTGATCGTCCAAGCAAAGACAATCCACAAAATCTCGAACTTCAAACTCCAGCCCAAAAATAACTGTCCTAAACCGATAATTATCACTGGCATGGAAGCGATCACCAAAATCCAAGCCATTTGCCGCAATTGGGCAAATGTTTGAATCAGAGTGCTATGAGCAGCGAAAACTAAAAAGAATGGTAATAAATTAAATAAGCCGACGAAAGCTGTTGTCTTGTCTTGGGCAAACCCAGCAGTCACGATCAGCAACACACTCAAAAGGGCAAATCCCCAGTTGAGGGGGCGGCGACTAATTTTGCGGTATTGTTTCACCAAAGTTATTAATGAGACAAAACCTATAGTCACAGCCCCCAATAAAGGACTCAATGGGAAGATTAACAGTGCCCATAGAGAGTAGTTCCAAGAAGATTGCCAACGAGGCTTGAAATAGTCAAAAACTTTGTTCAAGCTGGTTCCCAACATTCCTCACGAGTGAGGCGAATCTGAGCTAAGGCGAAGATGGTAGGGATGATCCGACCATAGTTAGTGGCGATCGCTCTCCACCCTAAATCTGCAAAAAACCAAGTCCACATTATCGGCCCAATCACAGCAAACATCGTGCGGGCTGCCCCATAACGAGCTGCACTCACTGTCATACCCCGTTGCGCCATTTGCATAGTTACATAGCTTTGAAATTGCGTTGCAGCTGCTTCTGAGCCTGTAATCGCCGCTTGTCTGGCTACTTCATAGGTAGCAAAGTGGATGGCAAATTGACGGGCAATTTGCCTAAGTACAAGTGGTTGGAGCATGGAAGTAACAGCGATCGCACTACCGCCTTTGAAAAGTAACCCCAAGGGGTCACGTTGCAATAAAAGTGGTAGCGGTTGTTTTAGTTCTGATTTGAGCAGCTGACGCTGCACCTGTACAGTCAATTTTTGCTTTTCCTGTTCAGGCAATTTTTTCCACACCTGTCCTAGCAGATGCAAAAATACTTCTGCTTCTAAATCAATAGTTGCCAGCTGATTAGAATAGGGAATTTTTAGATACTTACATACTTGAACTAACGCTTGTCGATAAGTTACCTGACCTGTACGTCCCCGCAATACCGTCATCCCATCTGCCGCCAAAAAGCGAAAGCGACCCTCTAGTGAGTCTAGCCAAGCTTTGCGGTCTTGGCTTTGTACTTCGATAGGTTCGGGTGTGTGTACATAGTCTAGGGGATTGAACTTACGACTAAATAGAATTGCCGTTAAGTCTTGCAATTCTTCTTCGGTCGCTAACTCTAGCGCCGCCCTCATTTCATCCAATTTCCCTTCCTCCGTTCCGTGCATCTCTCCGTACCTTATTCTACTATTAGCTTTCAGCAGTCATTAGTAGTAATTTTGTCCTTTGATAATAACTAATACTAATGACTAATAACCTATGACCAAGGACTATTGACTCATGACTGATATTGCAGTGATTGGTGCGGGAATGGCCGGTTTAGTCTGCGCCCAGCAGTTAAGTCAAGCTGGATATTCGGTGCTAGTGGTGGACAAGTCCCGTGGTTTAGGAGGAAGACTGGCTACACGTCGCTTGCATGGAACTTAGGCGGATCATGGGGCTTGTTACCTGAAGCCAAAGGGGGAATTGTTGGGACGTTTTGTGGAGATATTGCGATCGCGCCATATCCTCGAAGTTTGGACAGAGGAGGTTTACGAACTCACAGCAGGCGCTCCTTTATCTGAACCCAAAAACCGCAGTCCGCGATATGTTGCACCTGGAGGAATGAGTGCGATCGTTAAATCCCTTGCCCCAGGTTTAGAAATATTACTGAATCAGCGTGTCATTACTATTACCCCAACTATTGAAAATAGTTGGGGTCTGACTCTCGAATCTAGTAACGAAGAATTATCTGCAAAAGCTCTAGTCGTCGCTATTCCTGAACCCCAAGCTGTGATGTTGTTGGCACCTTTGGGTGAAAGTGTATTGGATGCAGTTTTTCTAGATAACTTGCGTTCTGTAGAATTTTATGCTTCGATTAGTGCGTAGACGCGGAGCGGCTTGTCGTCAGACATCGCTGGATATCCTCCCACATCTCAACCCTTTCCTCAGTGGAAAGCTCTAAGTTTTGTGGATGATGACGATTTAGCATGGATTGGTTTGGACAGTAGCAAGCGTCCTAACCCTCAACAGCCACATTTTGTGGTGCAAAGTAGCGCTGATTTTGCTCAACGTCATCTAGAATCAGAGGATTTACAACCTGGCGGACAGTATATGTTGCAACGAGCAGCTGAATCTCTATCCCTTCCTTGGCTGAATACTCCCGAATGGATGCAAGTACATCGTTGGTATTATGCCTTTCCTAGCCGTCCTTGGCACGAAGCATTTTTGTCTGCCGGAACTCCCCTACCTTTGATTTGTTGTGGTGATTGGTGTGGCGGCAATCTTATAGAAGATGCGATGCTTTCTGGATTAGCTACGGCTGATGAAATTAATAATCAATTGCATCACCTACCTTTAGATAATGTGAACTTTTTAAACATTTTTACCTGATTCTTTCATCTGTGGCTAGACTGATTTTGCACTATAGTGAGTCGCTATTTTTATGACTTACTAAACAAATGTGCAACAAATAAGTTTTTTAGATGCAACAGCAAATTTTGCAGCTAACCTAAAAGTGATGTAAATTGCCAAAAAAGCTTAACTTCATTAAAAACTTTTTCCTAATTCAAGTAGTTTTATTGCCGTTAATCTTGATCCCCTAGCCTTGATGCTGCATTTGATGTAAATTTATGCCAAAAATGCAGAAAATTTAAATAATTAGGATTATAAATAGAAAATGTCGGTAACTTACCAGCTTATTAGACGCTGTTTTAATAAGTCATGCTCTGAACCAGTATAAACCTTAACTAAAATAAGCAAAGCCAAATATCTGATATTCTACCAAGATAAAAGGCTAGTTTTAGGGTCTATTGCATATATCAGTTGAATTACTTCTAACTGATTTGCATGACGACGTTGGCATCTAAAAAAGTTGTTTTCTTTACCAACCATTGACTGGATTAAAAAAGGAGTTTAAAAATCATGAAAACGATAGTCAATTTAACACAGCAATCAGTAGTAGGAGAGATTGAAAGCGTTTTGGGTACATATCCATCCCATCCATATCAACAAGCCTTTGCGATTCCTGACTTACGTCAAGAGCTAATTGCTTTCGTCCTCAACCGCATTTCCTCCTTTTACAGCGTGATACCTGACGGACAAATTCCGCTAGCAGAGGCTGAACAAGGAAGCTTGGCTTATTACAAGTTGCCTTGTAAACCCTTTGAGCAGCAACTACATTTACAAAATTTGATTCACCAAGGCATTTGTTTAATCGTTCAAGAAAAGTCAGATTGGATTAGCAATCATGTTTGTGAAACAGTTGAACCAGCTTGTGAACCTTCTCACTGGTTTGGTTAATAAGCTGACGCGCATCTAAATTTGATAATTTAGCGCCTGAAACCGTTTGCTGCTTTAGATTCCCTTCTAAAACTAGATGATGAACAGCTTAGTTTTAACAAGATCGTGTGCTGATCTGACTTTCAGGTTGTATGGAAAGACCCACGAAAAAACTAACCCCCTTCCTGACGCGGGAAGGGGGAAAATTCAAAGTCTCTGACGCAGACGCTACGGCGGAAGTAGAGATGAAAAAGGATATTTTTGTGACATATACAATGAGATAAGCAATTTAATCTATCGCTTTCAGGGTGATGATAGGCAAACAAGCGATCATACATCTACAGAGAATACGTGTCTTAGCACTTCTCCTGTATTAGCTATCCAGAGTATTGCGTTAGGATTTCTAGTTTTTTTACATAGTTATGTTTATTTGCACCTCTCTACTTATAACAAAGAAGAAACTATGTTGCGGGTGGAGGTAAAGACTGTTTCCGAAAATTGACTTAAGTATATCAAATCAATTTTTGTATCGAAAAGCGGTAGTGCTAAACAAGTAATGATGCGTTATAGTAATGCAGTGGAGCCAGAATTGGAGAATTACTCTCGCTAGAGTTGGCACAAATAAATATTGAACAACGCAAGTTCCAAGTTGTAGGTAAAGGTAACAAACAGCGCTGGTGTTTTTATAGTGAAGATGCAGAACTTGCTTTAAAAAACTATATAAGATATTATCGTCACTCCGCCTCCAGAGTATTATTCACCGCCCAACACCCGACGACCAAAGTTGTAACGCCTGTAAGTTATGAAGCTATTCTTGCAGACTGGAGAAAGGTAATTAACCAAAGTCATGAACTGAAAAACATTCGTCTACATGACCTGCGGCATACATTTGCGACTGAGCGAGTAAGATTAATGGCGATTGAGGAACTACGAGCGTTGATGGGGCATGAAAATATTCAAACTACCTTACGCTACCAGAAAATTACATCTTAACGAGCGGAATCAGTAGCAAAGTCAGCTTTAAATAACTTGGTCAATAATATATAATTTCCTAGGTATTAGCTGTATGCGATCGCCCTCTAAAGAGTCATACTTTAAATTACTTTAGAGTATTGTCTATACTCCGAATCAGGGAAATCAGGGGTCAAAATAATTCGTAATTGATAATAGACCTCCCATCTCTCCCACACCCAGTAAGAGCAAAGGTTTCAGCTTTACAAGCGTGCCATTCGGAGTTAGTCGGGAGCAGTTGGCTATTGCCTGGGTACTTGCAGCAGAAAAAAATATTGTTCCAGTAATCGGCGCACGCAAGCGCACCCAATTTCAAGAATTGTTGGCAGCCGTTGAGGTGGTATTATCAACAGAGGAGTTGACCCGTATCGAAGCGGCGATTCCTGGATCAGAGATCGCTGGAACCCGCTACAACGAGCATCAGATGAAGATGTTAGATAGCGAACAATTTCCAGCACTTATTAGGGGGAAGTTGCGGATAAGTGCAAATACGGTTCGGTTAAGGAAAGTTATTTGTGCAGGCTAGATGGGGGAGATGGGGCGATAAAATCTGGGACAAAGCCCCAACTTCAACGAAGCTAAAGCGGAGTAAGTTCGGGTAGTTTACATGTCAACAGAACCACAAAAATCCGACGTATTTACAACACCGTCATTTCTGATTCAACGTCACCGAAAAATTCGCAATCTAATTTTAGATTATGCTATGGGAACAGCACTCATCGGACTAAATCCGGTTCGCGGGACTTTAACGTTGACGCTGCTGGTTGTTGGGGTTTTGATACTGAAAATGATTTGGAATATAGGTGAAGAGTGGAGCTATAGCAAAGGTCAAGACCCTTTGGCGATCGCCGGAAACCTCTTTGGTATTCTGGGGGCTTTTGCACTAGCTTTTATGGCTTGGGTGACCATTTTCTGTGGAGGGTTGTTGATGTCTCTGTTTTCAGGATTTGCCATTTCAGCGGCTTTGTTTACCCTGACTTGGACGTTGGGACAGGTAACTAACCAATTCTATGCCAGTGGTAGTGCGGGAAGGCAACGATGAGGCTTAGGCGTAGGCAGATTCTGCTTGTCGGACTGACATTGGGGGTAGTGGCAACTATTTCTCGCAATTACCAACGACTGCGAGCGCAAAGCAGGTTAATAGCATTGGCTCAAAAGGAATCTCAAACGAACCTTCACGATCTTTTGAAACAAACATTTGAAGCCGATGCTAAAAAAATCAACCAAGGAATAGAAATTCAGGCATCGCTAAAGCTAACTCCATCCAACATTCCGTATGATCGCAGCGTATCTAAGCTTTTGATCCAATGTAGTAAATTGGGGACTCAACAATACCTATCGGGCAAGGTAAATCCCTCCTTTGATGGGTCAATAAAATCCTTACCTGCATATACTTCCCAGCTAGATGGCTATACTCAGATCGCATCATTAAAGGGTTTAGAAGATGCACAGAGTTCAGAAACTATTGAGGTTGACGTGCCAGTAACCAACCATTCCTTAACTGCTACTCAAGACCCAGTTGAAAATAATTTAGATGCGGCACAAACAGCGATTGGTCAGACTGTAAAACAAGCAGTGAAACTTAAGCAGCTAATTCCCGTCTACTTCGGCTTTGTTCTGATCTCTAAAACTACCAATATCATTATTTTTCGTGGCACTCAAAGAACAACTGAATGGATTGGAGATATATTGCTTTTCCAGAAAAACTATGATGGTTTTGCTAATAGTAAAATTCACTCTGGTTTTGCCAAGATTTATAAAGATCTGGCTCAACAAACTCGTGAAATCGCTAATCACTTAAATCCATCTCTGCCTTGCTATATATCAGGGCATAGTCTAGGAGCAGCCCTTGCTACCCTTGCAGCAGTTGATCTTGCACTTTCAGTTCCCAAACTCAAAAAGCAAATCAGGCTATACACCTATGCCGGCCCACGGGTTGGCAATCCAAGCTTTGCTCAAATGCACAGTCAGCTAGTTCCTAACAGTTATCGCATTTTCAATTTAGCGGATTCTATTCCTCTCTCACCGCCGACCATCTTTCGGAACGATGTATACTCACACGTTGGAGAAGCATGGTCTTTTTTGACACAGCATGGTGACGTTCTACCAAACCATGCCGTTGATACCTATCGGACTGCCGTTAACAGAGAAGTAGAGACTAATAAAGCTCGCACTTACCCTACTTCTGGCTGAGAGTAATTTTTAGCAAGAAAGGCAGAGGGCAGGAGGCTCAGTTGGCTTTTATGGAATTCTGATTCCTTCCCTCTGCCGTGAACGAATGTTCAAGGGTTGAAGCCCCACTCCAAATCAGTGTGGGTCTGAACGCGAGAGCGTCTCCAAGAGTTGCCCACACTGTATTGCTCGTAATGTAATAACATTAACTCAGCCTGTGCTGCTAATATGCATCGCCGTTCTTCTAATAACAATTTCATAAACTCATGACGGCTGATGCTCTTAGCTTGTACAAGTGTTTCAGAAGCTTGTCGCTGTGGGTTTTCTCTCTGAGGAGTAGAATTTGAGATTTCCATACTTTCTCACTAAATTTTTATTTATAAGAATTGCTAATTTTTATTAATTTTACCGCACAGCTATAGTGTGTGTGTTCATAAAAAAAGTAAAATATTCGCTGGAGTCTAGACTAGATGGGTAATTTGAAATTCTAGTAATTAAAAAACTCCAGAAATGTTTGTGGCAAATCTGGAGTCAGGAAAGATACGCATTTACCTATATCAAATTTTCACCCTCAGAGAATCCTATGTCATCAGGGTATACACTCAAATACAGTTAAGGATGTCTGAGGATCAACTGCTGTCCTTCTCGTTTACACACCTTCTCTGTTGAAAGTGCACAAAACAGCCCCAGATGAACTGGGGCTGTTTTGCGAGAGTTGTTTGGCAGGAAGGGGTACATGAATAAGTGATGTCCCGTGTTAGATATAGATAATTCAGTATATATCCGTATTCAGCTGTGTTCTGACATATCCAGATGATTTGGAAAATTTTGATCGCTTTTTCCAAAAAGAAACTCCAGATGCGCTTAAGGCATCTGGAGTAGTAACAGGTTTCTAACATCAATCAATTCTTACCTATGCGATCGCCAGATGTCGTTGGGGTATATACTCAAATGTATTTTATGTCTGATCATCCGCCAATTGAACAACAAGTCAATTAACAGCAATTTGATATCAAACCAGCCACAAAGATTGTAAACTTGAAAGATGTAAAAAAACAGATTATTTAGAGATGGCAGCATATTCGATTGACTT
>NZ_JBALCS010000035.1:0-16219 GCF_036919555.1 Nostoc sp.
ATCCGCAAAAAACTAGCGCAGTTTGATTGTTTACGAGATGCCATTGAGCACGTCTTACATTTTACGTCCTAAGTACCTTGGCGGTTGCTATACTTCATAAAGTAGACATGAGGAGTTAGACTAAAACGGTAGTCTGGGTCTTGTCCAATTTTTAAGTTATTAATATCTTCAAGAGCGTCTTCTAGCTTAATAAATAACTGTTTGTCAGGAATCTTACTAAATTCTTCTTTGAGATATTCAACTAGCCTTGATTCAAAATCATCAAATATACGTTCATCAATACCAGTAGATTGCAGTTTATATTCATCGTGCTGGATTAAATTAAAAACTTTATAGATATATTTAACAAATTCCTCATCTGGCATTAATATGAGATGATCTTTTTGTTGAGATGCTTCTGTTAGTTGTTTACTTAAAGTTTCTGTTTGTCGTTTGTATTCTTGGGAATAACGTTCAAGTTAAAGTTTATCCCTAAATAGTTTTTCTAACCATGAGAATGTTGCACCTGATTTTTGAATCTCTTGCAATAGTTGCACTGCACGTCGGATATCGCCGCGTTTTAAAGATAATTTTAACTGCTGACTTCGCCACCAATTTACGATAGGATTCTTCATAGCCAAATCCCTCTTTGCCTTCCATAATTTCTACACCTGGAAGCCGAGAAACTAACTTTTCCTTAAATTTCATATAGCTTAATTTCTCATCCTCATACCACCAAGCGTATTTTTGCTTAATTTCTTCAGCTTCTTGGCGAGTTGATGCTATGAGAGAACGACTATGGTTAGGATGAAAAGCTTGAATTACAACTCTATCGGCGATGGCTAGTTTGTCAATAAAAGTAGCTTCATCTGTTGGTAAAGTAGGAAGTAGAGGGGTAATAGTGATAGAAATTTTGGGAAGAAAACCTTTGAAGTAATCAATGCTTTGTTTAATTTTAGTGATAGCATTTAGTCTAGCTTTAATACTGGGCGATCGCGGTTCAAAATCTTTTCTCACTAATTCACTACCAGTAGGAATGCTCATATTAATTCGCAATCGCTTAAATCGTTGTAAATAATCAATATCTCTAGTAATAATTGGGCTACGAGTTTGAATCACCAAAGTTGGAGTTGGATAACCGTCAATCCTCACATCAAGCATTACATCTAATAATCGACGAGTCAGTTGATGTTTAGACTCAAGTGGTTGATAAGGATCAGTAACACTACTCATGTATATAATAGGAGGAAGCTGGGGATTTTTTTCATACCATTTTTTTAATTCTTTCGCTAAAATTTCAGCCGCATTTTCTTTAAAAATTACCCATTTCCCCCAATCTTGGCGCATTTGAGCATTCGGGCTAAATGCAGCAGCATAGCAATAACTACAACCGTATTGACATCCCCTGTAAGGATTTAGAGTAAAATCATAATTACCAATAAAACCAGTAGCCTTTGTTAAGAGTGATTTAGCATTTTGTACATAAACATTCACATCTCCAAACTTTTCTCGGACTAATTTGGTAGGAGTGCATTCGCAATAACCTTCATATTTTAGTTGTGCCATGTGAATCCTGATATTTATTGAGAGTGAATTAACGCACCCTACTTCTTATGATTCCCATTTTTATTTTGAAATGCTCTGCCAGAAAATCGGTTGAGTGGGTTTAAGGTATGTAAGGGGGTTGTTTCAGGATTAATTTGGCTCATGGGTTTTTATGTAAAGGTAGAATATCGTGCGTAGTTTACCGCCGTAGGCATCGCTGTAGTTCAGAAAAGCGATCCGATTGAAATCAAACTAGACGTCATCACCACGTACAATAATGGAAAGATTGCTAAACATCCACATTGAAAAACTACCTGAAGGCGTTTATTTAGCAACATCCGATGAACTTCAAGATTTAGTCGCTCAAGGACGGACTGTTGCTGAAACTTTAGAAATTGCCCGTGATGTAGCACATAAGTTATTAGAAGCACAATCTCAAGACAAAGAACTAGATTATTTGCAACCAATAGCTGAACAATTTAACTATCCTTAAATTTGAAATAAGTTTTTCGTATCTTTTTATAAAAAAGCGATATAAAACAACCCGTAGGATGCTGCGTTGTTTTATATCGCTTTCCTGTACCCAACTTACATTGCTACACTATATCAAAATAGATTTATATTTATTTTTTCAAATACAGTGTTTAATTACCTTGTCAGCTATCGACAAAAAACTAGTTTTTAATCTCTTGATTTGATCTAATTGATTTGGCGACCATTGTCCCCGATCTTGAAGATTTCTTACTGGTTCCATTTGATCTAATGTTGCAATAGGGCAATTTAGCTACATACTATTTTGAATAAGAATGTTCATATCTTCTATTCCACCTAACCAGAAACCTTCCGATGGGTGATTTTGCAAAACTGAGGGATGCTCCTTTATTTTATTTTCTAGTGTTTCTACAAGTTCTTTGGCCTTTTGCACAATCTGCATCCCCATTGCCTGATCTGCTGCAATTATTCTCTTATGTTTCTCATCTTTAGGCTTTCTTGTATCGTATCCATTGAAAATCCAACCTGCAAATACAGGTTTACCAAGATTTATATATTTTTGATTATGAGGATTATTGGTGTCGTGTAGTTGACATCCTATTTCCCATTCCTTAATAAACCGTGGTAGTGTTTCTCCTATTAGCCCAACACAATACGAACAAAAAATATCAGATGTACAAGGAACAATAAAATAGTTAGAAGAATACAGTGCAGTTCTAACCAAATTATTAAATGAGGGTGGTAAGTCAATTAATACATAATCATACTGTTTATCTTCGTTACTATTAGCTTCTTGTATTAGCCTGTTTATTATTGAATATTTTTCAAGCCCATTACCAGTGAGTAAATCCGACCCAACACTTAGTGATTCTGAATAGACATTCAACCAAGCATCACTAGCAATTAAATCAACATTATTGCTAGTTCTGTGTCCTTTGTGTTTATATAACTGTAATGTACCTTCATTTTGTAAAAACCTCTGTAGATATGCTCTTATAGTAGTTCCATAAGGATTTTCTGGGCTTGGTAAAATATTTGTAAATCGATCACCTAACATTGCTATTGAAAGATTTGATTGGGGATCAAAATCTATTAACAGCACTTTTTTGCCTCTTCGTGCAAGCGCATCTCCTAAATTCCATGTAATAATTGTTTTGCCAACACCGCCTTTATTGTTAAAAATTGAAATTACTTTAGTCTTATTGCTACTCATCTCTTCCAACCTAGTGTTTTTTTCGTGACTATACTTTTTATATTAACGATACGTCAATTTATCCAAAACGTCGATTTAGTAGACGTAAGGTTATAGTTTCTTAACCTAGTTTTATTGCTAGTTTGCGGCGAGTCAGTTCGCGTCAAACTTGCTAAAGGTAACAGCGCCGGATTAACTAAAAATATTGTTAAATCTTGCTCCCAAATACGAACAACCTGATATTGGTGAATCGTCGTATTGTCCCGATATTCTTCAGTAAAAGCCATTTCGTTAGTAGTTTCTTGCAAAAAGATTAGTATTTGCACTACAGGACAACGGTATTGACGCTTCAACCTTACCGAATAATCGAGCATTCGGAAATTAAGCCCCGGATTAGATTTCGCCAAAGTTTGAAATTCAATGTGCAAAATTTGGTTAGCTGCTTGCAAAAATGTCACAGAATCCGCACGAATTGGTTCAAGCGTAAGTTCCGTTTTTAAGACTTCAATTTGTTGCACCTCTACCCCAAGCAACCAACGCACAAACTCGGCTGGGTACTGTTCAGCTAAATATTTACAAGCGTTGTCGTAACTCACCCTTCTTCTCCTGACACAAAAAAACAGCCGCCTCCATAAAGGAAGCAGCTGTTTCACTAATTATGTAACTACAAAGTATTAGTAATCGAAGTCGCCGCCACCAGCGCCAGCGCCAGCAGGAGCGCCATCCTTAGGCTCAGGCTTGTCAACTATGATACATTCGGTTGTCAACACCATACCAGCGATAGAAGCAGCGTTTTGCAGAGCAGAACGAGTCACTTTGGCAGGGTCAACAATACCAGCATCAAACAAATCGACGAATTCGTTTGTCGCAGCATTGTAGCCAACGTTGAATTCTTTCTCTTTCACGCGTTCAGCGATCACAGCACCATTCTGACCTGCGTTTTCAGCAATCCGCTTCAGAGGTGCAGGTAAGGCGCGAACGACAATCAAAGCACCAATCAACTCTTCATCTTTAAGATTGCTCTTTGCCCAAACTTCCAATTCAGGAGCAAGGTGAGCCAGAGTTGTACCACCGCCAGGAACAATACCTTCTTCCACAGCAGCTTTAGTGGCGTTGATAGCGTCTTCTAGGCGCAGTTTCTTGTCTTTCATTTCAGTTTCGGTCGCTGCACCCACTTTCACCACAGCAACACCACCAGAGAGTTTAGCAAGACGCTCTTGCAGTTTCTCTTTGTCGTAAGAAGATTCGGTTTCATCGATTTGACGACGAATCTGCTCGACACGAGCCTTAACAGGAGCTTCGTTACCTTCGGCAACAATTGTAGTGCTGTCCTTGGTGATGGTGATCCGGCGAGCTTTACCCAAGCTATCCAGCTTGGTGTTATCTAGCTTCAAACCAGCATCTTCGGTGATTAGTTGCCCGCCAGTTAAAACAGCGATGTCTTCTAGCAGTGCTTTGCGGCGATCGCCAAAGCCAGGAGCCTTAACAGCAGCCACGTTGAGTACACCGCGTAAACGGTTTACTACCAAGGTTGCCAAAGCTTCTTTTTCGATATCTTCGGCGATAATCACCAAAGGACGACCAGCACGAGCAACTTGCTCTAACACTGGTACAAGGTCTTGTACCAAAGCAATTTTCTTATCGGTCAGCAGTAGGAAAGGCTCATCAAAAACCGCTTCCATCCGTTCAGCGTCGGTGGCGAAATAGGGAGAGATGTAGCCTTTGTCAAAGCGCATCCCTTCAGTGATTTCCAACTCGGTGAACATAGATTTCCCTTCTTCTAGGGAAATTACGCCTTCCTTGCCCACTTTGTCCATTGCTTGGGCAATCATCTGACCAACTTCTTCGTCGTTACCAGCCGAGATCGCACCAACTTGAGCAATGGCTTTGGAGTCTTCTACTGGACGGGCGTGTTCTTTGATTTTTTCTACGAGGAAGGCAGTAGCTTTGTCTATACCACGCTTCAGCGAAATTGCATTAGCACCAGCCGCAACGTTCCGCAAGCCTTCTTTAACGATCGCATGAGCTAAAACGGTGGCAGTGGTGGTGCCATCGCCCGCAGCGTCGTTGGTCTTAGAAGCAGCTTGACGAATCAGAGCTACACCAGTGTTTTCAATATGGTCTTCTAATTCAATTTCTTTGGCGATCGTTACACCGTCATTGACAATTTGCGGTGCGCCAAATTTCTTTTCTAGAACTACGTTACGACCTTTGGGACCAAGGGTAACAGCTACAGCCTCAGCCAGGATGTCAATGCCTCGTTCCAGGGCGCGACGGGCGTTTTCGTTGTAGATAATGCGCTTTGCCATAGGTGTCTAAATTCCGGGAGTAAGTCAATTTTTTTGAATTGGGTATTGGGCATTGGGCATTGGGCATCGGGTATCGGGCATTGGGCATCGGGTATCGGGCATTGTCTTTATTTTTGACATCCCCTGTTCCCTGTTCCCTATTCCCTATTTCCCTATTCCCAACTCCCCATTAGATCACGACTGCTAAAATATCTTTTTCAGAAAGCAGTACATATTCTTCGGTGCCGAGTTTGATGTCAGTGCCAGCGTACTTAGAGTACAGCACCTTATCGCCGACTTTAATTTCCAATTCCTGACGATTACCGTCATCGTTACGCTTGCCAGGCCCAAGGGCGACTACTTCCCCAACCTGGGGCTTTTCCTTGGCTGTGTCGGGCAAATACAGACCACCTGCGGTCTTTTCCTCTGAGGCGCTCACTTTTACGAAAACGCGATCGCTCAAAGGTTTAACTGTAGAAACGCTTAAAGATAAAGCTGCCATAATTATTTTCTCCAGAGTTTTAGCACTCTCAACCCCTGAGTGCTAATCTACCGAAAAGTGGCATCCAATGGCAAGAATCCCTTGAGTACGGGTTCCCGAACTAGAAGATCATCGGTGTACTTAAGTATAAATGCTTAATTATTCTTATCTTTCAGGTTCGGTTCTATAAGTTACGAAGAGAGTAGGGAGTAGGCAGTTATAAGAATTCTTCCCCATTCCCCACTCCCCACTCCCCATTCATTGGAAATTGTTATAGAACTGTAATCAGGGAGCCGCTCGATAAGTAACAATACAGTGATCCAGTCCAGCCATCAAATCCGCAAAACCACTAAGTCTCCAGAACATAAA
The DNA here is from genome assembly GCF_036919555.1 of Nostoc sp. Taxonomy (GTDB): domain Bacteria; phylum Cyanobacteriota; class Cyanobacteriia; order Cyanobacteriales; family Nostocaceae; genus Nostoc. Next base: position 6,347 of record NZ_JBALCS010000035.1, read on the forward strand.
GCCGTGAGTTCTTGTGTAGAAACTTTAGGACTTGCAAAAATTCAGCCATACATTTTTATTTGCGCTGATCAGACAATTGCGAACTGCTGCTCAAAAGGAGCTAGTCTGGAATCCTGGCAATACTTAAAAAAGCAACTTAAAGAGTTAAAACTTGATGAGCCGCAACAGAGTCATCCCATTTGCGTCTATAGAACTAAAGCCAACTGCTTGCGTGTTTGTTGTTCTAGACCCCATAATGGTGGTTTACACTGATGGGGTCTGGTATGGCCAAGGAAAACTGGGAGTTATTGAGCGGATCATCCAAGAACACTTAATAGGCAATAAGGTGGTAGAAGAATAGGCATTTTTAACCCATCCTTTGCCAGAAACTTCCCTAGTTTCTTGTGAACACCTCATAGAGGCTTAACAATCGAAGGATATGGTATAGCAGTAAGCTTAAAGAAAGTGCGGGTTGGTTTTGAGCTAGGGTCATCTTTAAGCCAATACTTAGTTGTGAGTCAGAAAGATTATTATTTAATCAGTGTTTTTTCGCCCGCCCCTTTCAATGCGATATATAATAGCGCATTATAGATACTACTGCTATACGTATCCTTGCTGGACTTTAGCTATCGAGCTACTAGTCTCTTGAAAATGCTCGGCATTTTTGAGGCTTCGAGACAGCAAAGGCAAGTTAAGTAGGAAAAAGGACAACATCTCGAAATAACCCACCAGAGAGGATAAATATTCAAGACTTTGATGGACCGAAGCGCGACAAGTGCCACTGCTATGAAAGAGCCCAGCATGAAAGATCACAAACGACTTCTATTGATTGATGATGACCCTAACCTCATCTTGCTGGTGAAGGATTACTTAGAATTCCGGGGATATGAAGTCATCACCGCCGAAAATGGACGTGAAGCTCTGGAAATTTTAGAGCAAGATGTTCCAGACATGATCATCTGCGACGTGATGATGCCGGAAATGGACGGATATACTTTTGTGGAACAAGTCCGGCAAAACGAACGCACCAGCTGGATTCCGGTTCTTTTCCTTTCAGCTAAGGGACAAAGTGCAGACCGAGTTAAGGGTCTGAATAAAGGTGCTGATGTTTATATGGTCAAACCCTTTGAACCAGAAGAACTCGTAGCGCAAGTTGAATCCTCGCTGAAACAAACTATCCGTTGGAAAGAACACCAAGCAAAAGGAGGCGAAAACGGTTCCCGCATCCAGGTTCCCTTCGATGTGCAATTAACCCCAACCGAACTGAAAGTAGTCCAGTTTGTCGCTAGGGGTTTAGCTAACCGGGAAATTGCTGAAGAACTAAATGTTAGTCAGCGCACGGTTGAAAGCCATGTGTCCAATATGTTGGGCAAAACTAATCTCCATAACCGCACTGAATTAGCGCGGTGGGCGATTGAAAATCAAATGGCTTAAACAAAGTTAAGAGTTAAAAGTTAGGAGTTATGAGTTATGAATTTTTTAACTCCTAACTCGTAACTCCTAACTAAATCTACCAACCATCTTCTTCAGGGCTGGATTGGTGCAAAACTTCTAAATCCAGTTCATCGAGGTAAGTTAAGGCGCTTTCAATCTGGGAAGTAGTTCCTCTTAGTTTCAAATGGAAGCAGCTATATTGTGGCACGTTTGCGCTGATCTGAGCATCAGCAATAATGACTGTTACCCCATAGTGAGAAACCAGTCGTGAAATGACTGGTTCCTCATGTAAATCTTTAGGAATGCGAACTTGGATACGAGTTTGGGTGCGTCTACTATCTAAAATATCAGTATTAGATTTTACTTGTTTATTTGGAATTGCCATTCTAGCTTCCTACTCGACTTATTGGATGAGGGTTTTGCTTTACACGATTTCTTTTAAGACTAGCGTTACTCATCCCACACAGGCAAGCAGTGGCAAATGATTCATAATCAAGATTCGGTAGCCGGATTCTCGATTTTGACTTCTTATATAGGAATTGTACTCAAATCGGTAACTGGTAATGCTATTGGAATTTCAATCGCAAATTCTGTTCCATAACCAAGTTCAGATTTTAGCTGGATATTTCCCTGATGTTTTTCAATAATTTGATAGCTAATTGCTAAACCTAGTCCCGTTCCTTTGTTGACAGGTTTAGTTGTAAAAAAAGGATCAAATATCTTAGTTTTGATTTCGGAATCAATTCCAGAACCGTTATCTCTAAATCTAATTATGACTGTTTCTAATTCAGTTACTTCCGTTTTAATCACAATTTGCTTTTGGATCTGATTATCTAGTTCTAGTAAAGCATCAATGCCATTACTGAGGATATTCATGAATACTTGATTCAGTTGTGCTGGATAACATTGAACTAACGGCAGATTTTCATATATTTTAATAATTTCAATTTTTTGTTTGAGTCGATGGTTTAAAAGTAATAAAGTACTTTCAATACCTTCATGAAGATTAACAGCTTTTTTATCGGAATGATCGAGTCGAGAAAAGTTTCTTAGTGACAGCACAATGTCACGAATCCGATCAGTCCCTATCTTCATGGATGAGAGAATTTTTGGTAAATCATCAATGATAAAATCAAGGTTAAAATCGCCATACTCATCTTGCAATACAAAATGTGATTCAGGATGTTTTTGTTTATATAGTCCGATTAAATTTAAAAGACAGTTAACATGGTTATTTAAGTGGTTAAAATTGCCCTGAATAAAATTCACAGGATTATTAATTTCGTGGGCTAAACCTGCAACCATCCGACCCAAGCTAGACATTTTCTCAGTCTGGATCAATTGAACTTGGGTAGTTTGTAATTCCCGTAAGGTCTGTTCTAATTGTTGTGCTTGAAGTTGGGCAGTAGCAGTTGCTGTAGTCAGTGCTTTGAGGTTATTGTATGCTTTGGAATGATAACGGATGCGGGCAATTAACTCAACTGCATCGGGTAACTTGATTAGGTAGTCATTTGCCCCCTCAGTAAAGGCTGCGGCTTTGAGCTTTGCTTCTTCTTTACTGGATAACATGACAATAGGAATATCACGAGTTACTGGATGAGAGCGAAACCAACGTAGTAGCATTAATCCATCGATATCTGGCATGATCATATCCAAGAAGATCACCGTTGGTGCAATGGCGATCGCATCTTGAATAGCCTGAGCCGGATTACTTGTATAGTGAAGGGAAATATCTGTTTCTGTCGCAATCATCCGACGGAAGGCTTCGCTAATAATTACCTGATCGTCAATTAGCAAAAGCTTCACTGTGGATGTTTTGGAATCTAGAATAAATGGTATAGCTTGTGGGGTTTCTGGTTCATTGCACTTCGGTGATAATCTTTCTGTCTCTTGAGATATTTGTAAGAGTGCTGTTTCTTGTAGGTTCATTTAGCACCTATAAATGGTGTTTGTTTGAAAAATTACAAAGTAATAACGGAAATTTATTATTTTATAATGTCGCAATTATATATCAGTAATTCAGTATTGATAGTAATTTGAAATACTTTTTAAAGGATATTAATCAGATTATCCAATTTACCGTAACTGATTATACTAAGATATTCCACAGTAATACCAAGTAAGTTAGATGATCTAATTAAGTAGTAATGTATTAAGTATTTACCGTAAAGCAGACGGTAAAAAGTTGATGCAGGCTGATGCGATCGCCTCAACTGGCAAAACCTCCACCACAGATCCTAATTCCACTGCTACTTTCGGCATACCATAGACAATGCAAGTTTTACGGTCTTGGGCAATAGTGTGCCAACCTGCTTGACGCAATCGTTTTAAGCCTTGAGCGCCATCTTGACCCATCCCCGTGAGCAACACCGCAACCCCCTGTCCAGTCCAATTTTTAGCCACACTGCTGAAGAAAACATCGACCGATGGACGGGAGGAAAAATTTAGTGGTTCTTTCTCATAGCCAAGGGTGAGGTCGGGACGCATCACCAAATGAAGATTTGTGCCAGCAACGAGAATTTTACCAGACTGTGGTCTTGCGTCTGCGAGCGCTAGTTGCACAGGCATAGGAATTTGCTCGTTTAACCAGGTGGCAAAACCTGTGACAAATTCGACAGCAACATGCTGGACAATGACCACAGCCGCCGGAAAATCTGAGGGAAATTGGGAGAGAATAGTTGTCAATGCTTTAGGCCCACCAGTGGAAGCCCCCATGACTATTAGGAGTGGGAGTGATTTTAGGCGATGGAGAGGCGGCGATCGCTGACGTGAAGATTTACCAATTAAGCGGGCGATCGTCGCAATTTTATTTAGTAGCCCATCATCACCGAAAGCTGGCGTGTTGACAGCATCCAAGGCTCCATAGCCCATTGCTTCAAAAACCTTGGCTGCATAGCGATTAACGCTAGCTGTTACCATCACAATAGCGCAGGGGGATTGGCTCATGATCTGCCGTGTAGCTTCTACTCCATCCATGCTAGGCATCAGCACATCCATCAAAATCAAGTCGGGAGTATCAGCCGCACACTTATTCACCGCTTCCACGCCATCGTAAGCAACCCACGCCAGCTTGTAGTCTGGTACTTTGACCACAACACGCCGCAGTGCTTCTACAGCCATAAACATATCGTTGACGATTGCAATTCTCACAGGTTATGGCATTTTTCCAAAATATTTTTTTATTTGTCAGTCCCTAATTACGAATTACGAATTATTCTCAAGCCTCTCCAATTAGATCAATTACCGCCTTTAACAGAGTGTCATCATGAAAGCTACTCTTAGTGAGGTAGTAGTCTGCACCTGCTTCTAACCCTTGCAGTCGGTCTTCTTCCCGATCTTTGTAAGATACGATAATCACGGGTATTTGCTTCAACTTGGCATGAGTTTTGATCTGGCTGGTAAGTTCAAAGCCATTCATCCGGGGCATATCAATATCTGTAACCACCAAGTCATAATCGCCGCTACGGATTGCATTCCAACCATCAATGCCATTAACCGCCACTTCAGCTTTATAACCATTGTTTTCCAAGAGTTTGCGCTCCATTTCGCGCACCGTGATCGAATCATCCACCACTAACACTCGCTTGTAAACTTTGGTAACTGCTTGATGAGCAGATTGATTTACCTGAGAGAGTTGTCCACTGGAAAATACCTTAGCAATGGAACGTACTAAATCTTCGACATCGACAATCAACACCGGGGAACCATCATTCATCAGGGCGGCGGCGCTAATGTTGGCGACTTTACCAAGGCGGGGATCTAAAGGTCGGACAACCAAACTGCACTCACCAAGAAACCGATCTACAACTAATCCATAACGGTTAAGGCGATCGCTAATTACAATAACTGACAGCGATTCTATATTCACCGCAGGCGAGGGTAACTCTAAAACTTGACTTGCCAAAATCAACTCCACAGGTTGATTATTCATCAGGAAAAATGGGCGATTTTCCGATACAGCAATATTAGACTTGGACAAGATCACTACCTGTTCAATGCGTGCCAGTCCAAAGGCATAAAATTCGCCGGCAATTTCTACTAGCAGGGTGCGAATCACAGATAGCGTCAATGGTAACTGCAAATAAAAGGTCATGCCCCTTCCCAACACAGAAACCGCCCGCAACGTTCCGCCAACTTCCCGCACTGTGCTATGGGCTATATCTAGCCCCACACCTCGACCCGAAATTTCGGTGACAGTCTCAGTTGTGGAGAAACCAGGTAAAAACAGAAACTCCATTAACTCGACTTCGGTAAGTTGGGCGGCCATTTCCGGGTTTGTCAGTTGTTTGATGATCACTGCTTGGCGCAAAAACTCGATATCGATTCCTTGTCCATCATCTGAAACACTGATAAACAGCATTCCGGCGCGATGGGTAACTTCAATGCGAATAATTCCTTCTTCTGGCTTTCCTACTGCTAGACGCTCCTGGGGCGGTTCAATACCATGATCGATCGCATTCCGCAAAATATGAGTCAACGGAGCTTCCAGACGTTCTAGAATATCTCGATCTACCAAAGTAGACTTACCGACGATTTCCAGTTTCACCCGTTTACCCAATTGTCTTCCTAAGTCGCGCACCATCCGCGGAAGTCCCTGTCCCCCATCAGCAAACGAACACATCCGGGTAGTAATAATTTCCTGATATAGGCGATGGGCAAGGTTAGCAGAACGCTGAGAAAATAGTTCTAGTTCGTTTTGGCGATCGCTCATCATCTGGTAACATTCTTTAGCTTTTTGATGGGCTGCACTTAAGTTTTGTTTAATTTGCCGATCCAGATGATAGTTGCCGAATAATTCCTGTAACTTCTCCAGCAGGTTGGACAATTCCCCCTGATTGCTTCTCAACTTCAGTAAAGAGTTGGCAAATGGTTCTAAGGAGTTCGCCTCAACTAAACACTCTCCTGCTAAACCCATCAAGCGATTCAGATTCTCAGTACTCATTCGCACCCCCCGATTTTGGATGATGCCTAATTCTTCTGAAGATGTGGAGATATTTAGCGGGGATGGGGAAACAAGGATTGTCTGTTGGTTCTCTTCTAACTGCGCTGTTGTGATTAGGGGATGAATTTCTGTAGAAGTTGCCTCTGGAGTTAGGATATTAGCGATCGCACTCACTACCGATTGAATGCCAACATCTTCTAAAATCTGCAAATTTGGGTTAGCTGTAACTGTTTCAGCTATATGTAGGAGCATATCTACCCCTTGCAGCAACACATCAATGCGATCGGCAGTTAAGATAATTTTTCCCTCTTGAGCCGCAACAAAACAGTTTTCCATCACATGGGCAAGATTGACAGCCGGCTGAATTTGGACAATTCGGGCAGCGCCTTTAATGCAATGGGCTGCCCGCATTAAGGCTGCCAATTCTTGTTGGGGATCGGGTTTAGTCTCCAGTGCCAACAGGCAATCATTCAACACCACAACTTGAGCTTTTACTTCCATGTTGAATAAATCAAGCAAGGAAAGATTGCTGACATCAAATTCTTCTAACATTCCTGCACCTTCCTAGAACACCGATTTATTAATCCTGGAAGAACCTCTCCCCCTACCCCTCTACTACGAGGAGAGGGGAGCTAAACTCCCCCAACGCTGGTAGGGAAGGGGGTTGGGGGGTTAGGTTTTTGATCACTGCACCTTCCTAGCTAAGGTGGTGAATAACAATTCATCATCCAAATAGCTGACACTCTGCGCTCGCTCGATTTGCTTCCCATTCGGTTGCCAGTGAAATAATCCTTTAGTATAGGTTTGAGTCAGAGTCTTAGGCGCATCTTGTAATTCATCCCGGTGAAATCGGTGTACTCCATAAAGTTCATCTACAGCAAAGACCCAAGTTTTACCTGCCTTTCCCAGCACCACCAGGCGCGAATACACCACTGGACTCAGCGTTTGTACTGCTGTATCGGCAACTTCCAGATTCAGCAGATGACTCAAAGAGATACACAATAGCAATTCGCCTCGGATACTCACCAATCCCCGCAAGATTTGGTTGCTACGATGCGGTAGGGTATGAATCACACTCGGAGGGGAAATTTCTTTAAAGATTTGGGCAGAAAGTGCGAGCCATTCCCGTTGCAGACGAAAAATTACAACCGTCATTTGAGTTGTGGGCAAAGCAGAGGATGGCATTGGGGACTTTTCATCGGCTTTGGATTGTGCCAGTAACTGAGTCCACTCTTGCCGATAATCTTCAGGTATAGGGCGCTCTAGCAAATGACGGCCAGCAGTAGAGTAAACAGGGCAATTGCGGCAATGGGTATATATGGCTAATTGGGGACAGGAGCGATCGCCGCCCTCAATGCCGATAAAATTCCAACAACGTTCAATATTTAATGGAGTAGCGATCGGGTTCATAAGGGTTAATCAAGAGATTTGGTGAATCAGGGGTATAGCGTCTTCTGTTTTCACCTGAAAGCGGGCAATCTCTTGACGCAATCCCTGCGCTACTTGGTTAAGTTGGGCTATGCCATGATTTATTTCCCGCAAGGAATCCGCAGTTTGCACAGAAGTGCTGCTCAACTGCACCATCGCCTCACTAATTTGTTGCGCTCCCACAGATTGGGTTTCCATACCCTGGTTGACAAACTCAAATCGCGGATTCAAATCTTGCACTTGCTGGATAATTTGCCCAACCTGTGTATTGATGCTGGCAACATCTTCTATACTCCGCCCTACTTCTGCGGCAAACTTGTCCATCTCCATCACACCTGTAGAGACTGACGATTGCATCTGCTTCACCATCTGCTCAATGTCGAGAGTAGCAACGGCAGTTTGATCTGCTAATCGGCGAATTTCTCTAGCAACTACAGCAAAGCCCAAGCCATACTCTCCAGCTTTTTCGGCTTCGATCGCAGCATTTAATGATAGCAGATTCGTTTGGTCAGCCACTTTGGTAATTGTGACGACGATAGTATTAATATTGTTTGCCTTTTCGCTAATTACTCCCAGTCGGGCAGCAACAGCATTAGTGGCTTCTGCTAACTGCCGCATAGTGGTTTCCATCCGCAAAATGTCTTTTTGGCTATCATTCGCGGCTGTCGTCGTGACTTGTGAAATGGTCGCAACTTGCTCCATTGCACTTACAAGTTCTCTAGATGTGGCGGAAATTTCTTTGCTAGCAGCAGTTACCTCATTAGTAGAAGCTACCTGCTCGGTCAGCGTCGCTTCTAATTGTTTACCCGAAGCTGCTATTTGAGTAGCTGAGGTAGTCACTTGGATGCCTGAATGCTGTACCTGACGAATCAGAGTGTTGAGACTCTGGGTCATGGTTTGGAAAGCAGTTAATAGTCTATTTATTTCATCTTTGCTATTGGGGTCAGCCTTGACCTGAGTTGTTAAGTTCCCTGTGGAAATTTGCTCTGCAACCCTAACGACACTAATAATCTGAAATGCAATTTGTCGAGCGATTACAAACCCCAAAATAATCGCAGTTATGGGGCCAATGGCAATTCCTACAGAAATCCAGAGAACGCTGCGAGCCACATTCTTTTCGACTTCTTTTTGTGTATCTGATATGTATCCTTCATTAAGTTTTAAAAGTTTGCCTGCTTGATCGTCAGTTATTTTAAATAATGGTTCTTCTCTATTTACTCCCTCAGAATCCATACGATTACGTAATTGCAATGCCGCTTGAATAGTGGCAAAATCCGATGATTTTTCTTTACCTGCACGCATTAATTCAATTTGTTTTTTCCAAGGATTGGGAACACCCAGTTGATTGAATTGTTGCTCAATATCTAACAATTTTTCATGGGCTTGCTTCCAGACACCCAGTTGTTCTTTAAGTAAGTCATACTCTTTTTTTTCTTGTTCGCTTAGTGGCGTTGCTTCGTACTGCTTAATACCTTCGTTAATCTGTTTCCAAGCCTCCTGGATTTGAGCTATTGCACCCTGTCTTTCACTAACAATGACTTCAGGATCAAATAGTAACCGTTCTGCCGATTGGATTTGTGTCTGACCTTCGTTAATCTTCCATATCCCGGACACACTGGGGATATTATCCGTCGCTAATACGTTAATGTACTGATTTAACTCGTTGGTGGTGAACCATGCCAGCAAGGCCATTATGAGTACAATCAGTCCCATGAATAAAAATGAACCGATTAACCGTGTTTGTAAGGTCATGTTCTTGAACATTGGGTATCCTAATGTTGGTCTACTGCCGTAAAACGCCTTCACCTATTAAAATTCCCAAATCACAAACAAAATCAACAGTCTGTATTTTAAATTTTGAAACAAATTATTAAGTAGGTAGCTCAGTTCAGAAACTAGCTTTTCCTTCTGATTTGAAAGTGCTGAGTGCTGAGTAAGAAGTTTGAGTATAAAAGGTGGATGAATGAGTCTGTGAGGTGGATGAACGGAGTTCTGAGGTGGATGAATGAGGATAAAAGGTGGATGAATGAGGATAAAAGGTGGATGAATGAGGATAAAAGGTGGATGAATGAGGATAAAAGGTGGATGAA
>NZ_JBALCS010000036.1:0-94893 GCF_036919555.1 Nostoc sp.
AAAATGCTCTAAATTGGTTTAATCATTGTGGTCTGTTTTTTGAGCCTATTAGATAGCTTTTTTTGTGGTGAATTTGATCGCAAACTGCTGTAAGTAGGTAGGCGTAATTAAATATAAGATCAAACCTCACCCTCAATCGCTCTCCTTACTAAGGAGAGGGAAGCCGGAGGCAGGGTGAGGTTTTATATTTAATTTGACCCACTTACTTATAGCGTTTCCTAATCACATGAAATACATCATAGCCCCTCTCGAAGAGCCTACGGTGTACACACAAGTTATCCGATTACCCAAAACCTCACCCTGTCCTATCTTTAATCCCTCTTCTTAATAAGGAGAGGGACAGGTTTTACTACGTAAAACCAGGGTGAGGTATCTTAGGGGCTATGAGACTTAACCGTAAATTGCGTTCAGAAAGACTGATGTATACACCGTAGCTTCAGTTGCTTAGGAAACGCTATAACTAAAGCTATATCAAAGCTATATCTCTAAATATATGCTTATTTAGCTAATCAATAAACATATATTTTATTTGTTTAATACATTTTATATACCCTGAAAATATATCTAATAAAAAATATTTTGTCTGTAAAATATTGCACAATACTATTAGAGTTAAAAAATCTTTTGTGCTGAAAAATAAAAAAGCTTTAGAACCAAGCCTATTTGGGGTTTTAATCCAAGCGAATAGCGTTTACTGCGGCATTCATTTAACTGAAATTCAGTTACCCGCTCAATGCATTTTTCTAGGAATTTTACGAGAAAGTCAAGTCATTTCAGCAACAGAAAATCCCACAATTTTTGCTGGAGACTACATCTTAGCGATCGCAACCCATCCCATGATGGTTCCGGCTCTCAAAGTCACTCTCAAGAAAATTCACTCTGTTTACTACGCCCTCAACTATTGCTTACTGGAAGCTCGACCAACAGCTAGCCAATCTGTTGATTCAGATGATTCAGAGGTAATAACTAGTTTCAATTCTACATATTATTAGACAGATGAATATTTACTTAAGCTATCTTCTGAAGATGTTTAATTGTAGATAAACTTTACTGAATCTGAGTTCGACTAACTAAAGGTTTTTAATATGCATATTTCGGAGCTTTTCCGACTTGATGTATCCGCCCAAAACAGTGTTCATCAATCCACCCTGATTGAAGCTAACCTAACTAAGGCAACACATGATTCTCCAAAACCACATGAAGGAGATATTCCCTTTGTAGCAGTATTTTTAGCTCACATTTCCTTCATGATTGTTTGGACAATTGTCGTTTTTCTTGTTTCATATGCCTGCAAAGCAGTAGAAGATCCCCCAGAAACTGCGGCACAAGATAAAGACGAAATAGTAAGCATCAAACATTTTCAGCAACATCCCTGTAAAAACTGCCAATTTTTTAACAACAACCATTATCTAAAGTGTGCAGTAAACCCTGCCACTGTTCTAACTCAACAGGCGCTCAATTGCTCTGACTATAGGATTAAATAGGTGAGTACGCGTATGGCGATCGCTTTATCCCCAGCTTCCCAATTATGCTCCAAGGATTTGTGCAAATCTTCCTCACCCTGTTCCTAGTTGTAATGTTAGTGCCAATCGTCGGACACTACTTAGCTGAAGTCTTTTTCATGCACAAAACCTGGCTCGATCCAGTGATGAACCCATTGGAGCGCTTAATTTATCTCCTCATAGGTATTGAATCACAAAAGAGCATGACTGGAAGAGAATATGCGATCGCAGTCTTACTCAGCAATACAGCAATGGCAGTTTTAGCACTACTACTGCTGCTTTTTCAGAGTTTACTACCGTTGAACCCCACCGATTTAGGGATGCCCACTTGGGACACAGCATTACACACCACGATTTCTTTCTTAGTAGCTGCCGATTTGCAACACTATGTACCAGAAAGCACAATGTCCTACCTGAGCCAGATAACAGCATTGGGCTTCTTGATGTTTGTTGCGCCTGCTACCGGATTAGCGGTGGGAATTGCCTTCATTCGCGGCTTAACAGGTAGACCTTTGGGCAACTTTTATGTAGATTTGACTCGCTCGATGACGCGAGTACTACTACCCTTGGCGATTGTCAATACGGTGTTGTTGATCTTGGGTGGTGTGCCTCAAACCCTGGGCGAACCTGTAAATGTTACCACCTTAGAGGGAGCAACTCAGGCGATCGCTCGTGGCCCCATTGCCCATTTTGAAAGCATCAAAATGCTGGGTGAGAACGGTGGAGCCTTCTTTGCTGCCAACTCTGCTCATCCTTTTGAAAATCCCAATGGCGGTACGAATTTGCTGCAAGTGGTAACAATGTTGCTGATTCCCACGGCATTACTCCACACCTACGGTATCTTCATCGGTAACTTAAAACAGACTCGCCTACTGTTCTGGATGGTATTCGCCATTTTTGTAGTCTTAATTAGCGTAACTGCGATCGGGGAGTATCAGGGCAATCCCGCCGTGAATGCCCTGTTGGGTAGTCAGCAGCCCAATTTGGAGGGTAAAGAAGTCCGGTTAGGCTGGGCGGAAACTGCCTTATTCGCCATCACCACAACAGCAACCATGACTGGTTCTGCTAACGGGATGTTCGACTCGCTGATGCCATCCGGTGGATTTTGTGCTTTGCTCAACCTGTTTTTGCAAGTGATTTGGGGAGCGATGGGTACTGGGGCCGCTTCTTTGCTGGTATATATGTTTTTGGCAGTGTTCCTAACTGGCTTAATTGTGGGACGAACGCCAGAGTTTTTGGGACGAAAAATCGAGAAACGGGAAATTATGCTGGCAAGCGTAATTATTCTGATTCACCCGCTATTAATTTTGCTGCCTAGTGCTATTACCCTTGCTTTTCCTGACCAACTTGCAGGGATGAGTAATCCTGGCTTTCATGGTTTTACGCAGGTGATTTATGAGTATGCATCGGCGGCGGCGGGTAACGGTTCCGGGTTTGAAGGCTTGGCAGATACCCAACCCGCCCCGACTGCTTTGTGGTGGAACCTGACAACAGCATTTACCCTCTGGATGGGACGGTTTATTCCGATCATTGCTTTATTGCTGCTAGCAGATAGCCTGTCGTGTAAGCAACTCGTACCTCGCTCAATCGCAACCCTAAATACAGATACTCCATTATTTACCAGCGTGACTGCCGCCACCATTTTGATTCTGGGAGCATTGACATTTTTTCCTGTTTTGGTTCTGGGTCCTGTTGCCGAAGCTTTCCAAATTGCCATAGGAAGATAATCTCTAATCCTGACTTCTAGACTGGAGTTTATATTTATGAGGCTTCAAAAAACAACGACATTCAGGGTCACAATTCTGTCACTCTCTGCGAAACAGTATTGCCAAATGGAATTATCTCAGGTCGCTGCAATCAGCCACCCAATAGCTAAAAAATCAGGTTTTTCATCAGGAGTAAATTAATGTTACAGCCCAATTATGAAGAGAAAAATAGCTTTCTCTACCCTCGCGATCGCTACTACGGTCAAGTGAAGCCAAAGAACCTAATATTTAACGCCAACCTCCAAGAATTTGCTCAAAGGATTAGCTACATTACTAGTTTAGAAACTGGTGGAAAACTATCTCCTGAAGAAGCTTTTAATCAAATGGAGGCATTATGGAAACAGTTGGAGCGTAGTAAAAATAAGCTAGGAATTGGTAGCGATCTATCAGTTTAATTTCGTTGAATAATCCTGATGAAAGTGCAACAAAAGCGATGCCTTGATTGGTAGGCTGAGAACATTTAAACAGAGTTTGAAGTGTTGATACTTCATTTGATAAACCTAAACACATTTTATGAAACAAAAAGAGACAATATTTGTTATTCCGACTCATCGACTGAGAGATGTAGCAGAGACAATCGAAAAATATGATGAGAACTTCTGGGCAAATGGTCATGCTTTAAAAATTATCGTCTTTGATGATTCCAGCATTGCCAACCACGAGAAATATTACCCACTTTTAGAGCAGACTAAGACTGTCAATGACGTGTTTTATGTCGATCCGCAACAGAAAGAGGAATTTATTACATTTTTAAATGAAAGACTGCGCGATCGCAAGCTTGAATCATTAGTCAAAAACTTATTCCGACCTAGTTATGGCGGAAATCGCAACTTCACGCTGATGTATACTCTTGGTCATTTAATGGTTAGTGCAGATGATGATATGCGACCAGATGCATTAATTGAAACTAGCTCAGAATCTTTAACAGGCGATGAAATATGTCGAGGTAAATTAATCAAGTCTAGCCAACAAGGCGGCTACGTCCATAAATCTTTTGACTTACTCACAGCTTTTGCTGATGTTCTAGGTCAAAAAGCCAGTCATGTACCGAAAAATTTCGAGGCTGGAGAATTGGTTGTTGATACAGCAATGGATTTAGAAACTAATACGACTAAGGGATACTTTCGAGAAAACAGCCTCGTATTACAACAGGGAAGAGTCTTGAATAATGCGATCGTCAAGATTGCCCAAACTTTTCGCACAGGAACTAATGATATCGATACACTTGATTTTATTCATATGTATCTCAATGATGAAAATCAAATCAGTCCAAATGACCTGAATGATTTTTATATTCTTACTAATTTTCGACCTGTCATTACCAACAAAAATTGGAGAATGGATTGTGGAGTCGCTGGATATGATAATCAGCTAGGTTTACCACCATTTTTTCCAACTCGGCTGAGATTTGAAGATTATATCTACAGGATTTGGATACAGCAAGAGGGGATTGTGGCTGCACACGTTGATGCTGTCCAAAACCACATAAGAAATAATTATATGCGTAATCCTCTGGCTAGTGAACTCTTTAATGAGGAAATATGTAGCCTGCTGAAAAAGAAGATTAAAAGCAGTGTTTATCATCTTGATGATCTGGGAATCAAGTTTGATTACTCTGGCGAGGTAACGTTGCTAGACTCTGAGGAAATCCTGGAAAAAATCTCTGCTATCCACAGCCAGGTAGTCAAAGCCTCAATGTCTACCCAGAATGAAGAACGTAAGCAGTCCCTGCAATTATTTGCTGAGAACTTATCGAGAGTATTTTATGGGTTTGAACCCGACTTTTTTCAGCAAAACGTTTCCAGAATTATTGATGATGTCATTAGCCAATTTCACGGTTCTCTAGAAATATGGCCAACTCTAGTGGAAATTTGTTACTTTTACAAAGATAAAAAAGATTTACCGCAAATCAGGGTTAAGAATAAGAAGATCAAGTCCAGAAATGGCACAAAATCTAGCGAAATTGTGGTATAAACGCGAACTTTGGTAAACAAGTCTCTCTGGACGCAATTTACGCTTTATTGAATCGCATTAAGAAAACCTCACCCTGGTTTTGCTATGCAAAATCTGTCCCTTTCCTTAGTAAGGAGAGGGATTAAAGTCAAGACAGGGTGAGGTTTTTGTTTTGGGTAATTGGATAACTTGTGTGTACACGGTAGCCTTTTAAAAGAGAGGCTTTGAATTTTACTCCCCAACGCTACAAGGGTTGGAGCTGTTCTTGTTAGGTCTGTATTCCCTGCAATTGAGAACTGCTATAGTCATTGAGAAGTACCTGCAAAACCAGAATCAAGAACTGCAAAGTGCATGGTAGCATCATTTATTAACAAAGATAGAATCAAAAAATTTCAAGTAGCAGATAACTTATCTAGATGCTATTCTAAGTGCAAAAACGTTCTATAGGAATCATATTTGATTTTTGAACAAAATTAGGTATTGTAGGGTGTGTTAGAACGCAGTTCGTAACGCACAAAACCCTTGATGATGGTGCGTTACGCTGTCGCTAACACAACGCCAGTTGCTACAACGGAGGGAACCTCCGCAACGCACTGGCTCCCCTACGTATCTTTTCAAAAATCAAATACTAGTCCTATATATGGGAGTTAATTTAGTATGTATGCACACATTAATTATTGATAATTATGACTCTTATACCTTTAATCTTTACCAGATGATTGCCGAGGTAAATGAGGAACTGCCTCTGGTAATTCCTAATGATCAGCTTAACTGGGATGAATTGAAAAAAATTGCATTTGACAACATTGTGATTTCACCTGGCCCCGGTCGTCCAGAAAGGTCAGAAGATTTTGGAGTCTCCCGACAGATAATTGAAAACGTGGATGTGCCTTTGCTGGGAGTTTGTCTGGGGCATCAAGGACTTGGTTACCTACATGGTGGAAAAGTGATTCATGCACCGGAAGTTCGACACGGTAGACTCAGTAAGATTTATCACAATGATTCCAAATTATTCCAAGGCATTCCCAGTCAGTTTTCTGTGGTGCGCTATCATTCCTTGATAGTTGCTGATGAATTACCTGAGTGTTTAGAAAAAATTGCTTGGACTGAGGAAGGACTGGTGATGGGATTGCGTCATCGGCATCTACCTTTTTGGGGTGTGCAGTTTCACCCAGAGTCTATCTGTACAGAATATGGACAAACATTGCTAGAAAACTTTAGAGATATCACACTGCAATTTACAGATAAATCATTAAGAAGTCCAGAAAAGCGGTATTGGACTGGATATGGATTTATTGCTCCTCCTATCGATGAACCCTGCCAAGAACAGGAAGTGAAGTTTGAACTTCATCGGCGCAAACTGGATATTTACCCGAACACAGAAGAAATATTTGTTGATTTGTTTCGGCAAGCAGCAAATGCCTTTTGGTTAGACAGTAGCCGTGTGGAACCCGGTCTATCTCGCTTCTCGTTTATGGGCGATGGGAGCGGGGAAAACAGCCTTTTGGTGCGCTACCATACCCAAAGGCAAGAACTGACGATCGCACAGTCAGATCGTGTTACCCATCGCAGCGAAAGTATTTTTGAGTATCTCAAACGAGAAATTGACCTCCGAAGTTGCCAAGCTGATGATTTACCGTTTGATTTTAACTGTGGATTTGTTGGCTATTTTGGCTATGAACTCAAGGCAGAGTCTGGATCGTCATTGGTGCATTCTTCACCATTACCTGATGCAATTTTCTTATTTGCCGATCGCATGATTGCCATCGATCACCAAGAACAGTGTATCTATTTGCTGCAATTAATCAAAAAAGGACAAACACAACAGTTAGAAACTTGGTTTGATACTATCCAACAACAACTCGAAACCCTGACTCCTCTTCCTCCCCTTGTAGCTCAGGGAAATAGTCAGCCAGTCAAATTTCGGTTAAGTCGTAATTACCAGACTTATATTAATGATATTCACCATTGCTTAGACGAAATTTATGAAGGGGAAACCTATCAAGTTTGCCTGACAAATCAGCTTTATACTGATATAACCCCCGATCCATTGACGTTCTACCGCAGATTACGTAGGCTCAATCCTGCCCCCTATGCGGCATTTTTACGCTTTGGTGAGATTGCGATCGCCTGCTCATCTCCAGAGCGATTTTTGCGGATTGATCAGGACGGTTGGGTAGAAACTAAGCCGATTAAGGGAACCCAGAGACGCGGAAAATTCCCTGAAGAAGATTTTATCCTCAAAGAACAACTACGCAACAGCGAAAAAGACAGATCTGAGAATCTGATGATTGTCGATCTGTTACGCAATGATTTGGGACGAGTTTGTGAAGTCGGTAGCATTCACGTACCGAAGTTAATGGATGTAGAAACCTATGCAACGATGCATCAACTGGTAACAACAGTACGTGGGCATTTGCGACCAGATTTAACAGCAATAGATTGCGTGCGGGCTTCATTTCCCGGAGGCTCGATGACAGGTGCGCCCAAACTCAGAACTATGCAAATTATCGATCGCCTGGAACAAGAAGCGCGGGGAGTGTATTCAGGAGCGATCGGCTTTTTGGGATTGAATGGTTCAGCCGATTTGAATATTGTGATTCGCACTGCTGTTCTGACTCCTAATCAAACTTCTATTGGTATCGGTGGCGGGATTGTGGCGCTTTCCGATCCTGAGATAGAGTTTCAAGAAACGCTGCTGAAAGCGGAAGCCTTAATTCATGCGATCGTTCTCACAATGCACGGAACATTTAAGCCAGAGATTTATCACCAAGCCCTTCGGGCAGGGAACAGGGAACTCTTAACTGGGAACAGCAAGAAAAACCTGCCCGAATATTGGGTCTGAGAGCAACTAATCAGTGCCTTCATCCGTGAACTTTGCAATATTTAGCCCTTTTTTGCAGATTCTGTATTCTGCATCCTTCTTCAAATAATTCATTAGACCTCTTGCAAAAGTCTCTAACACCCCACCCCCAACCCCTCCCGAAGAGCGGCTATCCATTACCCGGATCTTTCTTAACATAGTTCAAAGCAAGTCATAGAGAAGGTTATAGGTAGAAAAAACATCTACAGTATTGACAAAAAAATGGAAATGTGCATCGAAAACGAGAAGCGATCGCTTTTGGAGAAGCTTGAAGATTAGCTGTAATTAGTTCTCAGTTCCCAGGTTGCAGCAATATCATGTAATCGTCTCAACCCACGCCAAATCGTTTTAACACCAGGTTCACCATCACGCTTTCGTCCTAAAAAACCACCCAGAGTTGCAATCATTCGTACGGCTTCCCGCTTTGAAGGTGGCTTTGAAGGTGGAATTGGGTTTTTTGTTAATAGTGGCACATAGAGACTGCCATTCAACTGTTTCTAAAACAGTATTGCAACTGATATCAGGATTATGTCTTGCTTCGTAAGTTAACCACAATAAACGCCATGCCATAATTGAATATGTTGCTAATGCCATATTGATTCGCTTTGCAGTTTCGAGTTGTAATTCTTCGATTTTGCAACCGCTTTTTAATACATAGTGATAGCGTTCTATCAACCAACGGTAAATGTACCATTTCAATTTAATGCATCTAACCAACGGTGACTTTCTTTATCTTGTGTTTCACGTTGACGGCGTTTTTTGGCAATCCCTAAATCTTCTATATCTCGTGCCAAAACTTGCTGATTCATAATTCCTAATGGCACTCCACTACTACTTGCTGCAAATGTGCAATGTACTTTTAATCCGAGACTTTTTCTGTGATCTAGATAACCAATTCCACTTGTAGATGGATGGCTAGTTAAATCTATATTTGTAGTGTCCTGAATTATCAGTACAACATTATGTTCTTTTATTCTTGAGATTGTACTTTTGCTCTGGGCGTTGCGTATATCGTCTGCTTCAAAGTAAGGTGAATTCCAAAAATTGTATGCTGCTTTTGTTGCTGCGATATTTCCACAGGCTTGAGGTACACTACTTGCTGGCTGTGTTGCCAAATCTTCTACTATGCGTACTAGACGTTTGCTCCGCCTTGTGTCTCCTAAATCTGCTTGTTTCAATTCTTCTTCTGCCCACTTGAACATAATCCACTACCTCCGATTTCTTTCTCATTCCAAAACTATACTCATCAATCCTTTTGGCTTCTTTTAAGTAACTTGTATTTTTATTAAGAAAGATCCGGGTAATGGATAGCCGCTCTTCGGGAGGGGTTGGGGGTGGGGTGTTAGGGACTTTTGCAAGAGGTCTAATCAATCAGTTAGAGATGAATTCGGATTGTACGAGTTACAGCAATCCAAAGAAATTTGTCAACTATAATAGATTCTCTGATGCTGATAGGCTACAGCACCACTATGCCAAAATTCAAGTCAAAATCTCAGCAATCTAAAAACTCGAAAAAGCAGGCTAAAAAAGAAACTTCTACCCTTAGCCTCAAAGAACAGTTAGCCCAAAAGCGCAAAACAGCCCAAGCACGTAAAGAACTCACTAGCTTACTCACCACCGCGACCTTTGGCGGTGTCTTCGTTGGCATTCTGCTTTTTTTCGTAGCTGGAATTAAAGCAGCAGTCCCTGGTGTCTTGGGGATAATCATCATGTCCCTTTCCTACAAATACCCACGCCAAGCGCTATATGCCTTCATCATTTATGTACCTGTTGGGGGTACTATCACCTACTACTTGGGCAATAGTCCCATACTCCAATTAGCTAAAGATGCTTTTTACATCCCAGCCCTAATTGGACTTTGGCAGACTTGCCGGAAACAGGGGCTACCCCTAATTATTCCCCAAGGCATTAAAATCCCACTTTATATTGTTTTGGGTTGCAGTCTGCTAACACTGTTGTTTATCAATGGTGGTCAGCAGTTTAACCCGCCTAGTGTGGGGCTATTGGAAAAAGCAGAGAAAGAAATACCATTAGGCATGGGAATTCTGGGACTCAAAGTATTTTTAGGCTATGTCCCCCTGATTGGTTGTGCTTACTATTTAATTCGGGATAAGCGGGATTTTCTATTTTTATCACGTCTCCAGATTGTTCTCATACTAATTTGCTGTGTGCTGGGATTTCTTCAATACCTGTTACTACTAACTGGTGTATGTCAAGGCACTAGAGGTCTTGAAGGAGATGCCTTATTTAGAGCAACACTCGATGCCAGGTGTTATATTGGTGGAGCGCTAGTATATAGTCCCGATGAAGGGGTTATTCGCCTACCAGGGACATTTGTAGCTCCTTGGCAGTGGGCATGGTTCTTAATTGCCAGCACCTTTTTTACCTTTGCCACCGGCTTCACCGATCCCTCCGCAATATGGCGGCTGGTAGGTTTAGGTTCTTTAGTGACAGTCTTTCTTAATGCTGTAATCTCTGGACAGAGAATCGCCTTGGCTTTAGTACCAATCTGCTTCGGGATTTTGCTATTGGTCACTGGACAAATTGCCAACCTGAAACGATTTATCCCCATAGGCGTGGGGCTTGCCTTGATTTTGGGAATTGCGATGGTGACTAACCCAGCTCTGGTGCAAGAGAGAACCGAGAGTTTTACAGGTCGCTGGGACGCTTCACCACCTCAAGATTTTATCATCCAGCAATTTGAAGAGAATTGGAAAAACGTAGACGGGCCATTAGGAAGTGGCCTAGGTCGAGCAACCAACTCTGCCCGTGCAATGGGTCAAACTAAGCTTGTGGAAACCTACTACCCCAAAGTACTTTATGAAGTTGGAATTATTGGAGTACTAGCGTTTCTGGGCCTAGTAACAAGTTTAACAATTATTGCCTTTAAAACCTATCGCTCGATAAAGAACCGTAATTTCCGCAGTTACGGAGCAGCTTTGTGGGTGTTTATATTGTTTATTAGCTACAACACTTACTACTATCCTCTAGATGTTGATCCAGTTGCTGTCTATTATTGGTTTTATGCAGGAGTTCTTTTTAAATTGCCAGAACTAGATAAACAAGAGAGAAAAGATACTGAATCTCAACCACAAATTCCAAATAAACGATTCAAAACAAAATTTTAATTAGGATAAAAATGGTGAAAGTTATTATAGGTGGTCAACAACATCTCAGCGTTCCTAATCTTCCTCGTAATTCTGAACATACTCTCATTCGTTCTAAAACTTTTCTCGCAGGCAAATATCCTATAGATAAAGTTTGGTATCCTTTAGGAAGCTTTATGCCTTGGCGACCTGTATGGGGCGGATACCAGGTAATTCATACTTTTAATAGAATTATCTATACTAATAAACCTTGGTTTATAACTTTTGAAGATCATCGATTTTTGTATAGAGATCCGCAAACCAAACTAGAAGAATTCACTTATAAATTTCTCAATAATCGTTTAGCATTAGAAAACTGCAAAAAAATTATTGCCATATCTGATTATGCTAGATTCCGATTAATGAACTGGATAAAAGAATGGGATGGAGCATCAAAAGTAATCAATAAAGTAGATGTTATACATCCAAATTTTCCTGTCACGGTTAACCAGCATAAGTCTTATCGAAGTCAGCAAAATCTTCAACTTATTTTTATCGGCAACCACATTGCCAGAAAAGGCGGAGTTGTGGCTTTAAGACTAGCCAAGAAAGTAGCAAATTTAGGTTTGCCGATTACTATACATATAGTATCTGAACTATGGTGTGGTTTGGGCGTACCTACTGATTTTCCTGATCCTAATAGATATGCAGAAGATTTCAAGTTACTCGATTTAGATAATGTAGTTTGGCATAACACAATTCCGAATGCAAAAGTTCTTGAGTTACTATCACAAAGTCATTTTCAACTGATGCCATCATTGATGGATACCTATGGTTATAGCATTATTGAAGGTTTTTCTGTTGCGACTCCGGCAATTACAACCAATGTATGTGCTTTGCCAGAAATTGTTCGTCATGGTGAAAATGGATATGTTTTAGAATTACCACTGGATAAACTCAGACATTGGGGTAATTGGCTAAATGGTGAACAAACTAAAACTGAAAAATATTGGAAAATTGTCAATCATACCTACGATGATTTAGCAGAGCAGGCATTACAACAAGTACAAGAATTTTTAGATAGAAGTGATAAACAGGAACATTACGAGTCTCTCAGTGCTGGAGCTTTAGCACAAGCGATCAATGCCCACGACGCTGAAAAACAAAATGAGTTATTCGATAATCTCTACGCAGCAGAGGCAAGGTTATACTGAAGGTTAAGACGTATTAGTAGATAAACTGTACCGTTAGGTCATCTGAGTATTGGTAACAAGTTTAACAATTATAAGCTTTAAACCCACATTCAGCATAAGTAAATGTACTCAAAATATTTCCCCCAGCAGGTTGTTTTGTCAAAAAAATAATTTTCCTAAAACAGCTAAAATTAGCTGATGATAAGCGTTTCACGCTTTTTATCATCTATGGTGTGATCAAAGCATTTAATCTCAAACTGACAAAATTTATTGACACTATTATCAATAAGCTAGGTTTGACCACTAGATAAAGCTGCGATGCCTTCTCTGCGAGACGCTACGCGAACGGCGGGCGGAGCCATCGCAAAATGTAGAATTAAGTTTCACTGTCTGAAAACCTTGTTCTCATTAGGTTGTAGAAATTCCAAAATTTTAAAAATTACCTACTGGATGTGGGTTAAAACCTATCGCTCCATAAAGAACCGTAATTTCCGCAGTTACGGAGCAGCTTTGTGGGTGTTTATATTGTTTATTACCTACAACACCTATTACTATCCTCTAGATGTTGATCCAGTTGCTGTCTATTACTGGTTTTTTGCGGGAGTTCTTTTTAAATTGCCGATATTAGATAAACAAGAGAAAGACCAAGCAGATCCTAAGAAAGCAGGAAAACAAAAACCTCTAATAAGCTGACGGGACATAGTGAAAATACTTCAGTACGCTGTCGGTGGACAGAACCTTACTTGTATATTAAGCTTAACCAAGGGTTGCTAAATTCTCTTAGTGGCTAAGTCTGGTATCTTTCTAGCTATCAGCAGGTATTAGCGAATAATCAGCCCCTAAAGGTCGAATTACTGGATATCAAGCTGAATATAAACTCTGAGATATCAGATATATGAATACTTACAGTCAAACACGCAAAACTAGATTTAATTGGATTGATCAGACAAAAGGATTAGCAATTTTAGCAATTGTCATATTTCATTTTTTTCAAAATTATCCCGACCGCTCGCAACTAATTTCAATTTTAGATAGGAATGGAGCGAAGCTCGGATATGCTGCTGTAGATATATTCTTTTTAATGGCTGGTTTCAACACAAGTTATGCTCTCATATATAAGTTACAAAAAAACCAGACGGAGCCGGTTGAAATTAACTGGAAATCATGGCTGATAAAACGTTTATACAGAATTTATCCTGCTTATATACTAGCCGTGGGATTAAGTTGCTTGCTTTACTTTTTTGCTAATATTAAGATTAATTTAAACCTACACTTTCTCTTATCATTTATAGGTGTAGTCGGGATAAGATTCCAATCAATAAACCCTGGCTTTTGGTTTTTTACAGTAATTTTAGAGGCTTATTTACTTACACCATTGATATTTTTATCTTGTAAAAACAAGCCGATAAAAATATTAGTTTTAGGACTTATAGGAGCAATAATAACGAAGCTTTTAGCTTTTTACTTTTTAATAGGTAATGATCCGAATAATTATTTATTTTTCTTACAAGATAATTTTATAGGAAGTTATTTATTTCAGTTTTCCCTGGGAATTTATTGGGGATTTATCTATGCAGAGCATCAAAGTTTTAGAAAAATAGATTTTATGGTTGCAAATATTCTTTTTAGTGTGGGATTTATTATTTTTATTTTCTTAACTATTTTTAAAATCAAATATATATATATGTTAGGTATAGACATACTGTTTACTCCTTTATTTTTTTGGGGTATTCAAGCATTATTATCCCGTCTCGATAAAATAGCTAAAATTGGACGGACACTAAGCTTTATTAGTATATTAGGAATTTATTCTTATCAAATTTATCTAATTCATCAACCTTTGTATTTTGTTTTATTACCTAATTTAAATTATCTGATTCAGATAAATAACTATTTGAAAATAGGAGTTTCTTTAATGATAGTGACTATTTTACTGGCAATTTATGTATTTTCATTTATTAAAATAGAGCGATTCGTCATGAAAATGCTTGGAACAGTCATGAATAAGCAAAATTAGTGTTTTGCATGATTAACGAAAATTCCAATTACCTTTAGATAAAGTAGTAGAAAAAATTATGGCTAATTACCCTTTAATTTCTGTAGTTATACCAACCTATGGGCGAGAGAAAGCACTACGCGATAGCATTGTCGATGTCCTAAAACAGGACTATCCAAATTTTGAAGTTTTGGTGGTAGACCAAACCCCAAAACACCAACCAGAAATTAAAGCCTACCTGGAAGAGATGACGGAGGTAGGTAAAATTAAATGGTTGCGCTTAGATTGGGCAAGTTTGCCAGGGGCGCGGAATTATGCTGTCCGGCGGTCATCTGGTGAAATAATATTATTTATTGATGATGATGTTCAGCTAACCCCAGGATTGTTAGCAGCCCATGCGAAAAATTATTTGCAAAACCCAGAGGTGGGGGCTGTGGCCGGACGGGTATTTGACAGAATGAAATTGGGTGATTCTGGAGGAGATTTAGAGATTGAATATCTGCCTCCCCAGGCAATGGACCCAGGAATTGCTTGGTATTATATTGATTTAGTGCATACGATTAAACCCCAGCAAGTACTGACAGCGAGGGGTTGTAATATGTCTTTTCGCCGCGAAATTTTTACTAAGTACGGACTGAGGTTTGATGAGAGGTTTGGCGGTAGTGCAGTGCGGGAAGAGTCAGACTTTTGTTTGCGACTGCGGCAGACGGGATATAAGATTTGGTACGACCCAGAAGCCCATTTGGTACATTTAGGCGAAGAAACAGGGGGTTGTCATGATATTAGTATGCGATCGCTAAAATATCAACTCACCTTCTACCACAACCATTTTTTACTGGGGCTGAAAAACCTCACTCCGACTCAAGCTTTACGCCTATACGCCCGTTTATTTGACTGTCACGTACTGGGACGCCCACCTTGCCATAAAAGCGGTTCCCCCATCAAAATTGCCACTCGCGCTATTTTCTACATTTTGGGTTTTTTCAAAGCCTTGGGTACTCTCATTCAATCAACATGGGACGATGGTCAAATTTACAGTCGATTGGATGAACAAGTTTAGCTATTGGGCATGGGGCATGGGGCATGGGGCATTGGGAATTAGTGAATAACAATTAATAAATACCAATGAAAATCTTAGTTGCTAGTCACACTTATATCGTAGACCTCAACTGTGAAAAATTACGCGCTTTATCTCAACTAGAACCCGACATTCAGGTGACAGTTGTAGTGCCAAAGCGCTGGAAACCAGGTGGAGTGCAAAACAGAATTATTGAAACTGAATACCGCGATGAAGGTAAATTTAGAATAGTTCCAATTTCTAATTTTAGTCAAAATCATCAGGGACTTCTGACATTTGGCGCTGATTTGATATCTTTGTTAAAACAATTTCGTCCCCAAATAATTCAGGTAGAACAAGGGTCTAGAGCATTGGCTTATACTCAAATGATTGTCTTAAATAAACTTTTAGGACTCAAGTCCAAAAATGTGTTTTTTACTTGGTGGAATCTACCATACAGCCTGAAGCTACCAGTTTCTTTGTTAGAAAAATATAACCTCAACCACAGCCACGGTATTATTTCTGGCAATCAGGATGGAGCAGAAGTTTTGCGACAACGGGGATATCAAGGGTCAATTAAAGTTATGCCACAACTGGGCGTAGATGAAAGTCTATTTACTCCCAAAGCTCAACCAGAGTTAGTAGCTAAATTGGGCATTGAAAAAGGAGATTTTGTGGTAGGTTTTGTTGGGCGTTTTGTGCAAGAAAAGGGTTTATTAACACTTTTACAAGCCTTAATAAATTTGAAAAATAAACCTTGGAAATTACTCCTACTGGGACGGGGAGAATTAGAAAGTGAATTAATTAAAATAGCGGCAGAAAACAATATTAAAGAACGGTTAATTTTGATAGAAAGTGTCCCTCATGACGAGGTTCCAAACTATATCAATTTAATGAGTACTTTAATACTGCCTTCAGAAACAACTGACAAGTTTAAAACCTTAACTGCTGTTGGCTGGAAAGAACAATTTGGTCATGTGCTAATTGAGGCAATGGCTTGCCAAGTACCTGTAATTGGTTCTGATTCTGGTGAAATTCCCTATGTAATTGGTGATACTGGTTTAGTATTTCCTGAAGGTGATGCTCAAGCCCTTGCTAATTGCTTAGTTCAATTAATGGATAAACCCTCTTTTGCTCATACTCTCGGTGAAATGGGTTATCAAAAAGCAATAATTAAATATACAAATAAAGCTTTGGCTAAACAGCAATTAGAGTTTTATCAAGAATTGGTTAATAGTCATTAGTCATTGGTCATTGGTCATGAGTTATTCACAAAGGACAAATGACTAATGAAAAACCACAAAGGACAAAAGAGAAAAAAATGAAAATATTACAAATTGTTCCCTCAATTTCTCTAATATACGGTGGTCCAAGTCAAATGGTACTAGGATTAGCTCCAGCGTTGGTAAAAGAGGGAGTAGAAGTTACAATTCTCACAACTGATAGTAATGGCGATAATGGTCAAACACCTCTGGATGTTCCTTTAAATCGACCAATTAAACAAGATGGCTATGAAATAATTTACTTTCGTTGCGCTCCGTTTCGTCGCTACAAATTTTCCCTAGATTTATTAAACTGGCTAAAACGTCATGGTCACGAGTTTGACATAGCACATATTCATGCTCTCTTCTCCCCAATAATTAGTGCTGCTGCTATTGTGTGTCGTCAGCAAAAGCTACCTTATATTTTCCGTCCTTTGGGTACTCTTGATCCGGCTGATTTACAGAAGAAAAAGCAATTAAAACAACTTTATGTCGCAATTATAGAACGTCAAAATTTAGCTGGAGCGGCAGCTATTCATTTTACCAGTGTTCAAGAAGCCAAAATATCAGAACGATTTGGAGTATCTACGCCAGATTTGGTAATTCCTTTGGGTGTAATCCCCCGTCAATCCCCGATTAAAAATGTACGTAGTCAGTTGGAAATACCAAAGGATCTGCCTTTAGTGCTGTTTATGTCACGAATTGACCCAAAAAAGGGGTTAAATTTGTTAATTCCGGCGCTAGAGAAGCTGTTAGCGGTTGGTTATAAGTTTCATTTTGTCTTAGCTGGAACAAATCCCCAAGATCCAGATTACGAAAAAAAGATAATATCCCAAATTCAAAATTCACCACTGCGATCGCACACTACAATTACGGGCTTTGTCACTGGTGAATTAAAAGTTAGTTTACTACAAGCTGCTGATTTATTTGTCCTACCTTCCTACTATGAAAATTTTGGGATTGCTGTCGCTGAAGCGATGGTAGCAGGAACACCGGTGGTAATTTCTGACCAAGTGCATATTTGTCAACAGGTGCGTGATAGCGAGTCGGGTTGGGTAGGCGCAACAGATGTCTCAGTGCTGGTAGAGTTACTGCAAGAAGCTTTGCAAAATCCCGCAGAACGCCAACGACGGGGATTAAACGCCCAAAAATATGCTTTAGAAAATTTTAGCTGGGATGCGATCGCTAGGCAAACAATCCAAGCCTACCAGCAAATTCTGACGAACAAATTAATTTAACCCAATGCAGACAATAGCAGTTTTTGCCAAATAGGTGCAGCCAGTTCACAAAAGACCTAGAAGGCATCTCTATTCAGGCTTTCAGGTACTTTACCCTGAGTCTCGAAGACAACTGTCGCTTTCTTTTCCCCACGTTCCTATGCGCCCCACGATACACTGTATCTTAAAGTTGTTCTCTTTTCTAGGAGATATATAGATACAATCGTCGCTCAATGCCTTATATCCTCACCCTATGCAGGGATGGGGTATTATGACGGCTTTAATAAAAAGCTACTGTGTCACTAACTAGTGTTGAACTTTTCCCTAATTTATGTTTGTCAATACCTTCATCAGACGTCCAGTCCTGACGACGGTCTGCACGTTTATTATTTTGCTGCTGGGAAGCATCTGTATTCCTATACTTCCTATTTCTCAGCTACCAGACCTCGCCCCCGTGCAAATCACCGTTAGCTCCAACAATACTGGTGCGGATGCTCAAACAACAGAAAGCACTGTCACCAATATTATTGAGCGACAAATTAATGGTGTTAAAGATGTATCTTATATATCTTCTAACACGGGTAATGATGGTTTGAGCAATATAACTGTTTCTTTCCCAACTGATATCAATAGCGATATTGCTCAAGTAAACGTTCAAAACAAAGAAGGACTTGCTTCACCTCAATTGCCAGATACTGTTCAACGAACAGGTGTCACCGTTGAAACGGCATCGAGCAGTCTTCTTCTGGTCTTTGGGTTTTACTCAGAAAATAATGAGTATGACAACATTTTTATCAGTAACTATGTTGATCTGTTTATTCTCGATCAGATCAAACGGCTTCCTGGTGTAGGAAAAGCCACCATTTTTGGGGAGCGCAAATATGCCATGCGTCTTTGGCTTGATCCCAACAAGCTTGCCCAACATCAACTAACTCCTCAAGATGTGACAACTGCCCTGCAAGAACAAAATATTCAGGTGGGTGCAGGGGCGATTGGTCAGGAACCAGCACCAGATAATCAAAGCTTTGAATTTGCTTTACGGGCAAGCAGTCGTTTTAAAGATGCGGCTGAATTTGAAGACATGGTGCTGAAAGTGAGTCAAGGTGCCACTAATAGCAGCACTAATAGCAGCACTAATACCAACACTAATGGCGGCAGCACTAATAGTAACACTAATAGCAGTGTTAATAGCACCCTAGTTAAGGTTAGAGATATCGGTCGAGTTGAACTGGGAGCAGAGAGCTATCTTGCTGATGCCAAATTCACCATCCCAGGAAGTGCTCCCAAGGCAGCCGTAGGTTTGGGGATATATCAACTTCCGGGTAGTAATGCCCTGGACGTTGCCCATGCTGTTGAAGACCAGATCGCAATATTAGCGAAGAGTTTTCCACCTGGACTAAAAGCCCAGTTGGCATTTGATACCACTCCATTTGTAGAAATTTCTTTAGAAGAAGTTCTACACACTCTGGTTGAGGCGATTATCCTAGTGGTCTTGGTAATTTTTGTCTTTTTGCAAGACTGGCGTACCACGATCATTCCCACTGTTGCGATCCCCGTTTCCCTGATTGGGACGTGTGCAGCTCTGTTGGTTTTAGGATTTCAGATTAATACACTGACCTTATTTGGTTTCGTCCTGGCGATCGGTCTTGTTGTGGATGATGCCATTATTGTGGTGGAGGCAGTTGCAGTCAAACTGGAGCAGGGCATGAAGCCCCTTGATGCAGCTATGGAAGCCATGAAAGAGTTGACTGGGGCAGTCATTGCCACTTCACTTGTACTGATGGCGGTATTCATTCCAGTGACATTCATTCCCGGCACTACTGGGATTGTCTACAAACAATTTGGGTTAACCGTTGCTTGCTCTATTGCCATTTCGACCTTCAATGCTTTAACTTTCTCTCCGAGTATGGCAGCCATCCTCATGCGCCCTGCTCAGACTCCACGGGGTCCTTTGGGGTGGTTTTTTACGCAGTTTAATCGGGGGTTTAGCTGGTTTACGCGTCGCTATGTCGGATTTGTTAGCTACCTTACCCATGTCAAGCCGATTGTAATTGGGGTTTTCATCTGTGGTTTAATAGCAACGGGTTTGATGTACAAAGCAGTGCCGACTGGATTTATTCCAGAGGAAGATCAGGGTTACTTCTTTGTAGTTGTCCAAGGGCCTGACGGGGTTTCTTTGAAATACACCGAATCTGTGATGAATCGGGTTGTTAAAGAAGTAACATCGCTTCCGGAAGTTAGAGCTAGTTTTATGATTAGTGGCTTTGGTTTCGATGGCAATGCTTCTAATTTAGGCATTGCCTTTGCTAACCTGAAACCCTGGAAAGAGAGACCTACAGAATCTGAGTCTGTCTATGGAATACTTCAGAGGATGAACAAAAAGCTCTCTACAATTACAGATGCTAGAGCGATCGCTGTCAATGCTCCGCCAGTTAGAGGGTTAAGTTCTACAGGCGGTTTTGAGTTTATCATTCAAGACCGAACCGGAAATGCGCCGATTCAAACCCTGGTTGATAATGCTCGAAAGTTCATTGCGGCGGCAAATAAAAACCCTGCTTTACAAGGAGTCTTCACTCAGTTCACCGCAGACACTCCCCAATTTGAAATCCAGGTAAATCGTAACCAAGCTAAATCTCTCAATGTCGAACTCAGCGACATCTTTGGGGCGTTGCAAAGTTACTTAGGGTCGAAATATGTGAATGACTTTGTGCAGGGACAGCGACAGTATCGAGTATATGTCCAAGCAGATGGCATTTTCCGCTCTAATCCAGATGATATTGGCAAGCTGTATGTTCGCTCTGGAAGTGGGGCGATGATTCCGTTGAGCAATTTGGTGAAGGTTACTCCCTTTGTGGGGCCGAAAACCATTTCGCATTATAACTTGTACAGGTCAATCAAAGTCCAGGGCGCTCCTGCTCCTGGTGCTAGTTCTGGACAGGCGATTAAAGCGATGGAGGAACTAGCTAAAGAGGTCTTACCTCAGGGATTTGGTTATGAATGGACAGGGACTTATCTCCAGGAGAAGACATCTGGGGGATCTACGGGGTTGATTTTTGCCTTCGCGTTGGTTATTGTCTTTCTGGTGCTAGCGGCTCAGTATGAAAGCTATATTGACCCGATCATTATTTTGCTGACAGTTCCCCTAGCAGTCTTGGGAGCGATGACGGCGATTTGGCTACGTTCCAATATTTTCATGGCAGGTAGTCTCTTCCCGAAAGTGGTGGATGATATCTATTGCCAGGTAGGTTTGGTGACTTTGATTGGTCTAGCTGCAAAGAACGCGATTTTAGTTGTGGAATTTGCCAATCAACTGCATGAGCAGGGCATGAGCTACACGCGGGCGGCGGTGAAAGCGGGGCAAGAACGTCTGCGACCGATCTTGATGACTTCCTTTGCAGCGCTGTTAGGATTTTTGCCCTTGGTAATCTCTCAAGGGGCTGGAGCCAGCAGCCGTTGGTCTTTAGGAACAGCGCTCTTTGGGGGGCTGATTCTTTCAACGTTCTTGAGTTTGTTCTTAGTGCCAATTCTGTATATTTTGGTTAAGACCCTAGCTCAGGCTATATTGTCTCGGAAGGGATCGGGTGGCTCAAAGCCTCCAGATTCTCCTAATGGAACTTTGGGATCTGAACATCGGGTTTTGCCTGCTGGCTCAACTCAGCCAGAGACACAACTTAGGTCGCAGCAGGATGGGATCACCTGATTTTTGCAGTTAAGTCTATATTTTGGCTCTGCTGCAAGTTAAAAGGCTCCGCCTCCTATCAAGTCAAGAGGCGGAGCCTTTTATATCATGTCCGCCAGATTATCATAAAAGAACCCCACCCCCAACCCCTCCCCGCTCTTCGAGAGGGGAGAGAAAGCATAATTTTGGCGGGGTGGGGTTCTTCGGGTTTAATAAGCAATCAAGCGAACATGATATAAAATGCAAAACTTCATCCTGTCTCTAGCTTCCCTCTCCTTTATAAGGAGAGGGATTGAGGGTGAGGTAAGCCAAGGACATAAAGTTCTTTGCAAAATTCTTAGAACCCCGTTTCCATTCCTCTCCCCCACTCCTGAGAGGCTTTGATTCTTGCTCCCCAACGCTAGTAGGGAAGGGGTTGGGGGTTAGGTTTGAGATAAAGTTGCACACGGCGTTATGTAGATAATCTTATAGTAGACTTCTTGCATAAATCAAAAATTAAGAACCCCACCCCGCATTTGCTGACGCAAACGCTCCCCTCCCCGCAAGCGGGGAGGGGTTGGGAGTGGGGTGTTAGGGACTTTTGCAAGAGGTCTAGTGAAACAGTGCTAATCATTGGCTCTAGTTTAAGAGGATGTTTGAAAAGTATTTTGGGTAACATCAAAGCATCAGGAACCTAACCCCCCTAGCCCCCCTTCCCTACAAGGGAATGGGGGTTTCAAAGCCTATCGACCTTTCGGAGAGAGGAATGGAAGCGAGGTTTCTAGTATACTTTGCGACTTTTCAAACATCCTCTAATAATGACCTTCTGAGGCTGAATGTTCACCTTCTGAGGCTGAATGTTCACCTTCTGAGGCTGAATGTTCACCTTTTGAGGCTCAATGTTGACCTTCTGAGGCTCAATGTTGACCTTCTAAGGCTCGATGTTGACCTTCTGAGGCTCAATGTTGCACCTTTGAGCCTCAAAGTTGCGGGTTTGAAGCTCAACTAACAAATATATGTAACAATTTCTGAATTTGCAGGGGTGAACGTGTAGTAAAATTTGCTCACCTCTGTAAAGTGGAACATGGCTTTAGACTTCTCCGGTCAAAATCTCCGAGGACGCAACTTCAAAGGTAGACAAGACCTTGCGGGTGCAAACTTTAGCTATGCCGACATCCGAGGGGCAAACTTCAGCAATGCTAATTTAACAGGTGCAAACTTTAGCCATGCCAAAGCTGGACTGCAACGCCGTTGGGCAATTTTCCTAGTCCTTATCTCATTGCTGTTGTCGGGACTTTCAGGATTTTTATGGGTTTTCAACGGCTATTTGGTGTCACAAATATTTGATATTACCAACTTAAATAATCAGATTCGCGCCTGGACTACCCTAATCCTATTAATTGCCTTTTTCTTCGTCACAATTCGCCAAGGAGTAGTAGCTGGTTTCGGAGCCGTCGCCGCAGCCGTCGCCGGCTCCGTCGCCGCAGCCGTCGCCTTCGCCTTCGCCGTCGCCGGACCCGTCGCCGCAGCCGTCGCCTTCGCCGTCGCCTTCGCCTTCGCCGTCGCCGTCGCCGGAACGTTATTTAGTATCAACATCAGTTGGCGAGCCATGAAAGGAGACGAAAAACACTCCTTGGTTCGTAATATTGCGATCGCCTTTGCTGCAACAGGAGGTACAAGTTTTCGTGGCGCTAATTTAACAGGTGCTGATTTCACCCAAGCTACGCTCAAAAGTACAGATTTCCGAAACACTATCCTTATCTGTAGCTGTTGGCATCAAGCCAAAATGCTTGACCGTGTTCGTCCTGGTTTGACTTATCTTCAAAACTCACAAGTATGTCAACTGCTGGTTACAGGACAGGGACAGGACAAAAACTTTGACCGTCAAGACCTCCGAAGGATCAACTTAAAAAAAGCTAACCTAGCAGATGCTAGCTTTATTAGTACTGATCTCAGTGAAGCCAATTTACAAGATGCCGATTTGTCAAGAGCAAAACTGAAGCAAACCCAACTAGACGGCACAGATTTAACAGGTGCAACTCTCACAGGTGCGTTCATCGAAGATTGGGGCATTACAAATACAACTAAATTGCATGGTGCGAGTTGTGAATATGTCTTTATGCGCTTACCCACAAAAAAAGACCCTGACCCTCTCCGCAAACCTGATAATAAACAAGAGGTATTCGAGGATGGGGATTTTGCCGACTTTATCAAGCCAATTTTTGACACCCTCGATTTATATCATAATCAAAGCGTTGACCCCCGCGCTGTGGCGATCGCCTTCAAAAACCTTGCCGAAAAACATCCTGAAGCCGAGTTAGAAATTGTGGCAATGGAGAAACGCGGCGATGATAAAATCTTGCTTAGAGCCAAAACCGCAGCAGGTAGCGATAAATCTCAACTGAGTGCAGAATATTTTGATGATTATAATCAACTCAAAGCTTTGTCGCAGAGTCAGCAATTATTGCTGGTAGAAAAAGATAAGTGGATTATTCGTTTAGAAAATATGATTACAACTGCACTCCAGCAGCCGAATTTTTATACACAAGGAAGTACCATCATGCCTCAAGATAATTCAACCAATATCAGTGCTGGCAGAGATATAAGTGGAGTCATCAACCTGGGTAAGATTAGCGGTGATCTTACCAATACAATTGGGCAATTGGCTGAATCGCCGCAAACTGATAAACCGGGAATCAAAGAATTATTGACGCAGTTACAACAAGCCATTTCACAATCAACAGATTTGCCAGATGAAGAGAAAGCAGAGGCGTTGGAACAGGTGAAGACTTTGGCAGAAGCGGGTAAAAATCCCCAAGAATCGATTAAGCAAAAGACGGCAAAAACGGCAATCACCATGTTGAAAGGGATATTTACAGGCTTACCTGCGATCGCTTCCCTAGTTGAAGCGGGTAATAAATTATTGCCTGCGATTTCTAAATTATTCGGTCTAGGATAATTTATCGCTGTTTTCGTTGAGATGCAATATACCGTAGCGTAGCACAGTATATAGCGGCTTTCAGTTGAGGTGAATACAGACCTAACCCCCAGCCCGTTCCCTGCGAGGGAAGGGGAGTAAGTCTCAAAGCCTCTCTCCTTTTAGGAGAGAGGTTTGGAGAGAGGTCAGAGTATGTTAGATCCTACTATATAGATAAAAAATTTCTAAGCCGTTAATACCTGCTGCGCTGTCAGTGTTAACTCAGGGAAAGTCGGAGAACAGATTTGCTGGTTCTCTGTGAATACTGTTTGGTTATAACTTCCCTGATTTAACAAGCAGACTGTCACCTTTGCTTCCAGAGGATCAACAATCCAGTATTCAGGGATAGAGAAGGCTGCATACTCAAGTGGTTTCTTTTGATAATCTCGCTTCACAGACTCAGCGCTAACCACTTCTACTGTTACTAGTGGTGGTAACTCAAGCACAGCCGATTTACCCTGAATAGATTGTCGCTGTTCTTCAGTCATCACAATTAAGTCAGGAAGGCGGGATTTTTTGACGGAGGTACGAACGCCAGTACCGCTAGGGCGAACTTGCCAGTCTAACCCTAGTCGTTGGATTTCCAGATAGAAGCGAATTAACAAAAAAGTAATGATTGCTTCATGCAAATCTGAGGCTGGAGGCATTTCTCGCAGTACCCCATCCTGAAGTTCATAGCGCTTGTCAGTGCCATCATCGTAGGTGAGATATTCCTCAAAAGTATACAGACGTTCTACAGGTTTGGTCGTGAACATACTCTTGTAATTCGTAATTCGTAATTCGTAATTGCCGATGATCATATAGCGTTTCCTAATGACATGAAGTAAATTATAGCCCCCTCCTCGCTTGCGGGGAGGGGGTTGGGGGTGGGGTTCTTGTACCTCACTCAAGTGAGAACCGCTATATCTAGTTTCTTCATTATCAGGTAGTTTTGGAATGTAGAGTTGAGTTTTTCCAAAATGTCTTTAACTGAAGAAATTCTTTCCCAATTACCAGGCGATGTTTTTGCAGGGTTGCGCCAAGGCGATCGCATCTTAACATCTCTGCGAGAAAACTCCGCACCTATCCCAACGTTAGTTAAAGAAAGTCAACAGCCTTTAGGCGGCGTAGACTTCGATGTAATTATCTGCGGTGGCACCTTGGGCATTTTAATTGGTTGCGCCTTGGCGGTGAAGGGACTGCGGGTGGCGTTGATGGAACGGGGAATTTTGCGGGGGAGGGAACAAGAATGGAATATTTCTCGCAAAGAATTAGATGTGTTTGTGGAATTGAATTTGCTAACAGAGCAGGAATTAGCAAGTGCGATCGCTACTCAATATAACCCAGCACGAGTTAGTTTTGATGGCGGTACGGAAGTTTGGGTAGAGGATGTCTTGAATATCGGCGTAGATCCAGTTTATCTACTGGCTACTTTAAAAACCCGATTTATCGCCGTTGGTGGAAAGTTATTAGAAAATACACCCTTTACCGAAGCGGTAGTTCATCCAGATGGGGTGATGGTAAATAACCAATTCAAAACTCGGTTATTAATCGACGCGATGGGACATCTTTCACCCATCACTCAACAAGCACGCCAAGGCAAAAAACCAGACGCGCTGTGCTTAGTTGTAGGAAGTTGCGCCCAAGGTTTTCCAGAAAATAACTCAGGCGATTTATTATTATCATTCACATCTTTGCAGAATCAATGTCAGTATTTCTGGGAAGCCTTCCCAGCTAGGGATGGCAGAACCACTTACTTGTTTACATACATGGATGCAC
The DNA here is from genome assembly GCF_036919555.1 of Nostoc sp. Lineage (GTDB taxonomy): Bacteria > Cyanobacteriota > Cyanobacteriia > Cyanobacteriales > Nostocaceae > Nostoc. The sequence goes on from NZ_JBALCS010000036.1 coordinate 26,289, forward strand.
ATCCCCAACGTTTGAGTTTAGAAGCTCTGTTTGAGGAATATCTGCGTCTCTTACCAGAATATCAGGGAGTGGAATTGAGCAAGCTAAAATTTCAACGGGCGCTATTTGGTTTCTTTCCCACCTATCGCCAAAGTCCACTAAAAACCCCTTGGAATCGCATTCTAACAGTGGGAGATAGCAGTGGAAGTCAATCTCCCTTGAGTTTTGGTGGTTTTGGGGCAATGGTGCGTCACCTGAAGCGTTTAACATTTGGTATTTACGAAGCGCTGGAAACGGAACAATTATCTGCAAAAGCGATCGCATTGCTGCAACCCTATCAGCCAAGTTTGACTGTTACTTGGTTGTTTCAAAGGGCGATGAGTGTTGGTGTAAATCAGAAAATTGCTCCAGATCAAATTAACCAACTACTCTCGGCGGTATTTCAGGAAATGCAAAAGTTGGGTACACCAGTGCTAAAACCATTTTTACAGGATATAGTACAGTTTTCGGCACTAACGCAAACACTGTTAAAAACTGGTTTATTTCATCCGGGATTAGTTGCCAAGATAATTCCGCAAGTAGGTTTAGGAAGTTTGTTAGATTGGCTGGTGCATTACGGGAATTTAGGTGTATATACTGCCTTGTTTTGGTTGACTCCAATGTTAGAAATATGGATTAAGAATCAACCAAATGAACAACAATATTATTGGCATCGTTTGATTGATGCCTGGAAGTATGGTTCTGGCGGTGATTACTCAGATGAAACTTGAATAATATCTGGATGAGGATAACATGATTGAACGGAAATCTTTAGGAATAAAATACTTTGCAGTATTGATTGGATTCCTGCGCGATCGCCCAAGTTTTCTAGAGGAAGTTCGCCAAGGTACAAGATTACCAACTAAAATCATTTCTCTGCTGGTTTGCAGTTCCTTATTTCTCGCGGCTTATGGCGGAATCATTGGTGCATACCATAGTTGGATGCAAGCTATATCTTCCGCCATTAAACTCCCAGCCCTTTATTTAATCACACTGCTGATTTGTATCCCGACGTTGTTCTTTGCTAACATTATTTTTGGTTCAAAGCGGACTTTTGCACAGCATTTAGCATTAGTATTGACTGCGGTTTCAGTCACGAGCGTACTTTTATTTAGCTTTGCACCAATCACACTGTTTTTCTTAATTACCACCAATAATTACCAATTTTTAATTCTGTTAAATGTCTTTATCTTTGCATTGACTGGATTTATTGGTGTCTCGTCTTTATATCACGCCACGAGTTTAGTTTTAGAACAAGATAATGAAGGTAGTAAGACACGCCAAAAGATTTTACAATTTTGGCTATTTCTTTACGCTTTCGTCGGTAGTCAGTTAGGATGGACTCTCAGACCGTTTTTTGGTACACCTGGTTCTGCCTTTGAACTGTTCCGCGAAAGAGAAGGTAATTTCTATTTAAGCGTCATTAAATCTATTAGTTATCTTTTGGGAATCCGTTAATTAGTCATTAGTAATTTAACAAAATATCCAATATATAAAATTATGCTGAAAAAACAAAATCACAGAATTCAACAGATTGGTGTTTTAGTTAATTTATTGCGCGATCGTCAGGCTTTCTTAGAAGAAATTCGTCACGGAATAAGATTACAAAATAAAATCAGTTCTTTATTCGTAACTAGTTCCATTTTCTTTGCCATCTATGGCGCAATTATCGGTGCATCTCACAGTTGGGCACAAGCATTATCTGGTGCTATTAAACTTCCGCTATTTTATTTATTAACACTGATTATCTGTTTTCCAACTTTGTTCTTTTTTAATGTTTTGTTTGGTTCGCGGAGCAGTATTCAACAGCATTTTGTTGTGTTGCTCACATCTGTATCAGTGATTAGTGTACTTTTATTTAGCTTGGCGCCAGTTACGCTATTTTTTCTGATCACTACACCCGATTCTTATCAATTTTTTAAACTGTTGAATGTGTTAATTTTTGGCATTACAGGCATCTTTGGCGTTAAATTCCTCTATGAAGGAATGCAATTACTTTCTCAACAAGATGAAGTTGGCAAAAAAACCCGCACTACTATTTTAAGATCCTGGTTATTGCTTTATGCTTTTGTAGGTATGCAGTTAGGATGGTTTCTCAGACCGTTTTTTGGTGCCCCTGACTCTAAATTTGAATTGTTTCGGGCGGTGAAAGGCAACTTCTATCTGGATATTGTAACGGCGATTTCCGAAATTTTAGGTTTGCGTTAATCTAAGATTTATCGCCATTTTTAATCCGGTGAGGTACAGGTATGCAAACAGACCTAACCCCCTTCCCGCTTCGGGAAGGGGGAAAAATTCAAAGCCTCTCTCCTTTTAGGAGAGAGGTCAAAATTGTACCTCACGCTTGTCGAGAACCGCTATATATGTGTTTAGACTTACGCAAAACTACACGCTGTAGGAGCAATTCATGAATTGCCGCTACCTAAAAATAAGGGTTTCGGCCATTATTTGCGTCAAACCTGTGTATTTTAGATTACGCTACAACAGAAAAACCCCTCTACTAAACCTGTGAAAAAACGAGTAACACTCACCTTCCCAAAACGCGCCGTGCAAATGCCAGTAACTTACGTACTGGCCAAAGAGTTCAACGTCGCCGCCAATATTATCCGCGCCCAAGTTGCCCCAAATCAAATTGGCAAACTGGTAGTAGAACTAGCGGGAGATATTGATCAATTAGATGCAGCAATCGAGTGGATGCGATCGCGCCATGTTAACGTTTCTTATACATTAGGCGAAATTGCGATCGACGAGGATGTGTGTGTCCACTGTGGCTTGTGTACTGGGGTTTGTCCTACCGAAGCTCTCACCCTTCACCCAGAGACACACAAGTTGACATTCACGCGATCGCGCTGTATCGTCTGCGAACAGTGTATCCCCACCTGTCCCGTACAGGCAATCTCTACTAACCTTTAATGCAATCAAGTCTTTGTTCAGAACATTAAGGAGATGGGAACTATAGCTAATAAGCTTAATTACAATATCCCATCCAGCACTGCTAATCATGTCCCATTCTGCTGATGCCACTTTGGGCGAATCTTCATACCCTCGCTTGACTAGAAGCCTGAGTGCTGTTGAAAGTTGGGGCTTTGGTTTGACAGCTCATATTTCCTGGACAGCATTGGTTCCAGCAATTCATGCTGCTCTTGGTTCCCAAGCTATTTTTGTCTGGATACCTGCGGTAATTTTTGGAATGCTGCTTAACTATCAGGTAAAACGCTTGGGTATGCATTTTATAAATGTGGCTGGAGGAACACCTAACTATGCTACCAAGCTGCTGCAAAACTACCCCGGACTAGCTCGCTATGCCGCAATTGGATACCTCCTCAATTGGGTTTCCTACTTAGCAGTTAATACGATAGTACTCAGAGATTTAATTAAGGTGAATTTGGAGGCGTTGGGTATTACCTGTCCAGAAATATTCCTAGATATTGGCTTTACAGTATTGCCGTTTATTGTGGCGTTTAGTGGTACTCGCGCCCTGAGTATTTTACATTTGTTTTTTGTAATTCCAGCCTTTGGACTGCTAATCACCTTCTGTGTGCAAGGTCTAGGCTGGTTAGCGTTTTCTGATGTTAGTCCGGGGTTTTTTCCTAGCAATTCGTCCTCTTTGGGCTTCGTAGATTGGACAAAATGGTTCTTTTTCGTCACCTATGCAACTTACAGCTGTGAAACAGCTTCTTCCTTTGTCGCCGATAGCCGCCATCCCACTCAGACGCTGCGCTTTCTAGATGTTGCAGCTTGGATGATGCCACCCATCTTTTTGGGGGGGTCTTGGGTAGTGATGCGGTTAGCAACAGATTCAAACCTCAAAGACAATGCTTTTCTGAATCTTGTGGCAGCTTCCCAGCCCTTTTGGGGAAAATCAGCTGCTGTAAGTGTTTCCTTTTTGCTAGTAGCTGCTTGTCTACTAGGTTCGGCAACGGTCGTTTCTAATTGCCCGCGAATTTTGTATCAGCTGGCTTTAGATAACCACATTTCATCAGTATTTTCCGTTGTATCACGCCGGGGTGTGTTTGTCCCAGCTTTGACCTTGACACTGGTGTTGTGCTTGGTCTATCTGATTTGGGGAGATGTAGCGCGAATTGTGGCTATTGGTAACATCGGGTGGTTTGTCTGCTTTATGTTATTCCATTTAGGGCTTTGGCTGCGGCGCGATCGGCCGGAAGTTTTGTTTGGTCGCATATCTCTAGGCATTCTGCTGTTAGAAGTTGTGGTGCTGGTGGTGGGCGGACTTGCTTGGGGTTGGCTCAACTTGCTAATTGGGCTATTATTTCCCATTGGTGTGATGGGAATAGATGCAGTGATTCGTCGCGTGGCCTTCCCGCCATTCCATCGTAGTTGGTGGATGCGGCGATATCGCACGCGCCCTGTGGTAATTATCAAAGACTCAGTAATTCTTCAGGTGTTCATCTTGATTTTTTTACTGTGCAGCGCAGTGGGTATTGGCTGGTTATTTGGTGTCAAACTTAACAAAGTTACAACTGCGGCGGGTGAAAATCTATTTGTGGTGCTACTGATGAGTGTGGCATTTGTGGGAGTAGCGATCGCTTGTTGGACAAGTTTACCGCAAGTAGTGGCGATCGCAGAAGCACGAGAAGCCGCCGAACACCTGTTTACTGTCGCCCAGGATGGTATTTTAGTCGTGGATGATCGAGGCATTATCCAGCAGGCTAATCCAGCCACTGAATCTTTTTTTGGTGTCAACCCCTCCGAGTTGCTAGGAAATCACCTCAACAAATGGCTACCTGCATTAGTCTACTATCCAGACCAGTGGACAAAGCGCAGCGAACAAGCTCTACTCCGCAACGGCAAAAACAAAATCCTGGAAGTTTCCATTTCAGACCGACCCCATCAGGATTTTCAGGAGTATGTCGTCATTCTCCACGACATTACCCAGCGCAAACAAGCAGAAGAGATATTGCGACACTCTGAAGCAGAATTGCGCCAAGAGGCAAAGCATCTAGCATCTCAACTAGTGCAGAGTGAAAAAATGTCCGGCTTAGGGCAGTTGGTAGCAGGTGTAGCGCACGAAATCAACAACCCAGTTAACTTTATCTATGGCAATATCACTTTTGCCAATCAATATATCCAAGATTTACTTAGTTTGTTGCAATTATATCAGCAAAACTATCCTAATCCAGTAACTAAAATTCAAGAAAAAACAGAAGCCATAGACTTAAATTTCCTGATAGCAGACTTGCCAAACTTGCTAACTTCTATGACAGTTGGTGCTGAAAGAATCATAGAAATAGTCTTATCTCTACGAAACTTTTCTCGCTTAGATGAAGCAGAGATGAAAGCTGTGAATATCCATGAGGGTATTAATAGTACGTTGATGATTCTGGAACATCGCCTCAAGCCTAAATCTGACTATCTAGCAATTGAGGTCATCAAAGAGTACGGCGATCTACCATTAGTAGAATGTTATGCTGGACAACTGAATCAGGTATTTATGAATCTTCTGGCAAATGCGATCGATGCAATTGAAGAGTCATTAGTCATTAGTCATCCGTCATTTGGACAAGACAAAGACAGAAGTCTGAGTGGAAGCTTCCGACCATCAGAACTTCTCGTAGGGGAGACGCTATGCAAACGGGGACAAATTCAGATTCATACTCAACTCATCAGCGAAAAGCAAGTAGTTATTCGCATTGCTGATAATGGTTTAGGCATTCCAGAAAACGTACAACAACAGTTGTTTGAACCATTCTTTACTACTAAACCAGTTGGGAAAGGTACGGGGTTAGGTTTATCTATTAGTTATCAGATTATCACCCAAAAACATCAGGGAAAATTACAATGTATTTCTGCTCCTGGACAAGGTACAGAATTTGTAATTGTAATTCCGCTAAACCAGCAAACTATTTAATTGTCAACATCATCTAACCTAGTAAAATTTTTACCCTTGGCGTTGCTTCCTGTTTATTAGAATGTTAGGCTGAGATTTTCTGGCTAAACCACCTGTATAGGCTGTTACCCAGAAAAAGTCTGGCTATTACTCCGATTTTGATTGTGATAAAAAGGATTTGGTCATGGCACGAGATAAAACTTATCGGGAAGCAGAGCAGCGGATTAAAAAGGCGCGGCAAGAGGGAGCAATAGAACTTGATCTCAGCGAGATGAAACTCACTGAGATACCAGAGGTGATCGCATCCCTGACTCAGTTGCAACAGCTTAACCTCTCCGGTAACAAACTGACAGCACTGCCAGAGGCGATCGCATCCCTGACCCAGTTGCAAACGCTTAACCTCTCCAGCAATCAATTGACCCAACTGCCAGAGGCGATCGCATCCTTGACCCAGTTGCAAGAGCTTGACCTCTCCAATAACCAATTGACCCAACTGCCAGAGGCGATCGCATCCTTGACCCAGTTGCAAAATCTTGACCTCTCTAACAACGAACTGATGGAACTGCCAGAGGCAATCGCATCTCTCATTCAGTTGCAAACGCTTAACCTCTCCGACAACCAATTGACGCAACTGCCAGAGGCGATCGCATCCCTGACCCAGTTGCAACAGCTTTATCTCTCCAGCAACCAACTGACGGCACTACCAGAGTCACTGGGTTCTCTGATGCAGTTAAGTGAGTTGCAGCTTGGCTATAACAGATTGACTTTATTGCCAGAGCCAATAGGTAGGCTTCAGAAGCTAAAAGTATTAGTCATAGGCGGAAACAATTTTGGTGAACTTCCCCAAATTCTGAGGAGATTGACACAGTTAGAAGAACTTTTTGTTTGGAAAACTAATTTGACTACCATCCCTACATGGATTAGCGAATTGGAGTCTCTTACAAACCTAGCTATCCATGTTAATCAAATCGAAGAATTACCAGAATCACTTGGACAACTTCGGAATTTGAAAACGCTTTCTTTGGGTCTTCTAGGTCTTGGCGGTAATCCGCTGAGTAGATTTCCATCATTTATCTGCCATCTACAGCAGCTTGAAAAACTCAAAGCGGTTCAGTGTGAGTTAAACTTGTTACCTGATTGGTTGGGCAACCTGAAAAAAATACAAGAAATTGACTTGACAAGTAACTACATAACCGATTTACCAGTTTCTTTAGGTCAGCTTCCTCATCTAGAAAAACTCGCCCTGAATGATAATTCTCTCAACCCCGATCTTGCTGCTGCTTACGAACAAGGCACTGAAGCAGTCTTGCAATACCTGCGGGCAAAGGCAGAGGCACTGGTGACACTGAATGAAGCCAAGCTGATTCTAATTGGTGAGGGTGAGGTGGGCAAGAGTTGTCTGTTGGGTGCATTGCGAGGGGATGAATGGGAGGATGACCGCCCCACGACTCACGGAATTGAGATTAAGCCTGTAATCGTCACTGATCCTGACAATGGCACAGAAATCACGTTGAATGGTTGGGATTTTGGTGGTCAACGGGTTTATCGACCGACGCACCAGTTGTTTTTCAGTGCGCCAGCCGTATATCTGGTGATCTGGAAACCACGGGAAGGCCCCCAGCAAGGCTTTGTCAAAGAGTGGATTACGCTGATCAAGAATCGGGAACCGGAGGCAAAGGTGTTGGTAGTTGCAACTCACGGTGGCCCCGGACAGCGACAACCGGATATTGACAGACAAGAAATTCTGGATCAATTCGGCAAAGATACAGTAATCGATTTCTTCCATGTAAACAGCAAACCCAGTGAGGATACGACGCATTGCACTGGACTTGCAGAATTGAAAGATACTATTGCTCGTGTCGCTGCATCTCTTCCCGAAATGGGGCGATCCGTTCCAGCAAAGTGGCAGCAGGTGCGGGAAACTTTACAGACAAGCGATAAAGCCTATCTGCCCTATGATGATGTCATTGCCATCTGTGCTGAACAGGGAATCGATAAGGAGCAAGCAGAACTGTTTCTTCGCATCTCCCATAGACTAGGGCATTTCATCCATTACCATTACGACCCAACACTGCGCGATATCGTCATCCTCAAACCCGACTGGCTGGCAAAGGCGATCAGCTTTGTGCTGGATGATGGAATGACACGCAAACGCAACGGTTTAGTGGAATTTGAGCATCTCAGCCAGTTGTGGAGCCATCCGCCATTTGCAGGCGAAGAAGGCTACCCCTCAAAATTGCATCCAATCTTTCTGCGGCTGATGGAACGCTTTGATCTGTCCTATAAAGTGGTGTTCGATCAGTCAGAACCTAGCAATACCACCCTGATTGCTCAACTCGTTCCCGACACACGCCCGGAGCCATTGCCCAATTGGGGAGAGCAACCGGAAGACGGAGATAGGCAACAGGTGCAAATTTGCCGCATTGTGGACAGTCGCGGACAGTTTGCAGTGGCAGAAGGATTATTTTACCAATTGATTGTTAGGTTGCACAAATACTCACTGGGGCGGGCGAATTACGAAGACAGCATCCACTGGCAACGGGGCTTAATGCTTGACAATGACTACAACGGTCGGGCATTACTGGAGTATGTTGGCACCGATGTAAAAATCACAGTGCGGGCAGCTTATCCTGAACGGTTCTTGTCTTATCTTACGGAAGAGATTAAATGGCTAGTTGAAAACTTCTGGGAAGGATTGCGTTGTAACGTCATGGTTTCTTGTGTTGCGCCTTGCGGCATGAATACACCTGGAAACGGACTATTTGAGGTAGAGAAACTAATTAAGAGTAAAAAGAAGAATCGGGATGAGTTTCTCTGTACAGTTTCAGGATGTGATGAATGGCAAAACATTGATTGTTTGCTAAATAACGCACCCACGACTCCGCCACCATCCCAAGCAATCGGCATTGAGCAGTTCCGATACATTGTAAAAGACGAGCTAAACGTTATTCGCAAAGATTTGGTTATCTTAGATCGTCGAGATCAAGCGCGCTTTCAGTCATTGTCTCAGGAGCAGCGCACCATTTTAAGCCAGGTCGATCACCAGTTTGCAGTGCTGATGCAGATGCTGACCGATGAAGCGAAAGATGGCCCGCGCCTGTTTAGCTTTAAGCCTGTTGATCCGAAATTTTTCGATCGCCCCAAATGGATTAGTGCCAAATTTCAACTCACCCTCTGGTGCGAACATGCACGTCAGCCACTTCCAGCCTTAAATCCCAACGATAAGAAAAAGGGGGTCTATGAATTAGACTTGCAGCGTGAGTGGTTCACCAAGGCAGTCCCCTATCTCAGAATTTTGACTGGAACCCTGAGCCTAGTCTTGCCTGTAGCAGCTTCAACAACTAAATTCATACTGGATGACACCACCTACAAAGCCATTGAAGAACAACTCGATCTCGGACAAAAAAGTATCGAGTCTACCTTGAAGGGAAGTGATATGGCTTTGGCTGGGAAGTCCAAGAGCGATGCCTCCTTCTTGGAAGGTGATGCAATCCGCGCCCAAGGCTCGATTTTGCGAGAATTGCACGCCCTTCTGAAAGAAAAAGATCCTAGTTTTGGTGGTCTAGTGCGGGTGCAAAACAAACGCCGTGAATTTTTGTGGGTTCATCCTCAATTTGTAGATGAGTATTAATTTTGGGGATGAACTTTTTTGATATCGATTTGGACTTTGACTATACTTTAATCATCTGTGCGTTGGATACAAAAACCAAGTTTTTCACAAACTTTTTGCATGGCATAATTGTCATGAAATTAAAGACCAAGTAGAGCAAGCATTAGTTTAATTTGGGCTAATTTTTCATGATTATACAGGAAATAGAGTAATGTTGAAGGTTTTTGCTGACCGTGGTGGTACATTCACAGATATTGTTGCTGTTACTGATAATCAGGACATTATAAACAAACTATCAAGATATCCTGAACGTTTTTTAATTGTTACTCTGCCTAATCAGCAATGGATTATAGTCTACAAACTACTTTCAGAAAATCCCGAACAATATCAAGATGCAGCAATCCAAGGTATACGGGATATCATGGGTATTTCCAGCAACGAACCCATTCCTACTGAAGCAATAGAAGTGGTTAAAATGGGGACAACAGTAGCAACAAATGCGCTGCTAGAACGGAAAGGCGATCGCGTCGTTCTTCTGATTACCAAAGGCTTTAAAGATGCGCTGCGAATTGGCTACCAAAACCGTCCTCACATCTTTGCCCGTCATATCGTTTTACCAGCTATGCTTTATGAACAAGTAATTGAGATTGATGAACGTTATGATGCTCATGGAAATGAATTAATCCCGATAAATATTGAACAGGTTACAAACGACTTACAAGAAGTTTACAACAGAGGAATTCAGAGTTGTGCTATTGTTTTTATGCACAGCGATCGCTATCATGACCACGAACAACAAATAGCCAAACTTGCTCTAAAAATCGGCTTTACTCAAATATCTGTATCCCATCAAGTTAGTCCGTTAATAAAGTTGGTCAGCCGAGGAGATACAACAGTAGTCGATGCTTATTTAACTCCTATTCTACGTCGCTATGTCAACCAAGTAGCGAGTCAGTTACCTGGAGTCAAATTAATGTTCATGAAATCTGATGGAGGTTTAGTTGCAGCCCAACAATTTCAAGGCAAGGATAGTATTTTGAGTGGTTCGGCTGGCGGTATTGTCGGCGCAATTCAAACTAGTAAAAGGGCTGGTTTTGAGTTAGTTATTACCTTTGATATGGGAGGGACAAGTACAGATGTCGCCCACTTTAAAGGAGAGTATGAACGACAACTAGATTCGGAAATTGCTGGGGCGCGGATGCGAGTTCCTGTATTAGCAATTAATACCATTGCTGCTGGAGGCGGTTCAATTCTCTTTTTTGATAGTTCTAGTTATCGTGTTGGATTTAAATCTGCTGGTTCAAATCCTGGCCCTGCTTGTTACCGACGCGGGGGACCATTAACGGTTACTGATGCCAATGTGATGTTAGGCAAAATCCACCCCCAATATTTTCCCTCAATTTTTGGAATGGATGGCAATTTACCTTTAGATAAAGATACTGTCATTCAGCAATTTACACAATTAGCCGCAGACATTCAAGCCGCTACATTAAATCATTCTACTCCCGAACAAGTAGCGGCTGGATTTATGGCGATCGCAGTGGAAAATATGGCGAATGCAATTAAAAAAATCAGTCTGCAACGGGGTTATGATGTCAGCCAATATGTGCTTTGTTGTTTTGGTGGCGCAGGTGGGCAAGTTGCTTGTTTAATTGCCGACACTTTGGGAATGGAAAAGATATTTTTACATCCTTATGCTGGTGTTCTTTCTGCTTATGGAATGGGATTAGCTGATGTGCGGGCAATTAGAGAAGGGGGAGTAGAACAGCCTCTGACTCAAGCATTAATTCCTAAATTACACCAGTTAATGCAATATTTAGAAACTCAAGCTAGAAGTGAAATAGATCAAGTGCGTAGTCAAGTAGAAATAGTCCAAAAAGTTAACTTAAAATATCAGGGAACTAACTCTACATTGACCGTTGATTTGACTGGTGAAGTAGCAATGATGCGGCAAGACTTTGAGGCTGAACATAAATCCCGTTATGGTTTTATTCAATTAGAGAAAACCCTAATTGTTGAATCCGCCTCAGTAGAAGTTATTCAGAAGATGGAGACTCCCGAAGAACCTTTAATTATTCGTACTCGCCCTTTAGATAAACCTCCTACATCTATTGAGATTGTAAGAATATTTAGTAATAATAGATGGCATGATACTCCTCTTTATCGACGAGAAGATTTACAACCAGAAGATAATATTAATGGTCCTGCGATCGTTGTCGAAAAAATTAGCACGATTGTAGTGGAACCTAACTGGGAAGCAAGATTAACTGAACGTAATCATTTAATTTTGCAACGTCTTGTATCTAAGGGTTGACCAAAGTTGTTTCAATACGGTTCGGTTAAGGTGTTTATTCCTCGAAGATCCCCCCAACCCCCCTTAAAAAGCTTGTCATTACCCACATTTTCGTAATAGTCAAGGTGTCGCACAGACAGGCAATCCCGCCCAGAACTTAAGTTCTGGGCTGATAGCTCAAGTCCACTTAAGTGGACTGAAATTTTCCCTTTCACAGAGTTTACCTATCCACATCGCTTAAAATCTTATATTTAGTCCTCTTCAGAGGACTTGAGCTATTAGCCTCGGAATTTATTCCCAGGCGAGTTAGCAACGAAGCGGAAGATTTAAAAAATGTTGGTAATGATAAGCCTTAAAAAGAGGGGCTTATAACCCAATATAGCTTAGTTAAGGATAATTGTAGGTTGGGTTAAAGGTCGTGAAACCCAACAAATGCCCGAAAATGTTGGGTTTCGTTCCTCAACCCAACCTACGCAATATATTTTTTGGGCTTATCTGAACCGTATTGGCTTATAACCATCTTTTACCCCCTTTTTGAGGGGGTCGCCGTAGGCGGAGGGATCTTAACCGAACCGTATTGGGAGTTGTTTTGCTACCGCGAAAAATAGGTATGCAAACAGACCTAACCCCCTAACCCCCTTCCCGCTTCGGGAAGGGGGAAAAATTCAAAGCCTCTCTCCTTTTAGGAGAGAGGTCAAAATTGTACCTCACGCTTGTCGAGAACCACTATAAGTCGTAGGAGCTTCACTTATTTATCCTGTTCTAAGTGAGAAAATAGCTTCTGCCAATCGATAGAGTTAAGAGTATTATCTCCCTGTTTTACCTCAAAGGTGACATTAGAAGCGATCGCTAGTTTTAAGGCTTGCACACAAAGTTCTGCCACATCCTCACGGCTGATTTTGCCCCTAATATTATCGCCTTGCTCAAATATTAATTCCTTACCCCCTGGTTCTTCAGTTAAAGCACAAGGTCTAATAATCGTATAAGGAATTCCGCTTTCTCTTAAACTATCTTCTCCCTTCAACTTCCAAGTTAAAATTCCTCCCAATTGATCATTTAATTTCACTGCTGGCGGTTCTTCATCTAAATTAATGCCGGGGCGTCCGGGACGAGTCACACCTGCTGAACTGACGAGGATAAATTGTGGTAAAGTTGTCCCGCCGTCAGCTTTAATTGATTCCAACTCCAAAGCAAAACCACCGGCAGAAAATTTGGGATTCAAAGCCCCATCATATTCAAATTTGCTCAACATCAGTTGGAATGAACAAACTCTATTCTGCTCAATTGGCGGCGCATCTTTGACAAGTTTTGCCCGAAAGACGGGAACCAAATCTGCAAAAGGAATGTGAACATCTATCCAAGTATTAGCTACGGTATCGAAAGAATAGCTGTAGCCAATGCCATCCCATTTTGTATCTGTCCGTAGAAATATTTTATAACGCTGACCGTCACCTTTGACGCGCAATTTCACACCTTCATAACCAGATAAGTTGAAGGGTGGATCAAAATTTTTGGTTCTGATAGAAGCAAATCCGCCAGAGTTAGCGGTGGAGACATTACCAGCAAACAAAGCTGTATTTTCCCCTAATTGGATATTACTGGCACTCACGCCACCCATGACGACATCATCCAGCGCTCCCCAGTTATCTTTTAATTCTGCTGATGGCTTTGTGAAATCAAATATCGGTTTTTCGTTTGCTTGGGGTAAATATTTTGCGGCGGCTTGGACTAAGTTTTTAACACCTTGATATTCTACATTTTCTGGAGTATCGCCAACAATTTCTGGTTGGTAGAATTTAACACCTTGATAATATTTGGCTCTATCTGCTGTGTCTCCCTCAACTGGTTGCACGCGCACTGCTGTGCAACAAACTACAGCTTGGATATCAGCCATAACTAAAGGAGTTAAAGTTTCTGGTTTGGTGATATCCGCAACTACCAAGTCTATATCATTACCAAGAATTGACCGCGCTTTGTCAATGTCTCGAACTAGGGCGCGAACTTTATAACCCTGTTCGAGCGATCGCCTTACCACTCGTTTACCTACACCACCTGTTGCACCTGCTACTAATATTACACCCACGTTTCTTCCTCCATTGGGTCTATCTTGATTATCCTTAGGACGACCTTGGATTAACTGCTGTAGACAGTTAAGAAAAGGAATTACCTCAAAGTAAGTCAGGGTTTCGATAAACCTGCCTAAATCCCATTGAGAACGATTTTTGTCAGTCACATTTGCGTCCTCACAACTTTCTTCAGTTTAGCCCAATGTCTGTTTCTCCAAATCCTCCGGTACTCATAACTTGGATAATCCTGAGTTGCTTTAATTAGGGGAAAGGAGATACCTGTAACCGATCACCTGTTACCTATTCCCTTCAATGAGGGGGACTAGCTACAATTAAACCAAATCTTTGGCATTTCATTCGCCAGCTACGCCCGTCGTCGATATCGCTCAATCACGTTAGGATACTTAATTAGGTATTCCTAATCAAACGGTAATTTACTTATGAGTCAACTTGAAAACATTCAAGCTGAGTACGAAAAGTTTCCTGAAGCATTTGAGAGTGTAATCATTAGCACTGTGAGCGCACAGGCAATACCCAATGCTAGTTATGCTCCATTTGTAATCGATGATTCCAAGAATATCTACATTTACGTCAGTGGTCTTTCAACTCATACCAAAAATCTCTATGCCAATCCTCATGTTAGTGTCTTGTTTATCGAGGATGAAGCCAAGAGTAATCTAATTTTTGCCCGTCGTCGTCTGAGTTTTGATTGTACGGGAACTTTGATAGAGCGTGAAACTGACGAGTGGAATCAAATTGTTGAGCAATTTCAAGGGCGCTTTGGTCAAATTATCGAGGTTTTGCGCGGCTTGTCTGACTTTCGGATTTTCCAGCTAACTCCGAGTGAAGGTCGTTTTGTAGTTGGTTTTGGGGGAGCTTATCACATCAGTAGTGACAACCTCCATCAACTTGTTCAGATCACAGGAGATAGTGACCAAAAACAAGGATGAATTATGAATTATAAATTAGTTTGACTATATGTAAATTAAATATCAAACAGCTTGGGAGAGAAAAACTTTACTTACTCCCAGATTTATCGGTAAGCTTTACTTTATACTTCGTAAGTTTGCCTTCGGGTAAAATGCCATTAAACTAAACTTTTGAATTTTATGCTTCAGTTTCAACCTCCTGGCTTTGGACATAAAATTATCCATACATCCTTGGGGGCAATGGTTTACTATACCCAAACAAATGCACCTTGGGCGTTGCCTGCGGCGGTCACTGAGCCAAGTCGAAGTGCGAGCGGAGCGATCGCTGATACTGAAGATATACGCCCATTACTGTTTCTCCATAACTTTGGTGGTGGGGCGTCTGCATACGAATGGTCTAAAGTTTACCCGGCTTTTGCCTCTAATTACCACATTTTAGCCCCCGATCTCATCGGCTGGGGAGAATCGGCTCATCCAGTCCGGGATTATAAAATTAGGGATTATCTCAGCACGATCGCAGAGTTTATCATCCAAACTTGTCGCCAGCCGGTGACGGTGGTAGCCTCGTCTCTAACAGCCGCTTTTGCTATCCGCCTAGCTATTGTTCAACCCAATTTATTCAAAGCACTATTTTTGGTGTCCCCCTCTGGATTTGATGATTTTGGAGAGGGTGCTGGACGCAGACTTCCGCTTTCGGTGATCAATACGCCTCTGTTGGACAATTTTATTTATATGCTTGGTGCTGAAAATGAAATTGCAGTCCGAAATTTTTTACAAAGTTTTTTGTTTGCTAAGTCACAACGAGTATCCCAAGAGATGGTGGAGGCTTATTTAACCTCTGCACACCAGCCTAATGCCAAATTTGCCGCCTTGGCATTTTTGCGGGGCGATCTTTACTTTGATCTGAGTTTATATATTCAGCAACTGACAATTCCCACTGTGATGTTTTGGGGAGAAAAGGCACAATTTACCAAGATCAAATTAGGACGACGATTGGCAAATTTAAATCCCAGGGCAATTCAAGATTTTTATGCGATCGCAGATGCCGGAATTTTACCTCATTTGGAAATACCAGAAGTTTTTATTGGTCTATTGCAACGGTTTCTTTAGGAGAGACGCGATTAATCGCGTCTGTACAGGAGTTAACTTTCACCTGTTACCTAGAAACTAACTGTGCGTTTAATGCTTTAGTGATGCGATCGCCAGAAGCTTCTAAGTGGGTCAGGGTGTAAATATCAAGGTTTTCACCCTCCGGGTTCGTAGTCACTTCTCGTGACATACTCCTGCACTGATTGCAAGCAATACAGTGTAGGCGTATCTCTTCCAATTCGGCTACTGCTGTGCGTAGGCGTTGAGCTTTGTTTTGAGTTCACGGAATGCCCTACCGCAGACTATAAATTTCTTACCTTGTAAGAAAGCCAATTTCACTGTCCTGGATGAGATGCTGGCTTATTCGCGCTATAGGACAAACCCGGAGGTAATTCGCATTAATCAAGATGTGCCTACTTACTTCTATGCTGTGCAACGGAGTCGCTTACCAATAATCGCAATGCTACTGGACAGAGGCTTATCAGACACCAATATGGGTGAAGCTAACCAAAATAACTCTACCAGAAATATGCATATAAACTCTCATATTTTGCTCGTTTCCTCTATGTTCCAACAGCCTGAAACAACCAAATTTCGTTAATACACAGGATAGTTATTTTGTACAGTCCGTAAGTCCTAAATTCAACCGAAAATTTATTCTTCCAGGACTTTAGAGATTTTTTTACTCACAGTTATATACAAATGTTCTCAATTAAGTTATTATTCTCATGATGATTTGATAGTAATTATAACTAATAAGGTTATCCATGCTTTTTCCCTTCTTGATCATGTTCCGAGAGGGCGTTGAAGCTGCACTTGTCGTTGGGATCATTGCCAGTTATCTCAAGCAAACTGGTCGTACCCATTTGATGAAGTCAGTCTGGATTGGCATCGCACTAGCGACTATTCTTTGTCTAGGTGCTGGAATTATTTTGCAAATAACCAGTCAGGAGTTTCCGCAAAAAGAACAGGAGCTATTTGAAGCGGTAATTTCCATCGTCGCAGTTGGGGTTCTCACGTGGATGGTTTTCTGGATGCGCCGTGCGGCTCGTTCGATTAAAGGTGAGTTACAGTCTCAAATTGAAACTGCCATTCAGTCGGGGGATAAATGGGGTACAGCACTAGTGGGGATGGCATTCTTTGCAGTACTGCGGGAAGGTCTGGAAACAGTAGTGTTTTTGCTGGCCACATTTCAGCAAAATTTGGGAATTCAAGCTCCCGTGGGGGCATTGTTTGGATATGCAGCCGCACTAGCCGTCGGTGTAGGCATCTATCAGGGTGGTATCCGCATCAACTTGAAGCGATTTTTTAAATGGACAGGAGCCTTCATTATCGTGGTTGCTGCTGGACTCTTAGCAAGTGGGGTGAGAGCTTTCCATGAAGCCGGAGTCTGGAATTCACTACAAACAGTGGTATTCGATGCTAGTGGGGTACTTCCCAAGAACGGGTTTCTCGGTTCACTTTTGACGGGATTTTTTGGCTATAACGATACCCCGACTGTCAGCGAGGCGATCGCCTATTTTGGCTATCTAATTCCTACCATGTCGCTGTTCTTCTTAGGGGATAACGCTGGACAGAAGAGTACAGCAAGGCATTCCTAGCTACTTCAATAATTTTTAGGAAAATACAAGAATGAAAAATGTTTTAAAGTACTCAACAATTATCTGTCTAATTGCCTTGACAGTAGCTGCCTGTGAATCCAAAAAATCAAGCGATACTTCCACGAATAATTCTCCAGAAGCTAAGGTAGCCAGCGATACCTCTACTAAAAATTCTACCGAAACTGCTTTGGCTGTGACAGATAAAGGTTGCGAACCAAATCAGCTGACACTAGCATCTGGGGAAAACAACTTTGTGCTTACCAATAAAAGCAGCCAACCTTTGGAGTGGGAGATTTTGTCTGGGGTGAAAGTCGTTGAGGAAAAGGAAAATATTGCTCCTGGCTTCGTTCAAAAGCTCAAAACCAATCTAGAACCGGGTGAATATGACATGGCTTGCGGTTTACGCAGCAATCCCAAAGGGAAAATCACAGTCAAAGCAGGAGCTGGAAATTCTCAAGCCAAAGGGACTGTAGACCAAGGTCAATTAGTCGGTGCGATCGCAGAATACAAAGTCTACGTCACTAAAGAAACTGACCAACTGGTGGCAGACAACAAGACTTTCACAGATGCCGTGATTGCTGGCGATCTTGCTAAAGCTCAGAAACTCTATGCCTCTACCCATGTCCACTGGGAACGCGCCGAACCGATAGCTGAATTGTTCTCCGACCTCGACAAAAGCATGGATTCCCGTGCTGATGACTTTGCGAAAAAAGAGGCTGACCCACAATTCACTGGATACCATCGCATAGAGAAAGCTTTATTCCAAGACAAAACGACAAAAGGGATGAAACCTTTTGCCGAAAAGCTACAGAAAGATGGACTCGATCTACAAAAGCGCATTGCCACCTTGACCATTGAACCGAAAAATATGGTTGGCGGTGCTGCTGACTTGATTGAAGAAGTGGGTAAAACCAAGATTTCTGGAGAAGAAGACCGTTATAGCCATACTGACCTCTGGGACTTTAGCGCTAATGTAGATGGTTCGCAAAAGATTGTGCAGTTATTGCGCCCCGTCATCCAAAAAGCCAACCCAGAACTACTGACGCGTGTGGATGCAAATTTCACCAAAGTTGACCAAAAACTTGCTAAATACAAAACCCCTGATGGTGGTTTTGCTACCTATGACAAGGTGAGTGAAACAGACAAGAAAGAGATGAAAACAGCGATCGCTGCTCTTGCTGAAGATTTGTCTCAGCTGCGCGGCACTTTGGGAGTTGAGTAATTTATCAATCATTACCTAGAAGAGTAAATTATGTCTATTACAAAGCAACCAAGTTTACGCATTACTCCCAAGCTAGGCCGTCGTGACTTATTAATCGGTATGGCCGCAGCAGGTGGAATAGCAGCTTTGACGACTTTGGGTTATCGTACTCTTCTGGGAACAACTCTTGACCCATCTGAAGAGGTCGTGCCCTTCTTTGGGCTTCACCAAGCAGGTATTCTTACCCCTACTCCTGCTTCAGGATTGATGGTCGCATTTGATACAACTGCTACAAATAAAGCAGATTTAGTGCGGTTGTTCAAAACTTTAACTGAGCGCATCCAGTTTCTCATGGCAGGGGGAACACCCAAGTCGCGCGACCCCAAATTTCCACCCAATGATTCGGGGATTCTTGGGCCTGTAGTGGTTCCCAATAACCTGACAATCACTCTAGCTGTGGGTAACTCATTGTTCGATAACCGCTTTGGACTCGGCAACTTGAAACCCAAACGGTTAGATACTATGGCCAATTTTCCCAATGACCAGCTTGACCCAGATTTATGTCATGGGGATATACTGTTGCAATTCTGTGCAAATACTGAGGAATCGAATCTCCACGCTTTACGTGACATCATTAAGAATTTGCCTGACTTGATAACTTTGCGTTGGCAAATAGCGGGGTTTCTGCCGCCGAATACCCACAAAAAACAAGGCAAATCTACGGTGCGTAACCTGCTTGGTTTTAAAGATGGGACGGCAAATCTAAATGCAAGTGACGAAAAGTTGATGAACCGGATTGTCTGGGTACAGCCAAACAGTGGTGAACCAGCTTGGACAGTAGGGGGAAGCTATCAAGTGGTGCGGGTGATCCGCAACTTAGTCGAACACTGGGATCGGACACCACTACAGGAGCAAGAGACAATTATTGGGCGCAATAAGGACTCTGGCGCACCCTTGGGGATGAATCACGAGAAAGATATTCCCAATTATGCTCAAGACCCAAAGGGTCAACAAATCCGCCTAGATGCTCATATCCGCCTTGCTAATCCACGCAAATCAGAGTCGAGTTTGATTCTGCGGCGTGGTTTCAACTATTCACGCGGGTTTGACAAAGCTGGACAGCTAGATATGGGTTTGTTGTTTGTCTGTTTTCAAGCTGACTTAGAGAAGGGATTTGTGACAGTGCAAAATCGCCTGATTGGGGAACCTTTGGAGGAGTACATTCGCCCTATTGGTGGTGGATATTTCTTCGCTTTACCTGGTGTCAAAGCTGAAGGAGGTTATCTCGGTCAGTCATTACTAGAAGCTTAATTTTTAATTTTTTGGCGATGATTAGCAGCTTGTAATAATAGAGATTCTGCAAATGCGATCGCGTCGCAGGTGTTTGACATTAGCTCAAAGCAATCTTAGTTATGATTGGTAAATATAATCCAATATAGTTCAGTTAAGGATAATTGGAGGTTGGGTTGAAAGTCGTGAAACCCAACAAATGCCCGAAAATGTTGGCAGTATATTTTTTGGGCTTAACCCAAGCGTATTAAAATATAGTCCCTGTTTCTGAGCCTCAATGTTAAATACTAGATCGTTTTTCTAGGTGAGTATTATAAGCAATAACCTTCCAGCAGACGCTGCAAAAGATTTTAACTTAGCCGAGACTTCGATGAATAAGGAGTCGCCTTTTGTGGAAACTGACGGATTGCTCTTGTATAAACAAGAATGCAAGACTCCCGAATTCTTAAACTCATCCTTTTGCATACATCTATTTGGTGAACTAGTTGTCGTAGATCACTATGTACTGTTGTTTCCTGATCCAGAAACTCTCACAGACTACACAAAGACTCTGATCAACTATAATGGCAAAATCACCGAAGGGCCAGGAAAATGGCCTGATGATTTTTGTCCAGAGCAAAACCTATTGCCCGAAGATGCTAGCATGTACTTTCTCTCAGCCTTAATGCCGTCAGGCATGGTTTTGGTACTGCTTGCGCCTAATACGCCACATGAACAGATCGCTAGCTTATTTGAGGAGCAAGGTTTTAATACTGTCCATCACGTTGCCATTCTTGTTGATGATATCTATGCAGCAGCAGAGGTATGGCAGAAGAAGGGCTTTATTCCTCTGTCTATGACTCCTCAAGAGGATGGTTCTTTGTGCCAATGGTTTTTCCGCAACTGGGCAGGCCAAATTATAGAGCTAATCTGCCGCCGATGGATGGGTAAAGAGACTTTTACCTGCGATAATATTGCTGGTTTACGCCTTTCAGAATTGGCAGCGTGAACTTTGTCAGTATAATTCGTAATTATTTGGTCAAGTCTGCTCCCTGCGACGGTGGTTAGCAGCTTGTATTAATAGAGATTCGGCAAAAGCGATCGCATCACTTGCAGATTTAGCACCAGCTAACTGCGCTAGTTCTTCCCGGCGAGTGGTTAAATTATCCAAGGTAGTAACTCTGACAACGGTACGCTGCTCGGCGTTGTCATTGTTAGCTTTTTTACCTTTGCCTTGTTCGGTGAGTATTCGATAAAAGATTCTGACAATGATGTTAATATTATTCGCTTTGACTTTGGAACTGATACCCACCCGCCTCAACTCTGAGCTTACCTGACTTCCATCCCAAATCAACTGGGATTTTATTACCATCAGCACTTTGGTAAACAGCAAAATGCTTTTGCCAGTCGTGGTAGCGTCCATTGCGCCAAACTTTTGGTAAACTTAAACCCTGATATTGGAGTTTTACCTTTCCAAAAACCCCTTGATACTCAACTACTCCCTTATTAACCTGTTTGAGGTTTAAGAGTGACTTATTCACTATAGACTGCTGGAACTGCCTTAAACTGCCGTAGGTTTCCTGTTCACCGACTTCTAGGGCAAATCCAGTTACTGTTTTCCCAGTCCCCGCCGCAGTAAGAATTTGGTCATCGGGATATCTGGAGTGAATTTTCTGCGTTGCTGTTGCGTTAATTCCCTCTAGAAGCAAATTAATTGGTCTCAACGCCAGCCATGTCTTTTCGTACAAGATAAAAGTTACACCATTGTGGGTTTCCAACTTGGCAGACTTGGGCAAGAAAAATTGAAACGGCGTTTTCGGTTTATCGTTGAGCCAGATAACCAAATTGCGGTACTGGGCAATGTTATCACCACCAATAGAAGAAGTAGATATTTTAGTAGGGTCTGTTCCTGTTGATCCAATAAAGTAATCAACACCGCGTTTTTGATTAAATGCCATCAACTTAAAGCCATTCCAGTCCCCACCGGAACCTTGAGCTAATGTGCCAAGCTGAAAGGAATTACCAAAATAGAGAGTTTCGTGAAACTGAGGTGCGTTGTCTCCACTGGGTTTCCAGTTTTTGTAAGTTGGTTTAGAATTTAGCAGTTCCACAGGTTTTTTGAATTGCTTACGCGCCAAAGCCACAACAGCAACAGGAGGACGGTAGCTGCTAGTAAATAGGTGTACTTCATCGGAGTCAGGCTGGGATCTGCCAAGGGTGAATCACCAAAGTACAACCCTAATTCATGGGTAGCGAGGGAACACCAAACACAATTCCCCTGACTATAATCGCGCTTACTTGGCCCACCAAATCCACCCCGCCAATACTTCAGCGCACCGGAAGTAAAAAACCAATCGAGTGCAGATTTAGCAAGTGACTTGACTTCTTGATCTTGAGCAAAGTCGTAAAGATTTACATAAGTCGTAACAGCGTGTCCCAAGTAGTTTTCCGAATCCCATTCTCCTTGTCCAATTTGGTAGAGAGTGCGAACATTGCGGCGGATGCGCTCTTTATATATTTTGCGTGTCTCTTCGTTCCCAGTTTCTTCAGCAAACAAATAGACAGCGACTTCCCGCATTGCTCTTAAATTATCTGTGTTGCGGCAGTCTACCCAAGTATTGCAGTTATCAGTTGACTGTTCCCAGAATTGGCGAGGTTTGAGAAAGGTACGTGTCAGTGGGTCTTTTTTGGTCAAAATACCCATGGCTTTCTTCATTCGCTGGCGATAGTTTGGGTCAAGATATTTGCCAAAATAGAAGTATTTGCGGACTTGCTCTTTGAGGGTAAAACCAGAGTAAAAGTCAATTCCCAAGGTGTGAGCATTCCTTTGAGCATCTGCATCTTCAGATTCCAGAAAAGCGATCGCTTTTTCTCGATTACCTGCAAGAAAGTCAATCATTGCTCTGGGGTAGGATCTCTTCTCATTCTCGAAGGCTGTATTCCCATAGTTTTTACCTGCGAGTTGAGTAATTGCTTCTTGGGAACGCTGCTGAAACTCAGCTGACATTTGTGGTGTCCATTGTGACTCTGGCTGAGGCTGGGTGTTGCCTAGTAGAAACAATAAGCAGATGATTATAGCCTTATTAAGGTGCAGTTTTTTCAAGGCAATGGGAGACTCCAAAGAAACTGAGTGACCACCAAGCCAAATGGGTAAATTGGGCACACTCGAACCAGGTGAAAGTAAAGGCGAGGTAAGCAATGAAAACTGCTTCAAGTCCCCGGTAAGGTGATTTTATAACCTGCCACAGACACCATCCTAACAGGATAAGATAGGATGCCATCCCCAGTAGCCCTACGGATAAAGTTGTATCTAAAATTAGATTGTGCGCTTTAGTTGTGGGTAGTTGTGCGGTTTTTATTTGGCCATTTTCGTCTTGGTAGTCGAAACTAAAATCACCCAAGCGAATTACTTTAGTTATTTTTTTGCCGGGGCGGACATAGGAATAAGCGGTGCCAAAACCATCCATTCCCCATCCTAGTAAGGGACGCTGACTAATTCTATAGTTGGCCAGCTGCCACAGATCAACCCGGTCTGATGTGATTTGTTTAATCAGAGGTAAATTATTGATCTGCCTAGTGCTGGTAGCAATGCCAATTATCAGTAAACATACAAGCGTTGCTAGGACTAAGAGTTTATAATGCTTGCGTCCTAATAGGTAAATAGTCGCTACCAGTAAGGCTAATATTCCCGCCCTGGTCTGAGTCAGCAGTAAAGCTGGGATAATTAAAATGCCAGCAGTTGCAGCCAGACGTGTGTTTATCCATTGCCATTGCCAGCCGACAAGTGTCATAACTGCCACTGCTGCGAGGACAAATGATGCATGACCGCGATGGGAATACAAGCCGATTGGTTGCTGATTTTGAAAAATGGTACTCCGCAGAATGTTGGACTGGATCAATTGCCCTGTTGTGGCAGTATAATCAATGCGCCAGTCAATGGCTTGGGGGAAGATGCTAAGGGCAAGGATGACTCCGCCAATTACTAAACCTTGCAGTTGAGAACGGGCTAGTTCTGGGTGTAGTCTGAGTAATAGGTTATTGCTAAGAGTAAAGATGGCGATGAGCAGCCAGTAGAGTAAGCCATCGCCCATCTGTTCTTGACCGAATAGCGATCGCCAGGGTTCGGGACTAGCGAGAGTTGCAATAAACCCAATTCCCAAAAATATTTCCCACAGCAACCTATTAATTTTCCAACTTTGGGGCAGCTTCAGGTTTTCCCTGTCTTCACAGAGAATTAAAAAGTTGAGTATGCAGATAAGTACAATGGCAAATACTTTTGGTTGAGTCCAGATTTCCCCGCGCATTGTACCAATTGGGTTGATGAGAATGATGCTGAGGGAAAATAGCAGGGTGTAGAAATGGTTCACGGTTACTTATCAAAACGAATTGAGAGCGCTTTCATTATGCCCCACGCGCCAAGTGCCAATAGTCCCAATGCAGATGTGGATTCAGAAACAGGCTGAGGAGAATTTTCTTGAGAAAATGGGCGCATTTTGAAACTGCCGATACGATCATTAAATGCTAATTGAATGGGGAAAGCAGTTTCTTCTGTTGAACCCAATAAGGAATCGATGCCAGTGATTTTAAAGTTGGAAATACCAGAACCAAATAATGATGTAAAGTCTACCCTGTCTCCCGCACCGAATTCACCAAGTATTCTATCTCCTACTGAAACAGAAAATCGATTATCTGGGCCAATGGGGAAATCTAGAATTTCAGTAAATAATGTGTCGTCAAGCGCTTGGAATTCAAAACCATAGGGAGTGTGTGGGTCGTACCAGCGACAACCAGGAACGTCACGGAATATTTGCCAGTTACCTTCTTTAGCGTTAGGAAGAATTGGATTTTGCTGAGTTCCGTCTGGGCGTTCATTGCCTACACCACCTCCACCGCTACTACCTACAACATAGGCATCACCGTGCACATACGGAAAATCTGCCTCGTCGTCAAATACTGCAACATTAAGTTCATATAGGACTAATATTTGATTTCTGAAAAAGCTCCGTACATTTGAAGAGTGTCAAAATCAAAGGTAGTGTGTCGGATAAACCACTCAAACATCCATTTGAGATGGGAGAACGAAGGAATCAAAGCACAGAAACGCCGCACCCAGGTTTTAGCTTGTAACCAAATATCTTCAATAGGATTTTGTGATGGGCAATTAGGAGCTTTAGGGTTCGCAATGAATTTTCCACTGCTCTTGAGACAAACCTTGGTTTATCTCGCCTAAAAAGTTTTGAACCAGATGTGAACGATGGTAAGAAGCACCATCCCAAAAAAGAAGCAATCTTTGGTTGGGGGACTGATCTAATAAATAATGTAGATAATCAATCGTATTTTCTGAGTTACCTGCATTATATGCTTTCAGTAGTAAGCCTCCCTGGAGATAGTCAACTGCCCCGTAGTACGTCTGTTTGTCGCGGACATTAACAACTCTCACTGCTATTTCTTGGTCAGTTTTTCCCCAGACATATCCACTTAAATCTCCCCACATTAAATGACACTCATCAAGCAGTAATACTCTCAACTTTCCTGCTTCGATTTCCTCCCGATGGCTTACCAAATGTAGGCTCATTTTGAGTATCTGATAACCCAATATTTACTTAACTAGTAAAACAGGATCTACTGAATTACTAAACCAAACTTTATGAAGTTAATCTAAAGTAACTGAGAACGAAAGAGTTTAATTTAAAAAAAATCAAGAGAAAGCGGAATATTAAGGATACATTTAGTTTGTTGGTCTGGTTACAATGTATGAGGTTGTCTTGTTACCTTGGACAGTCTTCATGAAAATAGCAGCGACTACGGAAGAGAGATGCTCAGACCTAGCTTGTGGAAACGTTTGTAGTAAGCCGTATAATCAATGCGCCAGTCAATGGCTTGGGGGAAGATGCTAAGGGCAAGGATGACACCGCCAATTACTAAACCTTGCAGTTGAGAACGGGCTAGTTCTGGGTGTAGTCTGAGTAATAGGTTATTGCTAAGAGTGAAGATGGCGATGAGCAGCCAGTGAATTTAGGCACTTTTAGATCCTCCTAACCCACGCCAGTCGCTCATGGGGGAAACCCTCTCTGAGCGACTGGCTCCCCTTAAAAAGGCTACTGTCTACACATACTTAATTCTGACTGCTGAATTCTTTCTTGTTAAACTTGTCAAATTTGCTCCCCGCGACGATGATTAAGCTCTCTTTTTGGAATCGGTAATACTAAAAATTCTGTACGCCAGATTTGTAGACTTATACCCTGAGCTTCAATGCTGTTACTGTCATTTGATTCAAAAGATGTCATGTGAGATACCCTCTCAATTTCCAGGTTCTTATTTACCGTCTCTTATGACGGTACATGGCTAGCTTTGATATTTTTTTGAAAAAGCTAGCTATACAAAAATTTTTAATTTCAATTTTATGGAATTATTAGAACAGAAGTATGTCTAATCATTAATCAGATATTTTTAGGCTAATAAATAATATTTGTGGCAAGAACCAGAAAGGAATTCCAAAATTCGACAACGTTCTTCTGTCAAGTTAATAATTCGCTTAACTCCTTGTGTAATCAGAACATGAATTCCTTGGAAACATTGAAATATCCGCTTTGTCCGACAACTTATCAGGATTTGTGTAAAATGATATTACGCCTTTAAAAATTAAGCTTAAAGAATAATACAGAATTAATAATCAATTAGTGGAGGACTTAGAGGATGTTTTAAAAGTGTTTGTCTGTGATTTTAGCCACTTATTGATCCCCCCTAACCCCCCTTAAAAAGGGGGAAACCGGAATCAAAGTCCCTCTTTTTAAGGGGAATTTAGGAGGATTTAGAACGTTTTTATACCGATAACAAGACTTTTAAAACATCCTCTTAAACCCACATATTTAGAAGTTGTTTGAAAAATGTTTCGCTGTGAATTTAGGCACTTTTAGATCCCCCTAACCCACGCCAGTCGCTCATGGGGGAAACCCCCTCTGAGCGACTGGCTCCCCTTAAAAAGGCTACTGTTTACACATACTTAATTCTGACTCCTGAATTCTTTCTTGTTAAACTTGTCAAATTTGCTCCCCACGACGGTGGTTAGCAGCTTGCAATAACAGAGATTCGGCAAAAGCGATCGCATCACTTGCAGATTTACCACCAGCTAACTGCGCTAGTTCTTCCCGGCGAGTAGTTAAATTATCCAAGGTAGTAACTCTGACAACGGTACGTTGCTCGGCATTGTCATTGTTAGCTTTTTTACCTTTGCCTTGATTGATAGTTTGTTTATCTACGCGAAAATGCCGATCGGCCATGGCCGCAACTAAAGGCTGGTGGGTAACACATAATACTTGGTTGCGTTGACTTAGCTGGTGTAATTTTTCCGCGATCGCTTGGGCGACCCTTCCCGAAACCCCGACATCAATTTCATCAAATACCATTGTTCCAGCCACATCAACCTGAGAAAAACAAGCTTTCAGCGCCAGTAAAAAGCGGCTCATTTCCCCGCCAGAGGCAATTTCCGTTAAAGGTTGCAGTGGTTCTCCAGGATTGGGACTAAATATAAAGGTAATTTTATCTGCTCCGGTGGCAGTTGGGAAAGCAGGCACAATCTCAACCTGAAACTTTACCTTTTCCATCGCTAGGGGCTTGAGTTCAGCGATCAAACGTGATTCTAAATTAGCAGCCGCTTTACTCCGCAGTTGAGTTAACTGATTAGTTGCTTGGGTGAGTTTTTCAAAATACGCCTTTTCTTGCTGTTCCAAGTTTTCAATAGATTGTTCGGTGTCGTTAAGTTGGGCTAATTCCGCTTGGATACGTTGGTAATAAGCGATCGCTTCTTTTAGTGTCGGCCCATACTTACGACAAATTTGCTTTAATTCCTGAATCCGTTCTTCCACCTCTTCCAACCTGTGCGGATCGGCTTCCAATCCATCCCCATAAGCATTAATCTGCCTTCCCACTTCCATTACCGCCGCTTGCGCGTCCCGCACCAATTCCAATAGGGGTTGCAGTTGCGTATCATATTCCACCATGTCATTTAATGTCACCTCACTGTCTCCCAATAAATCTGCGGCGGCGGGAGTTTCATTATCGTTTTGATACAAAGCCTGATAAACCTTGTAACTCATTTGTTGCAAATCGACGACATGATTCAGGCGTTCCCGTTCTTGTCCCAACTGTTCCAATTCATTAGGTTCGCTGAGATTGGCTGCTCCTAATTCTTGCACTTGATAAGTGAGCAAGTCGAATTGTTGCAACCTTTCCCGTTCTGATGTCCGGCGTTTTTCTAGTGCTAGATGCGCCTGTTGGTAAGTACTAAAATTTGTGGCCACCTTATGGCGTTGCTGCATTAGAGAGTCGCCGCCATATAAATCTAACCAGTCGCGGACTTGGGCAGATTGTCCCACTTGCACCGTTTGACCTTGGGCTGTAATTTCCACCAAGCGATCGCGCATTCCTCCCATAATCTGCCGATTTACCAACACCCCATTCACCCGCGATCGGCTGCGGATATTACTAGTAGTAGCTGTGATTTCTCGACTAATAACTACGGAATTTTCATCAAGCAAATCTATTTCTTGTTCGGTCAACCAAGCAGCTAGGGGAGCGTTTGAGGTGAAAGTCGCTTCTACCATCGCCCGACTTGTCCCCGTGCGAATGACTCGACTAGAGACTTTACCGCCCAAAGCAGCATCAATGGCATCCAAAATAATCGATTTTCCAGCGCCGGTTTCACCTGTCAACACATTTAGTCCCGCGCCAAATTCCAATTCCAGTTGGTCAATTAGGGCAAAGTTTTCAATTCGCAGGCAAAGCAACATCAAGCCAAATTCTCCATGAGGGCAGATGCCGGATACTTCTAACTTAAAGGACAATTAAGTATGATTTTTCAGCAACTAGCAATAGTACTACTATTGAACTAGTATGCCCATTTAAGTGTAGCAGACCTATTGGTACTGAAGACTTTTAAAAGGTAGAGGAGCAGGGGAGATAGGCAGAGACTAATAATACTTATGCCCAATTCCTCAACATATTGTTACAATACTTAACGTTATCATTCTGACCGATGGCCTTCTTCATGATTGTTAAGACACTTCCCCCTAGTTCCCGACCGATTCAGGAGGACAGTCGCAACGGCACAAATGGCCGAGGTGAACTGGACGTTATTGATATAGTGCCAGAAAAAAATGGTACACAAGACTTGGTTGTGCCGCAGCTACGCCCGTCGCAGACATCGCCAAGCCTCTTAGCCGCCCAAAAGGTGAGGACAACTGCCCAACCTGAGATGCTTTACGATCCCGTGAGCATAGCGGCGCATTACCAAAACAGACCCCTGCAAATTGTACAACGGATTTTCGCCGTGTTGACGCCGACTCTATCCTTTGCTTTTGGGTTGTGGTCGGATAGTAAACGGGGAATCGTCGTCAAAAATGATCGCCGCCGAGCTACTCAGCTACGAGTATTGCTGACCCAACTGGGGCCTGCTTACATCAAAATTGGACAAGCTTTGTCCACCAGACCGGATCTGGTTCCTCCCGTATATTTAGAAGAATTAACTAAGCTACAAGACCAATTACCGCCTTTCCCCAACGAAATTGCTTACCAGTTTATCAAAGAAGAACTAGGCGCACCTCCAGAAGAGGTTTACGCCGAACTCTCGGCCCAGCCAATTGCTGCGGCTTCATTGGGCCAAGTCTATAAAGGTAAGCTAAAAACTGGTGAAGAAGTCGCCGTTAAAATCCAACGCCCCGACTTAAGAGAGAGCATTACCATTGACTTGTATATCTTGCGTAAGCTCGCTGCTTGGGTGCAGAAAAAGGTCAAACGGGTAAGAAGTGACTTAGTTGGGATTCTCGATGAATTAGGCGATCGCATTTTTGAAGAGATGGACTACATCCATGAGGGGGAAAATGCTGAACGTTTTTTCGAGTTATACGGTCATATAAAAGACATATATGTACCGAAAATTTACTGGCAATACACCAATCGTCGCGTGTTGACGATGGAGTGGATTAACGGCATCAAATTAACCCAGACAGAAGAAATTAAAGCCCAAGGCATAAATGCTCGTTACTTAATTGAAGTGGGTGTACAGTGTTCCCTGCGCCAATTGCTAGAACACGGTTTTTTCCACGCTGATCCGCACCCTGGTAATTTATTAGCAACACCAGATGGCAAATTGGCTTATCTCGACTTTGGGATGATGAGTGAGATTCAGCCAGCGCAGCGTTATGGTTTAATTGAAGCGATCGTCCACGTCGTTAACCGCGACTTTGAAGGATTAGCAAAAGACTACGTTAAGTTAGATTTCTTATCACCAGAAACCGATTTAACACCAATTATCCCAGCTTTTGCGAGAGTCTTTGCTGATGCTGAAGGAGCCAGTGTTGCCGATCTTAATATTAAAAGCATCACCGATGAACTATCGGCTTTGATGTATGAATATCCTTTCCGCGTACCGCCCTACTACGCCTTAATTATTCGCTCCCTCGTGACGCTCGAAGGGATTGCAATATTTATAGATCCCAACTTTAAAGTTCTCAGCGAAGCTTATCCCTACGTTTCTAAACGCCTGTTAACAGACCCAGCACCGCAATTAAGAGCATCATTACAAGATTTGCTATTTAAAGATGGCAGGTTTCGCTGGAATCGCTTAGAAAACTTATTACGTAATGCGCGTAATAGTCAAGATTACGACTTTAATTTAGTGCTGAATCAGGGGATAGAATTTCTGTCATCTGAACGCGGTGCTTTCATTCGTGACAAGTTAGTAGATGAATCTGTTAACGGACTCGATGCTTTAGGTAAAAATGTTCTGCATAACTTTACCTCCCTGTTGCGAGAACGGGTAGGATTGACAGCAGTTAATAAAACTCCGGCGGCGACAGTTGAGCAACAACAAACCTTGGAGCATATCAAACATATATTAGGTATTCTCCGAGAAACAAAAGGCTTTGACCCAGTGGAACTTGTACCCCAAATTGCCCAGTTATTGGTAAATTCCGATGTCCAACGTTTGGGTCAACAAATTGCTAACCGCTTCACGCAAAAAGCTGTCGCCAGGTTAATTCGGCAATTATTGGCATCTTAGTAAAAGTTATGAGTTAAAAAGTTTCTTTAACTCATAAATTATTCACTCTAGCAACTATATAACCTAACTCTTCCAGCTTTTCTAAGACATTGGCAATGTGCTTTTAGAGTGAAACACATTGAGAAATCTTAAGTAATCCGCAGTTGCCTCCTCTGAATTTTCCATTAGCAGCAGATGTCCTGCCTTTGGTAATCGGATCACTTGGCTTCCGGGAATACAGCGTTGCAGCCGAGCAGCTCCACGAATATCGTAGATTTTGTCTTCTCTACCCCAAATAGCAAGGGTCGGAAGCTGAGTTGATCGCCCCTGACAGAGAACGTCATCGTACAGGTTCACGATGTCCCAAATCTGTTGATAGTGACGGTTATGAGTGATGTAGTTGTTCACTTTCTCTGTTTTAACAGAATCAGGGATGGTGGGAGGCGTGACAAACAGCAGGCTAATTTCCAGGTCAAATTCTTTTTTGGTGGTTGGAATAAAGGGGTTTATGCCGTCAAAGATGGAATTTTTGACGCTCGAAGCCCAATCAGTCACACCTAAAGGTGAACCGATAAAGGCAAGGCTACGCAACTGTTCCGGGTAAAGCTGGCTGTAAAGGGTGGCGATCGCTCCCCCCATCGAACTCCCTGCCACATCAAAGGAGCGAATTCCTAATTGATTCGTTAACTGGTGCAGCAGTGCAACCTGATTCTCCAGGGCATAGTCCCTCGTTGCGAACCCAGTGCTGTTGCCGTAGCCTGGTAAGTCGGGAGCGATCACCCAATAGCCCGCCTCAGACAACTGACACATCATACTGTTCCACTGCTCTTTGCTGGCAAATAGTCCATGCAGCAGTAAGATCGGTTGTCCGGTGCCGACCTGGTTGTAGGACAACGTTCCATTGCTAATAGGGGCGGAACGGGTGGTGATCGCGCAGCCGGAAGCAGACGCTGGGCTATTCACAGCAGCGTAACCCACCAATCTACATAGCACCAGAATGACGAATATCAGCCGGAGGATGAGTTTTTTCATGGTTATTAGTTCTGGAGGATAAACACTTGGGGGTGCTGTGGCTTTATAGGCAATACAATTACAAACTTTTAACTTTCCTCTTGGGGATAAACATTTTTCTCACGTTTGAGGCTTTCTTCTAAGGCTTGAATTTGTTCACGACGAGCTTCCAATTC
The DNA here is from genome assembly GCF_036919555.1 of Nostoc sp. Taxonomy (GTDB): domain Bacteria; phylum Cyanobacteriota; class Cyanobacteriia; order Cyanobacteriales; family Nostocaceae; genus Nostoc. The sequence continues at coordinate 58,438 of NZ_JBALCS010000036.1, forward strand.
TAAGGAACGTCGCGCTAAGTCTTGGTTTTGCAACGTCAGCGATTGTCGCCAATGTTCTGCTCGTTCGGCTTCCTGCTGCAAAAATTCCGGGGTAATGCCGATAGTGAGGTAGCTTTGTACCAGATGGAGTACCCAGTTGGTGGCGTCTTCTATTCTTTCAATGTCGCCTGTAGAGGAAAGTTCCACTAGAATAAGCAAGTTCTCACTCATAATCTTTCCCTTTCCCAACAGAATAAAAGCCTCTTCGGGAATTATCGCCCACAAGTTATCAGCTTCTTGACGCGCCAACAAGCGTAACTGGTGCTGGTCTAAAAAATCGTTTTTACGCACCTGGGCTAGATATCGCATGAGGGTAGCTTCGCTCCAATTCAAAATTCAAAATTAATAAAAAAATTAATAAAAAAATAAGTGCCAGAATTGATATTTGGATCTTGTTAATTGGTAATGGGTAATTGGGAATTATTGACACTCTCATTACCCATTACAGTTATCCTAAGCCACGCAGGCGATGCCTACGGCAAGGACTGAAGGCGCTCGCGCAAAATTTCTGCTTGCTTCTGTGCTTCTGCTAAAGCGTCCCGCGCTCCTTGCACCACGTCTGCTCTAGCTCTATCTACAAAACTAGGATTGTTTAATCTGGCGCTCAGGGATTGAACTTCCGCTTCAGCTTTGCTCAAGCTTTTATCTAGTTTGGCACGCACAACTTCAATATCCACTACGCCGCTCAGAGGAATTAGCACTTGTATTGTACCAATCACACCAGCGATCGCATTTTCTGGTTTTTGTGGTTGTTCTAATTCTGTCTGCGGGAAAAACTGTCTCCATAACCTAAGTCTCGCTTCAGCCGTTAGTAAATTTTGGCTAACAAACCAAGCTGTGTAACCAAAACCAACTAGTTCAAAGAAAGTACCGACAATGGGAGTGTCATCAATGGCATTTCCCACAGCTAAACCCAATTTACCAAAGACAATCGCCACAATAATTAAACCAATTGTCTTCAAACCCCTTTGAGGTTTTTTAGCTGTAACAGTTTGGTTTTCTTGCTTGTCAGTAATGGTTAAAGTCTCAACTTTCGCCAAATCTTTAATGTAATCTTGTCCAGCAGTAAGGATTTCCCGCTCCTTCTCGCTTTCAGTTTGCAAATTCGCTGTTACTTTTACCCCTGGTTTAATATCCGCCTCAGCCCGCAAATTCCGAATTGTGCGGATAGTGCCAATCAGCAATTCAAACTGTTCTTCTAATGCTGAATCAATCAAGTTTGCATCCACCTGAGGATAGATTTGTAATGGTAAAGTTTGCGGAGAATCTGCTGGTTGTTGGGTGAGAGTCTGCCAAATTTCCTCGGTAATATGAGGCATGAAGGGATGAAGTAGTTTCAAAATTCCTTCCAGCACGTAGCCGAGGGTTTGCTGTGCTACCCGCCGCGATACCGGGTCTGCATCTGGCTGAAGGCGAGATTTCACCAGTTCAATATACTGATCGCAGAAATCACCCCAAATGAATTCGTAGAGTCCTTTTGCTGCTTCCCCCAAACCGTAATTATCGATGTAATTGGTGGTTTGTTTAACAACTTGATGATACCGCGAGAGAATCCAGCGATCGCTCAATTCTATAGCTACTGGGTTCCCCAATTGTTGCGGCGTTTGTCCATCCAAATTCATCATCACAAACCGGGCAGCATTCCACAACTTATTAGTAAAGTTGCGAGACGCCTCCACCGATGCTGATTCATCCTTTTTGCGATCGTATTCCAATCTGATATCTTGACCCGCACCAGCCACTTCCCTAATTAGGGTATACCGTAGGGCATCAGTACCATATTTGTCAATTAATAACAACGGGTCAATACCATTACCTTTGCTCTTAGACATCTTCTGACCTTTTTCATCCAGCACCAAACCGTGGATATAAACTGTTTGGAAAGGCATTTGTCCCGTCAAATGCCCAGCCATCATGGTCATTCTGGCTACCCAGAAAAAGATGATGTCAAAGCCTGTTACCAAAGTGGTAGTTGGGTAGTAAGTTGCTAAATCCTGAGTTTGTTCCGGCCAGCCCAAAGTCGAAAATGGCCAAAGTCCAGAAGAAAACCAAGTATCTAACACATCTGGGTCTTGTTCTAAATTGACATTTTCACCAAATTGCGCTTTAGCTTTCTCCCAAGCTTCAGTTTCCGATTTCGCCACCACAAACGGCGTGTTATCGGTAATTTGGCCAGCCGTTTCACTGACAGCGTACCAAGCAGGAATTCGGTGTCCCCACCATAATTGGCGAGAGATACACCAATCAGTGAGTTTTACTAACCAATCACGATAGACCTTTGTCCAGCGTTGGGGGACAAACTCTGGAGAAGTTTGCTGGTCGAGGAATTCGAGAGTTTTGTCAGCTAGGGGGCGAATTTTGACAAACCACTGAGTTGAAAGAAGGGGTTCAATAGGTACTTTACCGCGATCGCTGTAAGGAACGGTATGCTTATAATCTTCAATCTTCACCAAAAAGCCATCTGCTTCTAGGCGAGAAACCACATTTTTTCTAGCAACAAAGCGGTCTTGTCCTTGAAATTCCCCAGCATTGGCGTTGAGAGTGCCGTCTTTATTCATAATGTTGATCAACGGCAGATTGTGACGCTTACCCATGTCAAAATCGTTCGGGTCATGGGCGGGAGTTATCTTTACGCAACCCGTACCGAAAGTGGGATCAACAAATTCATCGCCAATGATGGGAATTTCTCGTTGTAGAATTGGCAGAGTTAGAGTTTTGCCGATGAGATGTTTGTAGCGATCGTCATTGGGATTAACTGCTACTGCCGTATCGCCCAGCATCGTTTCTGGTCGAGTTGTCGCCACCTCTACAAAACCAGAACCATCGGTGAGGGGATAGCGGAAGTACCAGAGATTCCCATTAACTTCTTGATTTTCCACTTCTACGTCAGACACAGCCGACTGGGAAGCTGGACACCAGTTAACTAAATATTCACCACGATAAATTAACCCTTCCTCGTAAAGGCGAGTAAACGCCTCGACAACAGCTTTAGATAAACCCTCATCCAGGGTAAACCTTTCCCGTGACCAGTCCACCGAGACACCCAAGCGTCGTAGCTGATTCAGAATCGTTCCCTCAGACTCCGCCTTCCATTGCCAAGCGCGTTCTAGGAACTTCTCACGCCCCAACTCGTAGCGAGTCTTACCCTCTGTCTTGAGTTGCCTTTCCAGCATAGTATGGACAGCAATGCTGGCGTGGTCAGTTCCGGGTAGCCACAGGGTATTGCGCCCCTGCATTCGGTGGTAGCGCACGAGGGTATCAATCAACGCACTTTCAAAAGCGTGACCCATGTGCAAACTGCCAGTGACATTCGGCGGGGGAATGACGATGCAGTAGGGTTCGCCGCCTTTGTTAGGGTCAGCTTTGTAAACTTGGTTGTCTTCCCAGAATTTTTGCCACTTGGCTTCAGTGGAAAAGGGGTCGTACAGACTGGGAAGATTGGGAATGGTTGCGGTCATGCGGGGCAAACTAACTAAGGAAGGACTCTAATAAATTTTGCCACAGGGTTGGAGAGGGTTTCTATGGAAACGAACCGCGAACGCGTACTTCGCGCCTTCGCGGTTCGTTCCCCAAGTGCAGGTGTACACACAAAATTCCTTGAATTACCTGTTGTACAGCTTCTTTACTTAAGCTGCCATCTACGCGAACAATTCGTGAGGGATAGGATGTTGCTAAATGTGCATATCCTTGTTGAACGCGCCGATGAAAAGCGATTGTCTCCTGTTCAATCCGGTCTAGTCCGACAATGCTTTCTAGTTTACGGGAGAGTCCCACCTCGACATCGACATCTAGCCAAATAGTTAGGTCACTTTCTAAGCCACCAGTAGCAATATAGTTAAGCTGATTGATAAAATTCATGTTAAGATCCCGACCATATCCTTGGTAGGCAATGGTAGAGTCGGTGTAGCGATCGCATAAAATATATTTCCCTGCTGCGAGATTTGGTTTGAGTTCTTGTTCAACATGTTGCGATCGGTCAGCAGCATACAACAAAAGTTCTGTCACTTCTGCAACTGGTTTGTCCTCTGCCTTTTCTAGTAGCAAGCGGCGAAGATGTAAGCCTAACTCTGTTCCTCCTGGTTCACGAGTTACAACCACAGAAAGACCCAGACTTTCTAACCACTCAGAACAAAGCTGCATTTGGCTGGTTTTACCACAGCCTTCTACCCCTTCAAATACAATTAATTTGCCACTCATGCTTTTATTATCAGAAGAATTCAGAACTCAGGAGCAAAGCAAAGACGCTCTGCCAAGGCGTCAGAATTCAGTATAAATTCTATATGAGATTCTTGAGTCTTAAAGTTTTTGGAAAAGCAGCTTTTGTTAAACAAGATTTGGGTGTACCTCAGTTGCTTAGGAAACGCTATAGGACTCCTATTTGATTTTTGAACAAAATTAGGTATTGTAGGGTGTGTTAGAACGAAGTTCGTAACGCACCATTATCAAGGGTTTGGTGCCGTACTCTCCTTGCTAACACACCTACGTATCTTTTCAGAAATCAAACCGGATTCCTATATATCCACCGTAAAATAATAGACAAAGTAGCCCAGGTAAACAGTAGAAGCCTATGCCACAGGCAATCCTTAACCAAATCCTCAATCAGCTTGAGATCCTAGAGCCGGAGGAGCTACAGCAGCTGAATCAGGCTATCCAGAGATATCTTGTTGAGCAAGAACAAGTTACTCAACGGACAACATTTCACAAAGCACTGTTAACTTCTGGGTTAGTAAAACAACTCAAGCAACCAGCTTATAATCAGCAAACTGAACAGCGACTTATTCAGGTACAGGGTAAGCCTGTTTCTGAAACAATCATTGAGGAACGCTGCTAGATGGCAGCTTATTATTTAGATAGCAGTGCGCTGGTCAAACGCTACGTCAGTGAGATAGGTTCAGCATGGGTTTTGAGTTTATTTGACCCGCTACTGAAAAATGATCTACTGATTGCTGCCATTACTAGTGTTGAAATTGTCGCTGCAATTACACGGCGATCGCGTGGTGGAAGTATCATTGCTACGGATGCGATCGCAGTATGTAATCAGTTCAAAAGTGATCTCCGGTCTGAATACCAAGTTGTTGAAACCACACAGAGCATTATCAACTCTGCAATGGTATTAGCTGAAGCATACGGGTTACGAGGTGACGATGCAGTTCAGTTAGGGGCTGGTCGTGCGGTAAATGCCCTCTGTGTAGCTAACAGTTTACCTTTGGTGAAATTTGTATCTGCTGATTCCGAATTGAATGCAGCCGCAATAAGTGAAGGTCTACTTGTTGAAAACCCCAACAACTATCCCTAACGTTTGATTCCCTTAAACCGTTTTTGCGCCACTTGAAATGCTTCTTGCATCACCAATTGAATTTTCTGGGGATCGGGTTTCTTACCTCCCATTAAATCACCAAAGTAAACGCAGGCTGCTTCCCCTAGTGCCCAAGTATAGGCGGCTGCCCAAGATGCGGCGATCGCACTACCAAAACCTGGTATAAATTTAATTAACTCCCGTGCAATTGCCTGTGCTAAAAAACCACCTGCGATCGCACTCACAACGCCTCCCGCCTGAGATGGAGTAATTGTCTGCCCATATAATTTACCCAACAGACCCACCATTGATACTTGCAATGCAGTGAGTACCGGCATTGTGGCAAATGGCAGAGGTATAGCCGCGAGGGTGGCTGACATAATCGCAAATGGCAAAATATAACGGCGTGCAGCATCTCGGTAAAGGTTGCCAATTTGCTTCCCAGCTTCTTCTTGATCTAATAGCTGATAAATCGCCTGCGCTTCTGCTTGTGGGAGTAGTTCTGCCAAGGAATCTCGCAGTGCTTCTAAGCCATAAAATACCGGAGTGTAGCCATCTTCTTCTAAGGTAAAGTCAATTAGTACAGAGTGGTTAGTTATTCCGACGAAGGCTTGCTTTATTGCGGCAAATGCGCGGTTGACTTCCTGATCATCTGGCGGATAGGCAGGATGATCGATGGTATCGCGAGGATAAACCTCATGCAAGCAGGTAACTACCAAGAGACAGGGAATGTCTGGATATTGCTGGCGCAACTGTTGAGCAATTTGTCGTAATGTCTCAGTTGCAAAATCATTAATTTTGACGGTCAGAAGCAGGATTCTGGCGGAACGAGTTTCCTGTTGTAAATCGCCAACTAACTCCTGAATGATTACTTTAGTATCTTGTTTAACATCACCCAGTCCCACCGTATCAGTAAAAATCAGTAACGGCAGGTCATTGGAAGGATAGGCATAGCGCTGGGTGTGTTGCGTGTGGGGACGAAATCCCTGACCGACAATTTCGGCAGAAACTCCTGTCAATCCCCGGACAATAGAACTTTTTCCGGCTTGGGGTTTACCAATTAGCAGCGCTTCTGTAGTTGGTAGTTCGGCTCGGATTTTCTCTAAAATCTCTGCAACCTGAGCCTCGCTCACACTAAACCATTCAACAACCGTCTGTGCCAGTTGTTCCACGGGTAAGAGTTGCGTTAGACGTGTTGTTGCCTTGTTCCAGACACCACCAATGCGGTTTGTCCAGGAATTATCGACCGACTTGGTAGTTGCTCCATCGGTCGGTTTACTCAATTTCTGAGAATCAGTTGACGGTGAGTCAGCATCACGTTGCTCAGTCATTTCCATCCAAACGGTAGATAGCTGTCTTAAATTTATTGGCATCTCCCTCGGTTGGAAACCGAAGGATTATAAACTGATGTTGCTACGCTGGAGTTTTTCATCTTGTATTTTACCACGAAAGACTGATAGTGTTAGGACAAGTCAAAGTTGATTCTAAATCAAATGAAATTTCTAATTTATCGGATAGGTAATTCAATCACAAACTCTGTGCCGTTCCTTTGTGTTGAATGGAAAGTTAACTTGCCGCGATGATTGTTAACTACAATTTGGTAAGCAATAGATAAACCTAGTCCTGTTCCTTTACCGATGGTTTTTGTGGTGTAGAAAGCATCGAATATTTTTGTCCGGTCTGCTTCGCTGATTCCTGAGCCATTGTCGGCAATTCGGAGAATAACTCGTTCTCCAATTGACTCAGTTTGAATCCGAATCACACCAGGATATTTGGAAATTTCCTCAAAGTCTTGATTTTTTTGGATTTCTTCAATTGCATCGACCGCATTGCAAATTATATTCATAAAGACCTGATTGATTTCGCTTGGATAGCACTCAATAGGTGGCAATTCTCCATATTCTTTGATTAGTTGGATTGTCGGACGATGAGCATTTGCTTTGAGTCGATGACCGAGAATGAGTAGCGTGCTTTCTAGACCTTCATGCAGGTTAGCCAGTTTATTGCCTTCTTCTCTGTGACGAGAGAAGTTATTCAACGATGACACAATTTCTATAACGCGATCTGTACCAACTTGCATGGATTGAATAATTTTAGATAAATCATTTAATAAAAAGCTGATATCTTTTGTTTTAATAGCATTTTGAATTTCAACAGGTGGGTTGGGCAGATACTTTTGATATAGCTTGAGTAAATCAACAACCTCCTGAACATACTCTTCTACAAAATTTAAGTTGCCAGATATAAAATTGATCGGATTATTCACCTCATGGGCAATTCCTGCGGTCAGATGGCCTAAGGCTGCTACCTTTTCTGCTTGGATTAGTTGGGTTTGAGCCTGTTGTAATTCGGCGTTTTTGGCAATCAAAGTTTTCGTCAAATTTCTCAGCTTCAGTTGTTGCTCTATTCGCACCAAAACCTCTTCATACTGAAAAGGTTTGGTAATGTAATCTACAGCTCCCAATTGCAATCCTTTAACTTTATCAGCAGTATCTGAAAGAGCAGTCATAAAAATGATTGGAATATCTTGGATACGAGGATCGCTTTTTAGGTGTTTACAAGTTTCAAACCCATCCATGCCCGGCATCATCACATCAAGCAAAATTAAATCAGGTAAATGATCGGTGTCTAATTTTTGAATGGCTTTTTCACCACTACGAGTCGCCCAAACTTCAAAGTGAGACTGATCCAAAAAGCTCGATAAAACTTCTAAGTTTGCAAGGTGATCGTCAACGACTAAAATAATTCCTCTGGCAGGATCGTAATTCCGGGAATTTTTTTGGTTGTGTATTGTCGCGCTCATCCTGTTTTTACCTCATATTGAGTCAAGAAGTTGAGGATTAAATCTTCGTCAAACTGCCTCGCTAGTTGCCGCAATTGGTTAGCAAAGGGAGCGAGGTTTGTGTCTGTTTCCTCTAGTTGATCGGCCAATTTGAGGATGGCATTGAAGTTACCTTTACTGGCTAAGGTCAGCAGTTCTCGCAATACATCGGGGGAAGGAGAAATCAATTTATCTGATGGGCTATCACTTGTTGTCGTCGAAGAGTTAATTCTTTGTTCCTCAGACTGAGACTCCTGGTAAATCCATGCCAAACCTAAGTTGAACTCTAATTGATACAGTAATTCATCTACTTGTACAGGTTTGTTCAAAAAGGTGTCACCTCCTGCTTCCAGACTGCGATGTTGGTCAGTTTCAAAGACACTAGCGGAAGAGACGATAATCTTGACATCTGCGATATCTGGGGTATGACGCAAGTGTTGAATCAATTCAAACCCATCCATTTCTGGCATGAACAAATCTGTAATCATCAGGTCTGGTTTAAGAGCGATCGCTTTTTCTAATCCTTCTTTACCGTTGATAGCTTCAACCACATTAAAACCCAGTGGTTGCAGTAAGTTTGTAATTACTATGCGATTCTCCCAGCGATCGTCTACCATCAGGATGGTGCGCGGGCTACCTTCAAAGCCAATGATTTGTCTTTTTGATGCAGCCATCACAGACTGCACCCATTGGCTGGCTTCGGCGATCGCAATCTCAAACCAGAAAGTACTACCCTGACCGATTTGACTCTTAAGATGGATATCGCTACCCATCATCTGCACCAACTGCTGAGTAATAGCTAAACCCAGCCCCGTCCCTTCGGCCTGACGCTTTTTCTCACCTACTTGTTCAAATGGCAAAAAAATCTTGCCCAACTCGCTTGGATTTATCCCAATTCCCGTATCTTCTACACTCAAGCGAATGCGATATTTCACCGTCTGCTGATCACCAGGAAGTTGATCGATTACCTCAACCTTGAAAGTAACTTTACCCTCATCCGTAAATTTGATCGCGTTCCCCAGCAGATTCAAGAGAACTTGACGTAACCTTTTGACATCGACATGAACCCCACTCGGCAAGTTAATCGCGGGTTCATAGACAAACAAAATGCCCTTTTGTTCTGCCCGAATCTGGCAAATTTCCGCGATTCCCTGTAAAAAAGACGGGAAATGCACATCATGAAGATGCAATTCCAGTTTTCGCGCTTCAATTTTAGAAAGATCCAAAATGTCATTGATTAAAGTCAGCAGATGAGAGCCACACTGTTCAATGATGTTTACATGATATTGCTGTTGCTCCGGCAAATCTTGGGAACGCAGCAAAATTTGAGCGCAACCTAAAATACCATTCAAGGGCGTTCGCAGTTCATGGCTCATGTTGGCTAAAAATTCGCTTTTAGCATGGTTTGCAGTATCAGCCGCCGCTTTGGACTTTTTCAGTTGAACCTGTTCAAACGCTTGCACCCTCCACAAGACAGTGATCATCATCACTGTTAGTCCGCCCAGAATTAGGGCGATAAAATCGAGGAATTGCAGTCGAGATTCAATATTTTGGCGTGGGATCACCAGAGCTACAGACCAATTAGCTTCTCGCAACGGCACATAGGCAACATACTTTTTGGTGCCGTCAATTTCCATCAACTGAATTCCCTGTTGTTTATTTACCATCTGCTGTGCGATCGCATTTAAATTGCGATCTGGAATTTTCAGCAGGCTGGGTGCAGGTTTTTCTAGCGTTGACATGAAACTTGAGTTAGGATGGACGATCGCTTTTCCTTGAGAATTCAAAGCAAATGCATAGCTGTTTTTGCCGTAGCGCAGCGAGTTGACAACTTTAACAATGTGATCGACTTTAACGTTGCCGTTGAAGACACCAATTGGTGAACGACTCTGAGGAGAATTTGACCCAATTGGGGTGGCGATCGCAATTAAAGGAATGCCTGTGGAACGGCTGATGAAAGGATCGGAAATGTTGCTTTTTCCGGCTAGTGCTTTTTGAAAGTAGTCTCGATCCTTAATATTCTTATTTGACCGACCAACCATAGTATTAAAATACGAACCATCCGGGGTAGCTATTTGGAAAACGAAAAATTCATTGATCCGGTCAACTTCTGACTTTAAATAGGGTTCTGCTACAGACCAGTCTAAGGAGCGTACAGTTGAAGTCTCAGCAAGGGTTTGCACCTCCACTTTGCGAACATGCAACCACTCCTCAATTTCATCAACCCCTCTTTGTACTTCTAAAAAAGCTCTTCCTCTCAACTCTTCTAGGGTTATTTTCCGAGCAGCTTCATAGCTAAAATAAGCAGAAATACTCACAATAAGAGTAGTGCCGCCGACAAGAAATCGGATCAGCAAACTGTGCGAGGAATGCATTTTGGCATTAGATGGGCTGGAGTTGGCTCTTATCAAATATTCCTTCCTTTAACAATTGGTTCGCTAAGTAGAAAAAAGGACTATATTTAGATTGCCCAAAAAATTATTGATAATCGCAGCCTTGATTGTTACTCATAGCAAAATAATCAATATATTTATCCCACATTTCGCATTCGTTTTGTAATATGCTGATATTACAAATTTTGGGCTAATGCTGGTCAAATAGCGATGTCTACGGTGGTAACAGAGCTTGCCCTTCCGCAGGCTCAGGATATACACCTGCCCGTTTATCGAAAAGTTGGGTTTAAAACCCCGTGCTTCTAGCACGGCTTTATATTTACGAGTGTTGCATTTGCCACTAATATATTAAGATACTAATTAGTACCGATGGACAGTCGGGAATCCAAAACGCCTATGCAGACGGTTTGCTCTTGTACTGAGATATCTCAGTCTAGGTCAAAGTCGAAATCCCGTAAGGGAGTAACTAGGAAGTCTTTGAAGTGATTCTTTAGTTGCCTCCCTACCTTCAGGAAAGGAGTCATGTCACCTATAGCAGTTTGCAGTTGAGTCCAATACAGACCTAACCCCCAATCCCTGACGCCAGGTGCAACAAGAGTGGCTCGCCGCCCAACGCACTGCATACATGTTAACTTAACGTAAAAGTTATGTCCCGCAAAGAACTGAAGTTCCTTGCTTATAAGTAGGTAGGCGTAATTAAATATAAGATCAAACTCACCCTCAATCCCTCTCCGTGAGTTCGGAGAGGGAAGCCGGAGGCAGGGTGAGGTTTTATATTTAATTTGACCTACTTACTTAGCAAAAGTAATCTAAAGATCAATACGCTTGGGTTAGAGCCAAAAACCAAAACCAGCGTAGGTTGGGTTGAGGAACGAAACCCAACATTTTGTAGGGTTTGTTGGGTTTCACTTCGTTCAACCCAACCTACAATTATCCTTAACTGAACTGTATTGATCTAAAGATTACTAAATATCCGCAAAAATCTTTACGCTATATATCAGTTTGGTTTAATCAAATCAACGATCGCCTTTACCAATACATCTGGATCTACTGGTTTGGAAATATGCATTTGAAATCCTGCTGCTAGTGCTTGCTGTTGATTCATTTCACCTGCATAGGCTGTCAGAGCGATCGCAGGTATCAATCCTCCTTGTTGGGGCGATCGCAATCGCACTTCACGCATCAGCATATAACCGTCTGTCTTTGGCATTCCAATATCGCTAATTAAAATATCTGGTATCGACTCAGACAGCGCTTGTAATGCTTCCTGTGCTGATGCTACGACGGTTACTTTTACACCGTAGTCTTGCAAAATAAAGCTAATTAAGTCGCGAATATCGGGTTCATCGTCCACCACTAAAACTTGAGTGTCCGAAAGCAGCGAGGATTCCGGATCACAAGGTGAAGACTCATTCTCTTCACGCCGAACCTGTTCACTTCTAACCAAAAGCGGTAGCTCAACAGTGAAGGTTGCACCCAATTCTTCTCCAGGACTTTCGGCTTGAACATTTCCCCCATGCATATCTACAACCTTACGCACGATCGCTAATCCTAAACCTAATCCACCAAATGTCCGCGTAGTTGTACCATCAGCTTGCCGAAAGTAATCGAATACATAAAGCAAAAAGTCTGGCGGAATTCCCTTACCTGTATCACTGACCTGAATTTGAGCCTGCTTACCAGCTTCCATGAGTCTAATTTCTACCCGTCCTCCTGTTGGTGTAAATTTTACTGCATTGGCAATTAGATTCCACACAACTTGTTGAAGCCGATTTGGGTCGCCCATCACTTGTCCCAAAATGGGATCAAATATGGTCTGAATTTGAATTGACTTGGCTTGTGCTGCTAGTTTTACTGTCTCTAGTGCTGCTTCAACTACCATTACCAAGTTGACTGGACAGATATTCAAGTTTAATTTTCCTTGGAGAATGCGAGATACATCCAACAAATCTTCAATTAGCTGGGTTTGTAACTTGGCGTTGCGTTCAATGGTTTCCAAGGCGTGGTTAGTAGTTTTTTGATCAAATTTGCGAGTCCGCAGCATTTTCGACCATCCCAGGATGGGGTTGAGTGGGGTTCGCAGCTCATGGGAGAGAACCGCCAGAAATTCATCTTTGATTTTGTTGGCGATTTCTGCTTGTTGGCGTGCTGTCCGTTCTCGTTGGAGTAAATAAGCGCATTCTTTCTCTACCAATTTGCGATCGGTAATATCTAGTACAAAAGCAACACCATTATCATTGGAGTCATTCAGCAAGGCCATCCCCAAAACAATTGGTACTCGCTTACCGTTGCGATGGATGTACTCTTTCTCATAAATTCTAGAAACTCCAGTGGTTTGCACCTCCAAAATGGCGCGATCGTCTAAATGCTTATATTCGACAGGAGTCAGCTCTCGCCAATTAAATCTATCTAAAAGCGCAAAATCATCACGACTGTAGCCAGCTAGTTGAAGAAAGGCATCATTGGCATCAATAATAAAGCCATCCACATTCCAAAAAGCCACCCCGATTAGGTTAGATTCAAACAAACGCCGAAATCGGGCTTCACTTGCACGTAATATCTTTTCTGCCCGTTTGTGTTCGGTAATATCACGACAAACAGTAATTACGCCTTCAATGTTTTGGTGTAAATTCCGTAATGGTGTGAGGATGTATTCATAATAATGCACCCCATCAGGAGTTACATATTTACACTCATCCTTGATTGGCTGCCCAGTTTTCATCACAGCTTGTCGTTGATTATCTACCTGTTCTACAAGGTCTGTGGGTAAATCCAGTTCTTGCAAAGTCTTGCCGACAATTTCCTGGGGCTTTAAGCCTAGTAAAGTTGCTCCATCACGACTGACATACTGATAGCAACCTCTGTGATTAAAGATATAAATGTGATCAACTGATGCGGTGAGGATAGCATTTAAAATATTTGCCTGTTCTTGGACTTGAGTCGTTAGTTCGCGAGTACTTTCTACAGCCTGCTTGCACACAGTAGTTTCCATACAAACGCCGATCATTCGCACCGCTTGTCCCTGGTGATCATAGATAAATTTTCCCTTAGCAGAAATCCAATGTACACTTTGGTCTGCTCGAACTATCCGAAATTCATCATTGTAGTCAGTTTTTTGTGCCAAAGCCTGAGCGATCGCTTGCATTACAGATTGCTTATCTTGAGCATAAACGTACTTCTGAAATGTCTCATAAGGGCTGTCAAAACTACCTGGAAGCACACCAAAAAGCTCTTGGTGATTTTCAGACCAGATGACTTGATTGGTAACAATATTCCAATCCCACAAGCCCATCTGGGAAACCTCTAGAGCTAGCCTCAGCCTTTCTTCACTCTCTCTCAGAGAGACTTCTACCTGCTGTCGCTGTGCAATTTCTTGTTGGAGTTGCTCTAAAGTCACTGCTGCATCTGTTGGCAGATTTAAAGCTGTGGATGTGCCCTGTTCATGATGAAATTCAATATCATACTCGACAACTTGAGTATGGGTATTTTTTCCTTCTACTAGCAGCTTTCTTTTGAGTTCTGTTAATTGCTCCTCAAGGGCTGCTTGCCTTTGTTGATAAGATATCTCTGATTGCTCTAACTCAGCTACACGCTGCCGCATAACTGCTAATTCATCAGTGATTTTATAGTTAATTCTATCAACATTTGGCATCTTGCACACCGCTCGCAACTCAACAATACCGATTTGAAGAGTAGGTATTCCCTATTCTTATAACTATGGTTTTTTTAGCTAACAAATGTAATCCATCAAAAGGTACATAAATAAGTTAAAATCCAAAGCTGATTGGATTCTGACTCTGGAATTCTGACTCTGAAATTTTTCTTCATTTCTGAAATCGCATGAAAGCTGCACCAATAAATAATCCCACAACCTGCCCCCAGAAGACAACACCCGATTGATTTACGCCAACCGGGGGAATATTTAAACTACCAATACCATAAAATAACTGTTGTACAAACCACCAAAATATATAGAAAAAAGCTGGAATTTCTATAGGAATATACACAATGACTAGTGGCAAGATAGTGTCAATTTTAGCTTTAGGAAACTTCATAACGTATGCTCCTAAAATAGCTGCGATCGCGCCATTGCCCCCAATCAATGGTACTGTCAAACTCGGTTCAGCCAGAATTTGGACTAACCCAGCGATCGCGCCAGCAGCCAGATAAAATCCGAGATAGCGTCTATGTCCGAGAATATTTTCTACAGTCTTCCCAAAAACCCACAAAAATAGGAGGTTTCCCAATATTTGACTAAAACTGCCGTGCAGAAATATCCCAAAAAGTAGTGAAAATGACCGCCAAATTATAATTATCCAAGCAGCAGAGTTGTTAAATAAGAGTGCATTTGTAATTGCCCCACTAATTTGGGCTGGAATCACACCCCAACTATTAACAAAATAGCCCAATTCACCACTAAATTCTAGTTGAAGTTCCCATAAAAATACAGCAACATTAATGCCAATCAGCCAGTAATTAATAATTGGCTTATTCCGACAACGAATATTATCACTAATAGGAATCATATAAATTAGTCATTGGTCATTGGTTATTAATTATTAGTTATTCTTCCCCTACCTTCCCTGCTTACCCTGCCTCTCCTACTCCCTTACTTCCCCTATCCCCTTAATATATGGCAAGATTGAAATCAGATCGCATCGCACTTAACTAGGCAAACGAGATGCTGGGAAACACACTTGTAGGAAGATACCAAATTATTAGTAACTTGGGAGGTGGGGGTTTTGGTGAAACTTTTGTGGCTTGTGATACTCAATTACCCGGTTCACCTCTATGTGTCGTTAAGAAACTCAAACCCCAGGCAAGTGATCCTGTAACTTTGGAGACAGCTAGGCGTTTATTTGATACAGAAGCACAAGTTCTATATAAATTAGGAACTCACGATCGCATTCCCCAACTTTTAGCTTATTTTGAGGAGAATGCCGAATTTTATCTCGTACAGGAATTGATTGAAGGTCACGACCTGAGTCAAGAATTAACACCAGGTAAAACCCTAAGTCAAGACCAAGTAATTTCACTTTTACAAGAACTTTTGACAATCTTAGAATTTGTCCATCAACAGAATGTAATTCACCGTGATGTCAATCCCCGAAATATCCTCAGACGCCAACCAGATGGCAAATTAATCTTAATTGATTTTGGTGCAGTTAAACAAATTACTACTCAAGTGATTACTCCCCAAGGTCAAACTATAGCTACTGTTGCTATAGGTACGCCTGGATATATTCCTGGAGAACAAGCTCATGGTACGCCAAAATTAAGTAGTGATATCTATGCTGTGGGAATAATTGCTATTCAAGCTCTGACTGGATTATCACCAGAGGAAATAGTAAAAGATGCCGATACTAATGAAATTATCTGGCACAATCAAGCCACGGTAACGCCAGAATTCGCTCAATTCTTAGATAAAATGGTGTGCTACGACTTTCGACAACGCTATCCTTCGGCAACGATGGCATTACAAGCGCTGAAAGAGTTAACACTACCACCTGTTGCAACAATAGCGTTAACTCCGATTTCTCTACCAAAGAATATCAACAAACCTCAACTGAAAAAAGAACCGAAAAAAGGTACACTGGGTAAAATTTTATTAGCGATATTTTTAATTGGGGTCACTGGAGTAGCATCACTATTTATTTTGAATCACATTAATTCCAATAACGCCATAGAACTATCTAAACAAGGAAATACGCTTTTTGATTTACAACGCTATCAAGATGCGTTAGCAGTATATGAAAAAGCAGTTAATATTAGACCAGATTATTCTCAAGGATGGAATGGTCAAGGCAAAACGCTGGATAAATTAAAAAAATATAAAGATGCACTAGCAGCATATGATAGAGCAATTCAAATTCAGCCAGATTATTTAGAAGCTTGGATTGGACGGGGTTTTGTATTAGGAAATTTACAGCGATATCAAGAAGCGATCGCCTCTTTTGACAAAGCCTTACAATTAAATAATGACAACTCAGAAGTCTGGAACGCTAAAGGTGAAGCTTTCAGTAATTTAAATCAATATGACCAAGCAATTAAATCTTATGAAAAAGCGATTGAACTCAAACCAGATAATTACGAAGCTTGGTACAAAAAAGGATTAGCTTTGCAGAATTCTAAGCGATATGAAGAAGCGATCGCAGCCTACCAAAAAGTTGTTGATTTAAAACCAGACTACGAGCAAGCTTGGTATAATTTTGGTAATACTTTAGTGAATTTGCAACGCTACAAAGATGCGTTTACGGCTTATGATAAAGCAGTGGAATACCAGCCAAATTATTATCAAGCTTGGTTGTCGAGAGGTAATGTACTGCTAAATTTACAACGTTATCCCGAAGCAATTGAATCTTTTAATCAAGTAATTAAATACAATCCTGGCAACTATCAAGCATGGTATAATTTGGGCTGGTCGTTGCATCAAACACAACGCTATCAAGAAGCAATAAAATCTTATAATAAAGCCGCAAGAATTAAGCCAAATGACTATCAAGCATGGTATAATATGGGGAATTCAGAATATATATTGCAGAAATACGAAGATGCGATCGCTCATTATAATAAGGCAGTTCGTTATAAACCAGACCATTCCGAAAGCTGGTATAGCAGAGGTAATGCGCTATTAAATTTGAAACGCTATCAAGATGCGATCGCTTCTTACGATCAAGCAATAAAATACAAGCCTAATTACCAACAAGCAATTGACGCCCGTAACCAAGCTCAAATTCAACTGCAAGGCGCAAAATCAAAGCCTGTAATCATCGTACCAATCATCCCAGTTCCTAATCCTACTAATCCACCGCAGACGACACCCTAGAGCATCGATTCAGTAATCAAAAACCTAACTTGCTACTAGGGAAGCTACGGTGTACACACAAGTCTTTGGTGACGCAATTAACGGTTAAGTCTCATAGCCCCTGAGATACCTTACCCTGGTTTTACGTAGTAAAACCTGTCCCTCTTTTTACTAAGGAGAAGGATTAAAGATAGGATAGGGTGAGGTTTTAGAGGATTTTGGGTAATCGGATAAATTGTGTGTACACCGTAGCGTTGCAGGAGAGCGGTTTTCTAGATCCCGTGAAAAGTCAGAGCTTTAAGAAGGGGCTTAAGCCCCTTGTCTAGTTAATTGAGAACACGCGTCGAGGCACAATATATTGTGCCCCGACAATGACTGTATTCCATGCATTTAAAAATTGCTATAACTACCGAATATTGACTTCTTGTAAGTAATTTGCTCCCTGAAGATATTCAACCCTAGTGATTAAGTTTTTAGGGACAAATGAATTTGTTCTTTTTGCAGAAGCTACCTTTTGATTGTCAGTCCGCACGCGTTGTTTTTGAGTATACTCATTCAATTTGACTTGAGCTTGAGCATAAACTAAAGTATCGTTGGGAATATTTCGGAGAAATTTGACAGCCCGATCAAAATCACCAATAGATGCTTGTTTATAGGCTTTTTGTAAAAAGTAGGCTGCTCTGATCTGCCGCTTTCGATTGTACTCAGCCAACTTTTCTTGAACTAAAGTACCAGCATGACTTTCTTGAGGAATTAGACGCAGATATTGTAATGCAGTAGAAAAATCTTTTTCCCTGGCTTTTTCGTAAGCCTTGGCTAATATATCTTGCGTTTGTGTTTCAATGTTGACTGATGCTTGCTGAACTAGTTTGCGTGTTTTAGATTGCCAATATAAAATATTTGGAACTTTAGAAGCAGTATGAAGAACATCTGACCATCTGCTCTCATGAAAAGCTGTTTCAGCTATTTGATATTGCTGTGCAGCTACTTGCCATTGCTGTTGCCATTCTTCAATTGTAGCTTGCGCTTCTGGATAAACATTGCTGTGGGAGGGAATTGATTTAGCGAGTGCGATCGCCTTTTGCAAATCTCCTGATTGATATTCTTGTGTTGCTTTATATAAAGTATCTGTTTCTGAGTATGCAGGTGAACTATTAACTAAAGAATATACACCAAATCCCATCAACAAAGAATTAGCCGCCAGTCCTACTTTCATTCCTGTTAATAATGGCGATAATTTCCCCGATGTAGGATTCTGAGAACTATTATTTTCAATCGCCGCCTCTAGGGAAAATTGAGAATCTGCTTCTAATATTTCTGATGGCTGAGTTTCCCAGATTATTTGTTTGAGTACCCGCAGTACTTCACCCGCAGACTGAAAGCGGTTTTGGTAATCGTAGCGGATCATTTGGCTGAGAACAGCAGCTAGATAATCGTTAACTGGCGTGTTTTTAGAACGCCAAAAAATTTCATTATCATTAGCATAAGGATCAGCTTTTAATTGTAATGGTTCTAACCCTGTTAAAGCCTGAATGGCAATCATACCCAAAGCATAAATATCACTATTGGGCTGTGTTTGTCCAATAAATTGCTCTGGCGGTATATACCCCAATGAAGTGACAGGAATTCTATAAATGGGCAATTCCGCACCTATACCAAAATCAATAGACTGGATTGAGCCAAAGTCAATCAAAACTAACTTGCGATCGCTATTACGTCTGATCAAGTTTTCCGGTTTGATATCGCAATGGATAACGCCTTGAGAGTGAAGAAATTCTAGGATACCTAAGACATCGATCAGGAATTCTACAACTTCGCTTTCAGTCCACAGACACCCCCACTGTTGATTGATTGGCAATTCCGCAGTCAGCGCATGTCCTTCAATACACTCTTGCACTAAATAAAATTGCTCATTTTCTTCAAAGCAGGCGATGAATTCAGGAATTTGCTGATGGCTTCCCAGAAGCTTAAGGGTTTCGGTTTCAGTCAGAAACAGTAACTTCAGCATCTCCAAGTAGCCCGGCTCGGAACTGCTAACTTTGATCTGCTTAACAACGCATTGTGGATTCTGTGGATAATCTACGTCCACGGCAATGTATGTTTGTCCAAACACCCCTGCACTAAGGGTTTGGACAATTTGGTAACGCCCTTGTAGTAATTTACCGATTATGTGGTATGTCATGAGCTGGTTACTCAGTAAGTCTTTTATCTAGATTTACTGGCATTTCCTCCAGTTTCCGGAAAGATTTAAAAATAATTGAAGAAGAATTTTGATACCTTGAATGCAAGTTTAATTTTTTAAGTATTTTTGCGTAAAAGTAAAAAATAGGAAGATAATTTATCAAAGTTTATTAAAATTATTAAATATAAATATAACTATATATTTCTATATAACTAATAAAAAATCTCAAACTTAAATATTAATTCCCTTCCATTCCTCAAAATGAGCGAACCGACAGATTTTACTCGCCATTGCCAAACTTGTTGCTTGTTCAGATGCATTCACGGCGACTACTTGCACTCTCGAAAGTAATCAAGTACACTTTGAAGTTCGGTTGAGGATATCGGTGTGTCCAAGCGGTAGTCTCCTGCAAAAAGCATTGCAAAATTATTGAGAATATATATGAATAAAAGTAAAGACATATAATAGTATTATTGACAGGTAAATCAACACCTATCTAATCCATCTAGTTTCCCTATACTTTGGCATAATCAGAAAAAATGTGGGAGAATCAATCTCCCACAAGCAATCCTGACATAGGAGGTTATAGTATCTATACAAAAATAATTTAACAAATGATTTAATTTATTGCAATTTATTTGCAATAATAATTGCAATGGATCTAGCGATCGCCAAAACCAACGGAGGGATGATTAACATGAGTGCATACGCGCAGGAATTGAGAAACACCGCTAAGGCAATGGTTGCTCCTGGTAAAGGTATCCTGGCAATGGATGAAAGCAACGCTACATGCAACAAGCGATTTGAAAAATTAGGTATCCCCACGACAGAAGAACGACGACGTGCTTATCGGGAGTTAATTCTGACAACTCCTGGTTTATCTGAATACATCAGTGGAGCTATTCTCTACGATGAAACTATTAGCCAGTTTTCTCAGGCTAGGGTTGCCTTTACGAAGGTGATGCAAGATGCGGGTATGATCATTGGTATCAAAGTTGATGCCGGAGCTAAAGACTTAGCAGCTTGTCCAGGTGAGAAAGTTACCGAAGGATTAGATGGTCTAAGGGAGCGCATTGCTGAATATTACAAAATGGGCGCACGTTTTGCCAAATGGCGGGCTGTGATTACCATTGGTAATGGCATTCCCAGCGGTACTTGCATTGAAGCTAATGCTCATGCGCTAGCTCGTTATGCTGCTTTGTGTCAGGAAGGAGGACTTGTACCAATTGTGGAGCCGGAGGTATTAATTGATGGCGACCATACAATAGAAGATTGTTACGAAGTAACAGATGAAACTTTAGAAGCGGTATTTAATCAACTGCGTCTGCAAAAAGTTGAGTTTGACCAGATGATACTTAAACCTAGTATGGTGATTTCTGGCTTGACTTGTCCCAATCCGGCGAGTGTAGAGCAGGTAGCAGAAATGACTATTCAATGCTTACTCAAGAACGTACCTGTTACTGTTGCCGGAATTGCTTTCCTTTCCGGTGGACAGAGTAACGAACGCTCAACGGAACATCTGAATGTGATGAATGCTAAATTTGCTTCCCAGTGTCCTTGGTCTGTTACCTTTTCCTATGCCCGCGCTATTCAGCAACCAGCTTTAGAATACTGGCAGGGTAATGATCAGAAGACATCTGAGGCACAAAAATTACTCTATCATCGAGCGAAGTTAAACGGAGCAGCCAGCCTTGGTCAGTACAATGCAGAGATGGAAAAAGCACCGACTTTGGTCTGATGGTTTAATTCATGAGTTTTTAGCGACTTTCCTCGACATCAACACAGGATTGTAGCGGTATTTGGGAAATAGTCTTTATCTATCCAGTACCGCTATTTTATTTACACTATTAGTTGCTTGGTAAAGTTGCTTCGACTTGCCCAAGAAACTTAAGTGCTTGTTCTTTGGATTGCATGATGATTTCAGACAGCGCATCTTCCCGACCAAGAGCTTCATAAAACTTGACTAAATCTTGAAATGTCGCATAGAACGCAGAATATGCTTGCGTCCGAAATTCCATTAGTAACTTACTAGCCCCCATTATATCTGATGCACTGCTTTGGGCTTTGAGCAAGTAAGTTTCCGCTTCGATTAACTGTCCCAACGCCAAGTGACAATTAGCAAGATTCTGACATGAAAGCACATAGATATGAATTGCCTCGGAATTACTTAAGTGGGAAGTTGCTTCTTGCAATACCTCCTCTGCAAGAGTCAATGCTTTTTGATAGCAGGCGATCGCATCGTAGTATAACTTCACTTGCATCTTACTGTTTCCTTTCTGGATGTGATTTTTCCAAACCGGATGGACTGTGTTCAGGTTTATTGGAGTGCTGGACATGATAAGTAAGGATAAGAATGTGTTGGGAAAGCCTAAAAATCTTGATTCTCTCAAGAACCGCGATCCTTAATATTTATTTAAGGGCATCAATACTTACAATTTACAATAATTGCGAATTTATATCAATAAATGGAAACTGCAATATCTATAACTACGCCGCCTTACTGACTCTTAAGAGCCTCTCACGGGCGAGTTTTTAACTCCCGCAACATATAAAACAAACACCTTCTTCCCCCTTACACCCCTACACCCTTGTGTTTCTTAGGAATCAATAGCTTGATCAAATACAGAAACACGATAAGCACAGCGGCGATCGCCACTTAAAATATGTTCGACTCGTTCAATGCTAACTGTAGAACCGAGTAACCTTGTGAAGACTTGTAATTCTGAACTGCACAATTGAGGACACTTTTGGGCAGCAGTACAAATTGAACAGTGATTTTCCACTAGTAGAAATTCATCCGGTGACTCCTCAATCACCTCTGCCATAAACCGTCTTTGGAACAAGAAACAATGGCTTGGCAGCAGCGCAGAAATGCTCAATTGTGAACAATCGATTGGCGTTTTACAACCGTTGATGCACGCATTAAGCTTAAACGACTCTATCCCTCATTTCAACCCTGACAGACTACTAGGTTTTTATGGCAAAGAAAGCCAAAGTGTTGGGGAGCCAGCACGGTTGTTCACCTCGTTCCAGTTAACTGTATTCCACCACTGTTTGAGATACTCTGGACGACGATTTTGATAGGAACCTATCCCACTAATAATATTTGTGCTACAAAGCTTAAGCTTATTGAGAACTGAAAACGAAAAATCAAGGTTTTCAAGCACATTTTACGAAAAGAAGTAGGGGTTTTTTGAATAGTGGGATAGGTTCATAGGTAAGGTAATAAGCGTGTTCCCAAACATCGTTGCACATAATAGGATAATGACCTTCAGACCAAGGACAATCTTGATTAGGTCTACTCATCACCTCCAATTTACCCCCTCCATTATTGCGAACTGCATTACGAACCTCTTCTGGCAAAGTGTTCAATTCACGAATCAATTCCTCTAGGCTTTTACTCTGTAAATCTGGATACGATGCCAGCGCAGCATTCAGGTTATTAACATAGCCACCATGATGAAAATCATGATGAATCTCCATTGTTCGTGCATCAATGTAGGGTTCTAAGGCATCTGTAGGATATGGCAGAGGTTCCAAATTGTATGGCATAAACTCTTTTTTCTCTCAATCATAGGTTTTGATAGAATAATCTATCAAAAGCTAAAAAGCTTACTTTATAAGCTTTTAGGCGATTTTCTAGATGCGTACTCCTACAAAGCGTTGCCGCAGGCTAGTACACTGTGGCGGAAGTTTGCCTATTTGACTTTTGACTTTTGACTTTTGACTTTTGACTTCCGCCTTGCGGTACTAGCCCTTAGCTTCCGTATCTTCCTCAACCACCTCAGATTTTTCTGTTAACGGCTTAACCACTCGCGCGATCGCTTCTTGAATAAAAGCCTTGATAAATTCATCTCTGCGATTAATTTGAAACTGTCGCTGTACAACTTCCGTCATCCCACCATCACCCCAATCTTGGTCATGACGAAAATATTCAATAAAACTTTTACCAGCAATTCGCGTTAAATAAGCTGCCGTTACGCCTTGAATTGCTCTACCAATAATAAAGGTGGCAACATTGAGTTGCAAAGCTGTAGATAATAATTCAATTGCTCCCTTAACAATGCCCAAACTAGCGATCGTTTTCGCTAAAGAAAGGGCTAATTCTCGTCCCCGTTCCATATTCAATTCACAGCCGTACACTCTGCCAATTTCTACAACCATTTGAGCATTGACAGCAGCTGTCGCCAATAAATCTACGACTGGTATAGGTGTGACTGATACTACACCAGCACCAATCCACTGAAACCGTTCTACGATTTTGTCAGCTTGACGGCGACGCTGGCCATCGATGAGTTTTCGCGCTTCGTCTCCCAATCGCAGAGATTGCAAAAGAATGTTATCCGCCACCAAATCTTCGCCCTCAGCCCGTAAAACAGTAGCGGTGCGCCGCAGCAAAGGGATAATATCCGGTTCCGGCTGAAAAGTTTCGCCAGTTTCGAGTTGTGCAGATTGGGGATTAGCAGCGATCGCCACCACATCATTAGTAGCAATAAATCCCCGTACCCGTTGACGCAATCTAGCGAGGATGGCTTCTTTATCTTCATATGTATATAAATCAGTTTTGTTAAGCACCAAAAGCGATCGCTTACCAATTTCTGCTAACCCCCGCAGTGGCTCATATTCTGAGCGCCGTAAATCATTATCCACCACAAACAACAGTAAATCTGCTTCTGTTGCCAGTTCTCGCGCCATTTGTTCCCGTTCTGTTCCCGCCACCCCTGCTTCTAAAATTCCTGGCGTATCTGTAATTAAAATCTTGCGTTCTAATCCCTTCAATCGCAGACAGTAAGTTTCTCCAACTTGGGTTGTACCCATCGGTGCATCCACTTGACCAACCATGCGTCCCATAATCGCATTAACTAGGGAAGTTTTGCCAGCACTCCCGGTACCAAATACCACTACTTGAATCTCACGCCGCGCTAGGTTCGCTTCAATCTCCCGCGATTTACTTAATAAAGCCTGACGTGCTACTTCATCTTGAATTTGTCCTACCTGTTGGCGCACAGCCAACAGAGTTGTAGAAGCAGCGTCAGATTTGCCAGCAGGAATTTGTACCGCAGTCATTCGCTTGGGATTGCGGCGCGATCGCTTTTCCCCAGATTGAATCACCAATACATAATAAACGAAAGCGGCAACCAAGGCTCCGATGAGGACAATCAGCAGCAACAGCAGCAAATTGCCTAGCAACGGCGAATAGGACAATTGCCAATAGAGGCGCGATAGGGAATCAATTAACCATAGGGCTAGCCCCAAAATGACGATCAGACCAACAATCAGCGTTACTATGCGTGACAGAGGCATGGTTGGGAAAGATTAGTGGGTATTCAGTAGGTAGATGCTTCTAATCTTAATAGTTTCAGTGTTTTTTACCAGAGTGCTAGGAAGGTGCTTTTGAGCTTCTGAGCTTGAAACTTAAGCCTTTGAGTCCATCATAATTATAAAACTGAGTTGGAGCGATCGCTTCTAGCAATAACTACAAGAACTACATTTACAACTTTTAGAGAAAAATCAAAATCATCGATTAAGTGAATCAGATAGATTATTGTTGCGATCGCTGAGAGTGAGTGCTGATTATTTAATGTTGAAAAAAGCCTATGCTTATGCACTTTTAAAATGGAAAGGCTATTCTATTCCCGATTTTGAGCAGTTATTATCCTAACATAAAACACTGACCGAGTAGGGAGGAATTGCCAGATGTACAGTTACAATTGTTAAATTATGTTGTAAAGCTTGACAAATCAACATTCTATCAAAAGGCTCACGATGTAATAATGGCAAATTCAAGAGTTGAGCAACACTTTCTTCATCTAGGGTAAGACTACTGATTAGATGCTGCTGACGCTGTTTGGGAAGGTAGATTTCAGATGACAATATTACGTATTTTTACTATAGGACTCATATTTGATTTTTGAACAAAATTAGGTATTGTAGGGTGTGTTAGAACGAAGTTCGTAACGCACCATTATCAAGGGTTTGGTGCCGTACTCTCCTTGCTAACACACCTACGTATCTTTTCAGAAATCAAACCGGATTCCTATATTGTAATATAAATTTAATCCTAGTACCTTTAAAAATCAAGTATACAACTAGATAAAAAAATGGCTGAAGATAATACAGAAATTATATTAATACCAACAAAGATTACATCATCTCAAATTGAAAATTCTATTACAGCATTGGATAAGCCATACATTGATTTGCTAAATTATCTTGGACTACCAACGGATAATATTTTCTCATCTGTTGATGAAAGGAGAAAAGCGATATTTGCACTGTACGGTGCTTTAGAGACTCTTACAATAGAAGAAAAAAGCAAAGCCACATATTTATCAAAATTTGTAGCATCAATCATTAACGGCTTATTTGATGGTGCTTTAGCTTTCCTATGGGATGAAACTATCAGGGCATTAAATAGATTAATAATTGGTTATGATTTACAATATTTTTATGATGTGGCAGGAAGCATATCTTCAAAATATAAAGGTTTACTTTCAGAAGAAGAACTTGAAGCTATATCTGCTCATGACTTACTAGAAATATTTAAAAGAATAGGGTTAATTAATAATATTAACTTTAAAAGATTAGAGAATGTTAATTATTTCAGAAATCATGCTAGTTCTGCACATCCAAATGATACTGAACTTACTGGAACAGAAATGATTCTTTTCTTAGAATATTGTTTGAAATATGTAATAAATGCAAAACCAGATTATTCTGTAGTTAGCTTAAAACAACTGAGAGATAATATAAGAAAAAATGTAATAAATGCCGATGATTTTTCTATCATTGGTAATGAGTTTTCTAAACAACCTCAAGTCAGAAAAGATGATTTTCTCCTATCTATTTTTGGAAAATATTGTGATAATAAACAAGAGCAGTTTGTTAGAGTTAACATAGAAAAACTAATTCCTCATGTCTGGAATAATGCAACGGATGAAGCTAAATATCGTATAGGTTCTAAATTTGGATTATACAGAAAAAATGTTGATACATTTAGAAGAGAAGCAACTGAAAGAATTTTAGAATTAGTCGATGGTCTTCGGTATAAAGACGAAGATAGTTTAGCAGCAGAGCTTATTGATAAACTACAAAATTTGAGGACAGTTCATTTTGAATATAATAACTTTTATAATGAATATCCTCATGCTAAATCTATATCAGTTTCGATCCCAACAACCGGTATACCAAAATCAGTTAGAAGTTTATTTGTCAAAATTATTTGTATTTGTTATTGCGGAAATGGCAAAGGCTATAAAGATGGTATTGATGAGAGAGCATTAACTTACTACGAAAAATTTATTGAAGGTTTTAAAATAGAAGAGATTAAAGAATATATTAAACTCTTTAGTGATAATAAATTTGTATTTGATCTAGAGATGTCAAAAGCTGATCTCCGCATGAAGAAACTAGCGAATTCTCTTAGAGATAAAACAACGGATGTTCTCATAAATAAGGCACTATACATAATTTCTAGTTTTCCTAAAAGTAAGTTGCCTAAAATTTCTCTAGATTCTTCTTATCAAGAAGCTATTAAGTACATTTAAAGTCTTGGCAACTACGGCTATGTTAGATATATTTCTAGTATTGGCTAGTATCATGCGGGGAGTACTATAAAGTTTCCGTAAAGCACTTTCTTCTCTTCTTTGCGTCTTTGTGCGAAATAAAACAAGGGATAAGCCCAAAAGCCTATCCCCACAGAAAATTAACTAATCAATGTATCAAGTTCCCGAAGTCAAAAAGTTGATCTACTCAACTTTCAACTTCTGTCGGCTAAAATGCAAAAAATTTAAACAGATGCAAAACCAGTAAACTGCCGGACAGAAGGCGATCTAAAACCCAAAACAATATCTGTTTTTGGCACTCCTAACTCTACTAATTCATTAGCTACCCCTTCCTCAGTCAAATCACGCTGAATCCAGATTTTGCCATCTTTAATATCTACATGAACAACACAACCATAAGCCCGTTTTTCATCTTCCCATCCTACATAAACTACTAGATAGCGATTTCTTTCACAATCAAAAATTAACTCCTTTTCTGTTCCTTCAGATAAATGATTTTCTATATGTCTTCCTAAAACAGTTTGAACTAATTCTGAGTAATTTATTCCTTCCATAAAACAATCTCCTGTTTAATAGTTTCAAATATTAACAACTTTAATTTATATTCAAAAATTACTTCTTGAATAAACGGGATTAGAAAAAACTCTGTATATATTTCAGAACTAATTGCTAGATATAAAATGCGGTCAGGTTCTTTTTTTCTTAAAACAGAACGGTAATTAAGTGTTTGTCCTAAAGCCGTATGAAATTCACTTATCTCTGATTTACCTAGAAAAGATTTGACTTCGACTGCTATCTTTTGCCCATCCTTTTCTGCTGCTAAAAGTCTTTCTGCACCTAAATCAATACGAAATTCGATACCATCTACTGTAATAGATAAAGGATCATGAGTAATAAACCAATTATCTTTTTCTAAGGCTAAACGAACTGCATTGTGAAAAAAATCTTTGGCTGACATAAAAATTTAAAATAATATATTTCATCATACCTGATTTTTGAAGTGACAATTCCTCCTTTTGCGCCTTTGCTCTTTAGCGTCTTGCTAAGAGCTATTGCGCGAAACACAAAAAAAGGGATAAGCCCAAAAGCCTATCCCCCCAAAAATCAATTAATCAATGTATCAAGTTCCAGTTGTCCAAGAATTGATGTACTCAATTTGATCTGGTGTTAGGCTATCAATCTTAATTCCAATCGCCTCCAACTTGAGTCGAGCAATTTCTTGATCCACATCAATAGGAATTGAGTGCAAACCAGGTTCTAACTTACCTTTATTCTTCACTAGGTATTCAACAGCTAAAGCTTGGTTGGCAAAGCTCATATCCATTACTGCACTGGGGTGTCCTTCAGCCGCAGCTAGGTTAATCAAACGTCCTTGTCCGAGAACGATAACTGATTTACCACTTTGCAGTTTGTACTCTTCGGTGAAGGGACGCACTTCCTTGATTTCCTTAGCTTGAGAAGCCAAGTATTTCAAGTCAAGTTCAATATCAAAGTGACCGGAGTTACAAACGATCGCACCGTCTTTCATTACATCGAAATGTTCAGCGCGAATTACGTGCTTGTTACCAGTAACTGTAACAAACAAGTCGCCAACTTTAGCAGCTTCTGCCATTGGTAAGACGCGGAAACCATCCATTACGGCTTCAATTGCCTTGATGGGGTCAATTTCGGTAACAATCACGTTACCACCCATACCACGGGCGCGGAGGGCTGTACCTTTACCACACCAGCCGTAACCAACTACGACAATGTTTTTACCAGCCAGCAGAATGTTTGTGGCGCGGATAATGCCGTCTAGAGTAGATTGTCCAGTACCATAGCGGTTATCAAAGAAGTGCTTGGTATCAGCATCGTTGACGTTCACTGCGGGGAAGGTGAGAACGCCATCTTTGAACATGGCCCGGAGGCGCACAATTCCTGTTGTAGTTTCTTCAGTGGTGCCAATCAAATCGGCAATTTGGTGTTGGCGCTCTTGGATTAATGTCGCAACCACATCGCTACCGTCATCAATGATGATGTTGGGGCGGTGATCTAGGGCGATTTGGACATGGCGGCTGTAAGTTGCGTTATCTTCGCCTTTTTGAGCAAAGACGGGAATTTCATGATCGACGACGAGGCTAGCAGCTACGTCATCTTGAGTTGACAAGGGATTGCTAGCAATTAAAAGCGCGTCTGCACCACCGGCTTTCAGAGCGATCGCCAAATGTGCTGTTTCTGTTGTAATGTGGGCGCAAGCTACAAGGCGTAAACCAGCGAAGGGTTTTTCTTGGGCAAAGCGATCGCGGATTTGCCGCAAAACTGGCATTTCGCGTCCAGCCCATTCAATACGCTGTCTTCCCAAGGCAGCTAGGCCGAGGTCTTTAACCTCGTGCTTTAATCGGGGAGAAGTTGCGGTCATCAAAAGTTTCCTCAAAAAATTAAAAAAGTTACGTAAAATTTACGCACTCTACTAGGTTATTCTACTACTGGCAATTTTTGCTGGTAATTAGCAAACTACTAGTCAATAGTCCTCAAAACTAGCTTGACGTTTGATCATCATAATGTCAACTTCATCTCCAGGTTCTTTCTTTTTGTTTTATCTTTGCTAAGAGTAAGACTTTTATCAGCCTTAGTTTCTGATTCTAAGTACATTGTCATCTGTCTCAAGATAGAGGATAACCAAAAAAACATCAAAATTTTATCATCTAAAGGAAAAAGTTCAACTTTAGATAGGTACATTTACCAAAATCAATTGCGGAGGATAGTTATATAAGTAGTCAATAGTAAATTTTACTCAAGGAGGTGTTTGAGTGCGCTTTCAATTTTTGGCGATCGCTAGTTCAATGGCCATAGCCGTTGTATCTGTGCCCAAAGCCACAGCCCAGATTCCTTTTTTACCGCAGCTGCAAGCTCCCACCAGTGTGAGTAATGATTCAAATAATCGAGTTGTTTCAGGCTGGATTTATTTAGATGGTCGTCGGTTATTTCAGATAGCAGCATCAAAAACCAACTTTCCTGAGCGTTCAGAAGACATTCAAAATAAGTTGGATAAAATTGGTCAAAATTACTTTCAGGCACCAGCAAAAACAGCAGTCAAGGTAGAAGTTCGGAAAGTAAACGAACTACCAGTAATTTATGTCAACGGCCAATATCTGATGACCATCACTTCTGAAGATGCTGGACTGCGACAGGTAGATATGTCAACATCGGCAAATCAAATCACCCAAAAGTTACAAGAAGACTTGCAACAAGCAAAGCAAGAAAGACAAACTCAATTTCTAATCAACCAAGGTAAAATTGCTGCGGGTATCGGCCTAGCAATGATTGTCATGAGTTGCGGAGTATATAGCTGGGAGCGGCGTGACAAAAAGGATTTAGTTGCCTCTCAACCCCCCATAAGTCCCCTAAACTCCCCAATTTCATCAGCAGTAGCAGCAGCTCAACCAATTACAACACAACTGAATCAACGGCAAACGCAGCATCTCCAAGAAGTCAAAAGACGATTGTTTCAGCTAACTCAAGCCGGAATTTGGGGAGGTGGAAGCTTCTTTATTTTGGGTCTATTTCCCTATACACGACCATTTCAGGTAGGAATTCTCACAGCCGCCCAATTTCCTTTGCGATTAGGTGTCGTGTTGCTGGGAACCTATGTGGCGATCCGTTTTACCTACGCCCTAATTGACCGCTTCACTACCACTCTGATCAGCAGTGGTGCTTTATTGACTCCAGAAAGTTCTGAACGTCTGCAACTACGAGTTTCCACATTTTCTGGCGTGACTAAAAGCATTGCTACTGGTATCTGGATAGGAGTAGGTTTCTTGCTAGCGCTGGTGTCATTGGGAATAGATATTGTTCCCTTGCTAGCGGGTGTCAGTTTAGTTGGTGTTGCGGTGTCTCTGGCTTCGCAAAACTTAATTAAAGATGCTATTAACGGTTTTTTGATCATTCTAGAAGACCAGTATGCTTTAGGCGATGTGATTAGTGTGGGAGACGTGGGAGGCTTAGTAGAAAATCTGAATCTGCGGATGACCCAACTGCGGGATTCGGAAGGGCGCTTGATCACGATTCCCAATAGTGAAATTAAAGTTGTTGCCAATCTTTCTAGTCGTTGGTCACGAGCCGATTTAACAATCCCGATCGCCTACCAAGCCGATACAGAAAAGGCTTTGAAGTTGATTGAAAGTATTGGTTTTCAGATGAATCAAGAAATACAATGGCAGCCTCAAATTTTGGAACCGCCGCAAGTTTTGGGAATAGATCAATTTGGCGATCGCGGTTTGATTATTCGGGTCTGGATTAAAACACAGCCTCTTAAACAATGGGATGTCGCGCGGGAGTTTCGCCGTCGCCTAAAAATTGCATTAGATCAAGCTGGAATTTCTATTTCTGTACCTCAACAAGCAATTTGGGTCAATGATGATCACTCGTTAAATTTTCAGGGGAATGGCAAAGCTAATTAGAAATGCTCTCTCAGCCTCATGTCCTCTTCAGTATACTTGGTTTTGCTTGCTCAATCTGATTTTTGTTGGAACTAGATGACCAAATAGAACAGACTAAAGGGGAAACTTATATTATTCTGTCAGAGAAATAGGTAGGGTCGTCCATGAAGAAACTGATCCGGTGGAGTAAGACATTGCTCCGACGTATCCTCAAGAGGTTTTCAGCCAATTCTCAGCAGACATCGCCCCAATATTCACCCTTGAGTTCTCGCCCATTAGACACATCTATTCCCAGTATTTCTCCCCGATGGGAGTCTGGTTTGCTGCTTGTGTGTTCACAATGTGTAAACGAGCAATCAGGCTCAACGGCTTCCGAAGACTTAGAGAATTGGTTGAAATCTCGTCTGAAATTTGAGGGATTATGGGGTGAATTTCGAGTTGTTAGCACCAGTTGTTTAGGGGTTTGTCCACGGATGGGCGTTACTGTCGTTCTTGTAAGTAATAGAAGTGGCGGTAGTAGTCCATGCTTAATTGTAAATCCCCACAGCGATCGCGAACTTCTCTACTCATATATCAAACAAAATCAAGGCTAACTTCAAAAGTTTGCTAACACTAAGATTAGGATATTTTATTCACTAAATTCTTGAATGCAAAACTGTGTTGTATATCGCATCAAATTTCGGTGAATTGAGAAAAAAAGGGGTGAATTCAAATATTCACCCCTTTCCTTTTGTTTCTTACCTTTTTCCCAGACCATATGGAAGGTAAAGGATACTTATCCAAACCGTATTAGCAGGGTAAGCTCATCTAATTTGGGATCATGAAAACTTGACAAATTAAACAAGATAAGCAGGTTATGATAAACGGATTGAAAAAGCACATCATCGCAGAGAAATTCGTGAAGTTTGGACTGTACCCATTAGTGCTATTGGTGAGCTTTATCAACCCAAAATCTGGGCTTTCCTTACAAAGCCTTGCTATGGTTATCCCCGTGCGTCATCTTTGGAATAAAACTACTCGCGAAGGGTTGAGACAAGGGGCTTAAGCCCCTTGTATTAAAATCTGACTGCATCCCTTACGCCAACCGCAGATAAGGACACTTTTGTAAAAACCCAGATGCCTTATTGTGGGCGTCTAGGTTATGAGTATGTGCTGGCGTAGGTCGAATAATGCCACCAAATAAGTCATCTAACCCGTAGGGAGTAAAAAATTGCCATTGACCTTGAACATCTAATCGAACTCCTACAGCAGTAGCCGTGTGCAGCCAATCTGTGATGGCATCCTCTGTACTAGTGTAGGGTCTGCTACCAAGACGCCAACGAGCAAAACTGGCTTGATTTTTTACATCAAACTGGTCATAAGGAAATTGTTCTGTGAGAGTCGCCTTTGCTGCTAGTTCTTGGGAACGATTCCCCTCTATATCAAAGAATGCAATATCAAAATCTTTAATACCTAACCCACAATTCTCACCAAAAATTGAATGCCAAACGGTGTTTCGGATTGCACCCCCGGCTAACCACCAGTTAGGTAGATTTAGTTGAGCGATCGCTCTTAATACTATATCAATACGTGTATCAGCTAAAATCATCTGTAGACGAGTGTTACTATTCATATCAAATTCCTGGGATTGTCAACTAGAAGGTGAAAATATTATCATTCACATTTCATTAAGCTTACGGTGTTGATAGTCCGACAGTGACACTTGGCAAGTCGATGTTTTTTAGAGTAACTGCTGAAGTCATAGTATAAAGAAAACAGGGTTTTACGGAAGGTTAAATTGTGAATTTAAAATTTAGAATTTTTATTTATGGAAGATTTATTTGCGCGGCTAGAACGCACACTCAATCCTGAACTGCCTTCCCTAACAGAGTCACAACAACAACTCCTACAAAAAGTCACTATTGATGAAAATCAACCCGGTACGATTGGGCATGACTTTCAAACTCTGATAGATTTATTACAACCAAATGGAGTGGAAGTTAGTAGTGTTAATAACCTTCTACCGCTAAAAGTACTATCAGAACTTAATTCTCAGTTAAGTCACCCAATTGAAACTAAACTCAAACGCCCCGTACAGAAATCATACCCCTACATTAATGGGCTATATCTGTTATTACGCAGTTCTGGGATAGCCCAAATCAGATCCCAAGGGAAGAAGCAAATTTTAATATTAGACGCAGCCACCTTAGAATCATGGTCAAATCTCAACCCGACAGAACGCTATTTCAACTTATTAGAAGCCTGGTTAATTTGGGGAAATAACGAAATTTTGGGTGAGCATCAAGACTCATTCGGCAATTTATTTAGATGCATTCAACTTTGGCCTCGCGTCCCAGATAAAGGTTTAACATTTCCTAAATATGAAGACCAACATGATATTAGTTATTACCCTGGTCTGCATAACGTTGCTTTGTTAGAGTTATTTGGATTGCTAGCTATTAAACATGGAAAACCACAAGCAGGCAAAGGATGGCGGATTACTGGTTTACAACGCTTGCCCTTTGGTGATGCTCTGTTGCAGTTACTATTTCCGTTGGGGATACGAGGAGAATTACAGAATGATGTAAATGTAACTTTTGGAAAATTGCAGTCACATTTTCAATTATTCTTTCCAGAATGGGAGCATAATCTACTTGTTCCCAAGCAAGGCTTCACTGATGGTATTTATATTTTTAAAGTGTCCATTTATCGGGCTTGGCGACGCATTGCCATACCAGCGAAAAAACCATTAGGCTGGCTAGCAGAGAAAATTCTCGATGCTTTTGACTTTGATTACGATCACCTGTACGAGTTTAGTTATAAAGACCGTTTTGGTCGCATAATAAAAATCGGTCATCCCTACATGGAAACACCCCCATTTGCAGACCAAGTACAGATTGGTGATTTGTCTCTAGAACCGGGTGCTAAAATGACCTATCTTTATGATTTTGGTGATAACTGGAAATTTGATGTCCAGTTAGAAGCAATTAATCCGCCTGATAATAAAATCAAAAAACCAAAGATTTTAGAAGTTCACGGAAATGCACCTCAACAGTATTGGAGTGAGGATGATGAATCGGATGAAGAATGAGAGAGAGAAAAAAGATAAAGAAGTATCTTCTTCCTCATCTTCCCCATCTCTCCCTTTAGAGGAACAAATTGTCAGGAGGCGAAACCTATGAGTTTTCCATATACTGGAGGTTGCCAATGTGGACAGATTCGTTATGAAATTCATGCCCAACCGTTAACCCTTTACCTATGCCACTGCAAAGAGTGTCAGAAACAATCCTCTAGTGCCTTTGGAATGTCTCTTACCGTACCACGAGATGCTGTTGTGATTGTTCAAGGAAAACCGAAGGCTTGGACTCGTAAAAATGATCGCGGACGTGAAGTAAATAACCTGTTCTGTGGCGACTGCGGAACGCGATTGTTCCATGAACGGACTTACAACTCAAATACTATCAATGTCAAAGCCGGAACCTTAGATGATACAAGTTGGTTACGCCCAGTGGGTAACATTTGGACACGCAGTGCCCAGTCATGGGTGATAATTTCAGACCAATTGCTCAACTATGACGGGCAACCAGAGGATACGCACCCTTTATGGGAAAAATGGAAACAACAACATCCTTAACAATTCAAAATTCAAAACTCAAAATTCAAAAATAAATGTATAACTCTCGATATCAAACATCATACTCCAAGACTTAAACCAACGCCCTCGGTTGCTACTCTAACTTATGACTGTACCAAAGGAGATAATAATAAATCTTTACTCGTAAAGTGCTTTAATGAACATATTAAATTATTTAAAACAGTAATAGTAAACTCAAATTATAAGTTAGGCTTGTATATCATATATATTTCCACACTTGTCTGCAAATCATTAATAAAGCTAACACACTATTAATATTTCCCATGAAAACTTTCTGGACATTTCCAATCAAGTTATTTAAGTGAAATTGGATAAGTAAGACTATTTTGGTTCATTTTCAACACTTTTAACAGTTATTTCTAAGACAAGCTTGATGCAAAACAATACACCACAAGAATTGAACCCAGACCAAGAAATTGGGCGCTTAATTGATGAGGTAATGTCTTCATCTCTGACTGATGAACAGTACCGCAAAAAGATGCAGCGACGCAAAGAAGTGCAAGACAAGCGCATAGCAGAAGCTGTACCAGAAAAAGGGTTAATTATTGTAAATACTGGTAACGGCAAGGGTAAAACCACTGCGGCTTTGGGGATGGTGTTACGATCGCTCGGTCACGGGTATAAAGTAGCGATCGTGCAATTCATCAAAGGTAGCTGGGAACCTTCAGAAAAAAGGGTTTTCAGCTATTGGGAAGACCAGATAGAATTTCACGCAATGGGCGAAGGCTTTACCTGGGAAACTCAAGATCGCGATCGCGATCTCGAAAAAGCTAGCGCCGCCTGGGAGAAATCATTAGAATACATCCGCAACCCAGACTTTCATCTGGTTTTGTTAGATGAAATCAATATCGCCCTCAAAATGGCTTACTTACCAGTAGAAGACGTTTTAGCGGGTTTGGCGCAAAAACCAGCTAACAAACACGTTATTCTCACAGGCAGAGGCGCACCGGCTGCTTTAATTGAGCGTGCTGACCTCGTAACCGAAATGACCTTAGTTAAGCACCCTTTCCGCGATCAAGGTGTGAAGGCGCAACCAGGAATTGAGTATTAAATCAACTTAAATGCTTATTAGCTTACTAATGAATAAGAATTAAATAACATACAATTTATGTCCCTGGCTTACCTCACCCTCAATCCCTCTCCTTATAAAGGAGAGGGAAGCTTGATACAGGATGAAGTTTTGCATTTTATTTAATCCACGTTCCTAAATAGGGGTTGCTGAAAAAGTAATAAAAAAGCAAGATCAGGATTGGTTAGTTATTCAAGCAAGCCCTAAATATAAGTTTTTGTTGTTTTTGATTAG
>NZ_JBALCS010000037.1:0-24981 GCF_036919555.1 Nostoc sp.
ACCTTCTATACCAAAAACATTTTGCTGAATGAGGGTATCCGCGCTTGGATGGCTCCTCAAGATCAACCCCACGAACAATTTGTATTCCCTGAGGAAGTTCTACCTCGCGGTAACGCTCTCTAACATTAAAATCCGACCAACCCATAACCGGAATTAAGGTTGTGGTTCTGGAAAATTGACACCACCCAGATGAAATAATCTCCTTGCAATCAGCCAAGAAAGCGTCAATATTCCCCTTTCTCTAGTAATCTCCCATCTTTTTTAGAGTGGGGGATTTTTTTCTGTATATGGTTAATATCTCTAAATTTATGTGTTATATTAGATGAAGGTTATAAACCCAGAGTAAATACTCTGCCCTTTTAAAACTAAGACCGCTTAGGCAATAAGGAGGTGATGCCCATGATAGAAAGTAGTAAAACCATGGGTCATCAGGTTGCAGTTAGCCGGCTGTGTGCCGGGGCTGTTCTCTAAAGTTAGCCTTAGTCATCTTGAGAGACTAAGTTAGCTCAAGTAGCTAGGCAAGCTCGGAGTTCCTTCCGGCAGTCTGGTTGCAACCTGAAGACCCGCTAGACCGCGCTGGTTTAGATCAACTGATCTAAACCAGCGCGGATAGTTTTTTGTGGGTGACTTTTGTTTTCTCAAGGGTTGCTGTTAAAAACTTAAATGGCGATGCCAACGCATTTAAGTTTTCTTAAAAAGAAAAATATTTTGCATCAAACCTTAGAGTCTGACCAGATGTGAGCAATAGCGTCTATCTACCAAGTCTGATTTAAATATACACATACACATTATGCCTTAGTTCCTCCTCTCATACTTTCTGTGTGGAAAATAAAAGGGGTTTGTCTTTGTCAGATGCAAGATGTAACAAATCAAATATTTTAGATAAGGATATAGGAATTTTTTGATATGGCACAACTACTCAGTGAGGCGGAAATTCAAGAACAAGCAAAGGTTCTGTCAGGTTGGACTGTTGAAGACTCCAAGTTGCAAATTACCCGCACATTCAAGGATTTTATCCAAGCAATTAAGTTTGTCAATCAGCTGGTGGAGCCGGCTGAGTCAGCAGGACATCATCCAGATATAGAGATTTCCTACAACAAAGTGAAGATTACACTGACAACACATGATGCAGGCGGGTTGACACAGACAGACTTTGATCTAGCGCAGGTGATTTCCCAAATCAACTAAGTGATTTCTTCTGACATCTTGCACCAGGCGACTGGAAATGACCGCGACACAGACAAAACTCGCCTATCCTTCTCCTGATGTAGACGTCGCCCATAGCTTGCTTAACAATAGAGGTACGGGTTTTCCTTTGGAGTGCGCGGGTTTCAAAAAGCTTGATTCCTGATCTTATGTTTATTCAAACAATAACAGGGGCACTACCCTGCGAGAAGGCTTTGCCTACGTTTGTATATAGCCGAGGAGTGTCTTCTAACTGGTGTGGGATTTATCCTAGTCCTAAGTGCAAGAAGTGATTTTTCCTGACAAGCTGCTAAATGTCTAAAGCTTTGAGTAATTTAGCTTCCGTAGGGAGCGAATGCCCTAAACGCTACTTCCTGCTTAAATATTGATATAAGTATGTGTGACAGTTACTAAGGCGATCGCTATCATCTTGCCATCTAGATCAAATGTTTTATAATGTTATGATATAAAGATATGTTTTTGCATAAGTTAATCACATAAGTTTTTAACCCTAAGTTAATCGTTTATTAGCTTTGCAAAAACTAAAATTGTAGTAGTGACGACTATGCCTCATCCACAGGCTTCAATGAGATGTCGCATTTTTGAGATTTAGGTGCAACGAAGCCAATTATCTAAACAAGGTGTGAGGAGTAAAGGAAAATGTCTAATCTCTTATGGAAATCCTTAGTGGTTAGCCCAGCAGTTTTGGGAGCAGCATTGTTAGTTTCGACAACAGCAATTGCGGCTCCAAGTACAACTACTGATGTATCAGCAGCAAAACAAGCTGGTGTAACGAAAGTTGCCCAACAGCCAGAAATATTGGCTCAAACAACGA
The DNA here is from genome assembly GCF_036919555.1 of Nostoc sp. Taxonomy (GTDB): domain Bacteria; phylum Cyanobacteriota; class Cyanobacteriia; order Cyanobacteriales; family Nostocaceae; genus Nostoc. Next base: position 2,021 of record NZ_JBALCS010000037.1, read on the forward strand.
TAGATCAAGTTAACCGGTATAGCAACGAAGGCAACCAAAATAACTCTCAGTCTCAAGTAACATCGGTTTCCCAATTTTCCGATGTCCAACCCACTGACTGGGCATTCCAAGCATTGCAGTCCTTAGTTGAGCGCTATGGTTGTATTGCAGGTTATCCCAATGCCACTTATCGCGGTAATCGGGCTTTAACTCGGTATGAATTTGCGGCTGGTTTGAATGCCTGTTTAGATCGGGTTAACGAATTGATTGCCACAGCAACAGCTGACTTGGTTACGAAACAAGATTTAGCTACCTTACAACGGTTACAAGAAGAATTTTCCGCAGAATTGGCAACTCTACGCGGTCGTGTAGATTCCTTAGAAGCGCGGACTGCTGAATTGGAAGCTAATCAATTCTCCACTACCACAAAATTAGTCGGTGAAGCCGTTTTTGCCGTTAGTGATGTGTTTGGAGGTAAGAATGGTGACAACAACAATACCGTCTTCCAAGATCGGGTACGTTTAGACTTGCAAACTAGCTTTACGGGTAGAGACGTTTTACATACTCGTCTTGCAGCAGGTAATTCAACACCCTTTACACAATTTGATAACGCTGGTAATCAGATCGCTAATGCTGAAGGCACACAAACGTTTCAAGTTGGTGCTGGCGATGGTAATAACAGTGTCAAGATAGACCGCTTGACCTATGAAGTTCCCATAGGCCCAGCCCATGTTTACCTCGCAGCTAGTGGTGGACGACACAGCCATTATGCTTCCGTCAACAACCCTTACTTTTTTGACCAAACCGACGGCGGTAACGGCGCTTTGTCTACCTTGGCTTCTGAAAGTCCCATCTATCGGATTGGTGGAGGTGCAGGTATAGCGCTCAATCTACCTCTTGGTAAAGGTGGTGGCATCCTGGGAAATAGTTCAATCACTGCGGGTTACTTAGCATCGCAAGCTAATAATCCTGGTATTGGTCAAGGTCTGACCAACGGCGACTATGCAGCTCTTGGACAGTTGAACTTTAGTGTTGGCAACCGCATAGCTTTAGCTGCTACCTACGTTCACGGATATAGTGGCGCAGGTGGTTTGTTGTTCAACTCAGGTTCCACCTCAGATGGAACTTTTGGAAATGATGTTGCAGTAGGTACTGGACAAGCTAATATTCTGAGTACCACAAATGCATCTTCAAGTAATTCCTATGGTGTGGAGGCTGCGTTTAGACCCAGCGACAAGCTGTCAATTAGTGGCTTTGCCTCTTACCACCAGGTCACCGGCTTTGGTGCAAATGATGATTTTGACGCCTGGAGCTATGGTCTTGGGGTAGCCTTACCTGATTTCGGTAAAAAGGGTAACGTTTTAGGTATTTTTGCTGGTGCAGAACCCTATTCCTTTAACCGACCAGGTTTTGTTGGGAATGATGTACCATATCACTTTGAAGGCTTCTACAAGTATCGTGTCTCCGATAACATCTCAATTACCCCTGGTGTAATCTGGTTGACCTCTCCTGGTCAAAACAGCAATAACGACGATGCGATTATCGGTACGCTCAGAACAACTTTTACCTTCTAGAGTGTTAACTATCCACTGACAATTTTGAACTCTATTGCTCCCCGCCATCAGGCGGGGCTTTTTGTTTTCAGTAGCAACAACTAATAAACCCCAGTATGTAACCGGAGTATACTAGAAAAGTTAGGAGTTGTGAGTTACAAGTTATGAGTTATGGCGGGTTTTAGATGAATATAGCAGTACCCCTGCGGGAAGCCGCTACGCGTCTATGGATGCAACAGATGGTAGGGACACAGCAAGAGTAATATCCTAACGCTGCCAATTTTAGATTTTGAATTTTGGATTTTAGATTGAAGGAAAAAGCGTTCGACTGACTTGTACTGAGCCTTGCTTTACCCTGAGCTTGTCGTAGGGTCGAAGTAGTGTCTTTGCCCTGAGCCTGCCGAAGGGTCACGCCGAAGTCTAAAATCCAAATTGAATGACTCTACAACTCCTAACCCCCGACCCCTAACTATTGCTGCTTGTGGAACTATCATGTAAATCGGAATACGCAATTCTGGCCTTATTAGAGATGGCCGCTCATTACGAAAGTGGCGAACCTCTGCAAATTCGACAAATTGCAGCACAACAAAACATACCCGATCGCTATCTGGAACAGCTACTAGCAACCTTAAGGCGTGGGGGTATAGTCAAGAGTCAGCGCGGATCAAAAGGTGGCTATCTGTTAACGCGAGAACCCCGGAAAATCATCCTTTTTGAGATTTTGGAATGTTTAGAAGGGTTAGAGGTGCAAACTTGTGAAGAAAACGTTAATTCCAAAACGGTAGACAGTTCGGTCATAAACGAAATTTGGCAAGAAGCAAGTCGCGCAGCAAATTCAGTGTTGCAAAAATATACGCTCCAGGATCTTTGTGAAAAACGAGATTCCCGGCAGCAGTTGGATATCATGTACTACATTTAGTCAAGAATCATTTGTCATTGGTGATTGGTCATTTATTGATGACAAATGACCAATGACTAATAACTAATAACTAAGGACTAAATTATGCGAATAGCTCGTAACATTACAGAACTGGTTGGTCGTACACCCCTAGTGCAGTTGAACCGCATTCCCCAAACAGAAGGATGTGTTGCTGAAATTGTGGTGAAACTAGAAAGTATGAACCCATCGGCATCAGTCAAAGATCGCATTGGGGTGAGTATGATTAACGGTGCCGAAGAGGAGGGGCTGATTACTCCTCTTAAGACAGTATTGGTAGAACCGACTTCTGGAAACACAGGAATTGCTCTAGCAATGGCAGCAGCTGCTAAGGGTTATCGGTTAATTTTAACCATGCCAGAGACAATGAGTGGGGAGCGTCGGGCAATGTTGCGGGCTTATGGAGCAGAACTGGAACTAACGCCAGGAATGGAAGGCATGAGTGGGGCAATTCGGCGAGCGCAACAAATCATTAATACTACATCAAATAGCTATATGTTGCAGCAGTTTCGCAATCCAGCCAATGCAAGAGTGCATCGGGAAACTACTGCTCTTGAAATCTGGGAAGATACCGATGGACAAGTAGATATAATTGTCGCAGGGGTGGGTACAGGTGGTACGATCACTGGTGTAGCAGAAGTGATTAAAGCCCGCAAGCCTAGTTCTAAGGCGATCGCTGTTGAACCAGCCAATAGCCCAGTTTTATCTGGGGGACGTCCCGGCCCACACACAATCCAGGGAATTGGGGCTGGGTTTATTCCCCAAGTACTAAAGATAAAATTGATTGATGAAGTGATTACCGTCACCGATGAAGAAGCGATCGCCTACAGTCGGCGTTTAGCAAAAGAAGAAGGGCTACTATCTGGCATTTCCAGTGGAGCAGCTTTATGTGCAGCAATTCGCGTTGCTCAACGTCAAGAAAATAAGGGACGTTTAATTGTGATGGTTCAGCCCAGTTTTGGTGAGAGGTATTTGAGTACGCCGTTGTTCCAGGACTTGGAGGCAAGGTTAACCGCTAGCGTCAGTTAACGATACATTGAATTAATGGTCAATTCTAAGCACGTTTCTAACCACTACGAAACTCTCAAAGTTAGTCCAAGTGCAAGCCTTGCCCAAATTAAGCAAGCTTATCGCCGCTTGGTTAAATTATTTCATCCTGACAGTAATCAGGAAACAGCCGATCACGAGCAGATTATCCGCATCAATGCAGCTTATGAGGTTTTAGGCGACAATCAAAATCGCCGCAATTATGACCAACAACTGCAAGATGACTCTCAAAAATTAAATAGCGATCGCCAACAGCGTACAGCATCAGCGCAAAAGCATTACCAGACAAGACGAAAAACCGGACGGGATGTTGACGAGCAAGTTGAGGAATGGCTGCGCCAAGTTTACCAACCAGTAAATCGCTTGCTTTGTAACATTCTGTATTCTCTAGAAGAACAAATGGAGCAATTAGCGGCTGATCCCTTTGATGATGAGTTGTTAGATGAATTTCAGGAATATTTAAAAACCTGTAAAGATGACCTCAAGCAGGCACAAATTACTTTTCGCTCCCTGCCAAATCCGCCTAGTCTAGCAAGAACGGCGGCTCACCTCTACTACAGCCTAGATCAAGCAGCAGATGGACTTGAAGAGTTGGCTTATTTTCCTTTGAACTACGATGAGCGTTATTTACACACCGGTCAAGAACTATTCCGCATAGCTACGAGATTACATTGTGAGGCGCAAGCGTCTGTTACATAGTCATTGGGCATTGGGCATGGGGCATAGGGCATGGGTTAATTTTGCTGGATGACAAATGACTAATGACTAATGACACAGACGTTAGGAATTAGTTTATGCTGGAAATAGAGAAAGATTAAGAAATTTTAAATTCTGCTCCTAGTGTACTCATGCAATGTATAGTTAATCGCCGCGCTCAGTTTTCGGCAAGTCATCGCTATTGGTTGCCAGAACTGAGTGAAGCCGAGAATATTGAGAAATTTGGTGCTTGCTCTAGATTTCCGGGACACGGGCATAACTATGTCTTATTTATCTCCCTAGCCGGGGAATTGGATGAATATGGCATGGTGCTGAACTTGTCTGATGTGAAACACGTAATCAAACGGGAAGTTACTAGTCAATTGGACTTTTCTTATCTCAACGATGTGTGGGCAGAATTTCAACAAACTCTGCCCACCACTGAGAATATTGCCCGGATTATCTGGCAGAGGTTAGCACCACATTTGCCTCAAGTCCGTGTGCAGTTGTTTGAACATCCTGAACTTTGGGCAGATTATATGGGAAACGCAATGGAAGCCTACCTCACCATCAGTACTCACTTTAGCGCTGCCCATCGGCTAGCTCATCCTAACCTCAGTAACGAAGAAAACACTGAGATTTATGGTAAGTGCGCTCGTCCCCACGGTCACGGACACAACTACCATCTAGAAGTTACCGTGAAAGGGGAAATTGATCCACGCACTGGCATGATTATTGATTTAGGTGTCCTGAATCAAGTGGTAGAAGATTATGTGATAGAGCCATTCGATCACACCTTTTTAAACAAGGATATTCCCTACTTTGCCGAAGTTGTGCCGACTGCTGAAAATATCGCACTTTACATTAGTAATTTACTGCGATCGCCTATTCAGGAATTGGGAGCTAAACTTTACAAAGTAAAATTGATTGAAAGTCCTAATAACTCCTGCGAAATCTACTGCACAGAGTCAGAATCAGATTCAGTCACCGCATCCGTGAATCAGCCAGTATTAGCACGGGTTTAGCTATAGGGAATAGAGACTGGGGATTGGGGAGATGAGAAAGAACCCCAATGCCCAATGCCCAATGCCCCATGCCCAGCTAGAAAAGTTTACTAATGAGACTTAAACAAAAATTAAGCCCAAATGTAGCCCAAACTGGCTTTATAAGCAGCAAACACGTCACGATTATAAGTCAACCAATCAAAAAATCGACTCATACATAGCTGTTCTAAAAGCTTCTAAAGCTTCAGTAAAGGTATTCAAAGGTTTGCTTGCCCACCTTCGTCTCAAGCCCCCTGTCATCTGATGCCAAAGGATAAAAGTATAGGCGCAAAAAACCAAGATAAAATGTCGCCATGGCGCTTCAGTTAAAAAGTGGTGCAATTGATGGTATTCAACGCCTATAGCATTTTCTGCCATCTGAGATAGGTTTTTTCTCTCGCTTTCCCCCAATAATCCCCCTAAATAATGCCTAAACCCTCTTTTTTGAGCTTTGTGAGTAAACGTTTCATCAAATCGTTGACACCATTTTTCAAAACACGGTGGCATGGCCGCAGGGGTTGTCTCTTTCATTGGGTGTTACTTTGACGTGAAAGCTATGCTAGTAAAGCATTATACCCTATTTCTCTTCTCTTTTTTGTTTAAGTCCCGCTAAAGGGGTTGCTCTAAAGTTAATCTATAGCGATCGCTCGTTTGGATGCAATACGCTCTGACCTCTCTCCTAAAAGGAGAGAGCTTTGAATCTTACTCCCCTTCCCTTGTAGGGAAGGGGCTGGGGGTTAGGTCTGTATTCTATGGCAATTGAGAACCGCTATAGTTTAAGGAAACTGGCGATCGCATCAAGGGTCTGTTTTGCACTAAGTGCTATTCTTTTAAGTGATTGCACTTAAATGCTGAAACTAGGATAAGGCTTTACATGGCTTCTGGAGCGCTGCCTGACAATCCTTTTGTGGCTGCGGGGATTGATTGAAGATCCCAGGCTGTTTGTTGGTCGTAAAGATGAATTAAAAGCGATCGCATCTCGGATGAAGGGCGATCAGCCTACAAGTATCAATATAGTTGGTGACAAGCACATTGGTAAATCTTCGTTACTGCGTCATTTCGTTCGGACTTGGGAGCAGCGAGTATTAAAAAATACCAATCGTTATGTGGTTATTTACCTACCGTTACGGGGTGTAGATTGCCAAACTGAAACGGGTTTCTATGAGGCTGTAGCAAAACGTTTACTCAATCATGTTCAGGGATGGCAACAACGCAGTCTGCAAAATTGTTGGAAGACTAAACCGCTTAATCGTCAAGCATTTTCAGATGCGGTTAAGGAATGGAAACAGCAAGGAAAGCTACCCGTCCTCTGTCTGGATGATTTTAAAAGCTTTTTGGATCATCCAGATAAATTTGATAATGGATTTTATGACAATTTGCGATCGCTGATGGATAGCAACGCCTTGACGCTAGTGGTGGCTTTCTGTGCTATATAATATGTTTTGAATTTAACTTATAATTTTTAGGTACGTATATACACATCTGATATCAGTGGTTTATTCATCCATTGAGATGTATTGTGTTTTCGTCTGCGATCCGCACAGCGTCAAACCAGAGGCTTATCGTCCCCGTAGTCGGATATGATTGAGTTGTGATTGTGTACACCCACAAATCAAGAACTTTAAAAAGAATTTGCAGAAATATGAATTCACTCGAACCAAGCATAAGTACTGAAGTCCCTGCATCTGATGTTATGCTCCAGATGATTTCTGGCTTTTGGGTGTCACGGGCAATCCACGCTGCTGCTAAACTTGGTATTGCTGACTACCTCAAGGAACAGCCAAAGACAGTAGAGGAACTAGCTGCAATCACTGATACTCACGTGCCATCTTTGTACAGATTACTGCGTGCGCTTGCTAGTGTAGGTATATTTGCTGAAGATGACCATCATCGATTTGGCTTAACACCCTTGGCTGCAACGTTACAAACGGATGTTCCTGGTTCAATGCGTTTTTTTGCCATTTCTGAACTGGGACAAGCGCACTACTTAGGCTGGGATAACCTGCTACATAGCATCAAAACTGGTGAGATTGCGTTTGACCACATCGCTGGAATGAGTGTTTGGGATCATTACCTTAAAAACTCCGAAGCTGGCAAGTTGTTTAACTGCGCCATGACAAGTCTAACAGCTTTTGTTTTGGAAGCAATTATTTGCAGTTATGACTTCTCAGCATTCAACACTGTTGTTGATGTGGGAGGAGGTCAGGGTAGTTTGGTGACTAGCATCCTGAAAGCTTATCCGACTGTTAGAGGCATTGTCTTTGATATACCAACGGTGATAGAAGAAGCAAAATCTCACCTGCAAACACAAGGTTTTGCAGATCGCTGTACGGCAGTGTCGGGGAACTTCTTTGAGTCAGTAACAGCAGGTGGTGATGCTTACCTTCTCAAGCACATCATTCATGACTGGGATGAGGAAAAAGCGATCGCTATTCTCAAAAACTGTCATCAGGCAATGTCACAGCATGGTACACTCCTGCTGTTTGAGACAATAATTCCTCCTGGGAATGCATCTTCTTTTAGTAAGTTGTTTGACCTCAATATGCTAGTTATGACTGGTGGACGCGAACGCACAGAGGAGGAATATCAAGTGCTACTGCTTCATGCTGGCTTCCAACTTACCCAAATTATTCCAACCCTGTCACCAATTAGCGTTATTGAGGCGCTAAAAATTTAAAGGATTGGCTGAAAATTTAGCTCAACAAATTATCGAAGCTGCACGGCGATTACCCTGCAAAGTATACTTGCTTAGTCCAGATGCCGATAAACTAGCAGAAGATCCATTTCCGGTGCTGCAAACTTGGTTAACAGAAATAAGTAAATCGGCGGAAAAATTTATAGTTATGTAACAAGAAGTTAAGCAAGATGGGTTGAGTAAAATTTAATCCGTTCTATGGTGTAATTTTCTCTCTCTCCCCTAGCTTGAATACCATTAATTACTGCATAGCCAAGGTCTAACTCATCGTCAAACACCTGTGCTGATAATTCATCTTTTTTGAGGTGCTGCCACTCCAATTCAATTGGGTTCATTTCGGAACAATATTTGGGCAAAAAGAAGATGTACAAACCAAAGAATTTACAGAATATAAATTCACTCGAACCAAGCATAAGTACTGAAGTCCCTGCATCCGATGTTATGCTCCAGATGATTTCTGGCTTTTGGGTGTCACGGGCAATCCACGCTGCTGCTAAACTTGGTATTGCTGACTACCTCAAGGAACAGCCAAAAACAGTAGAGGAAATAGCTACAAGCACTGATACTCACGTGCCATCTTTGTACAGATTACTGCGTGCGCTTGCCAGTGTGGGTATATTTGCTGAAGATGATAATCATCGATTTGGCTTAACACCCTTGGCTGCGACGTTACAAACGGATGTTCCTGGTTCAATGCGTTTTTTTGCCATTTCCCAACTGGGACAAGAGCACTACTTAAGCTGGGATAACCTGCTACATAGCATCAAAACTGGCGAGATTGCTTTTGACCACATCGCTGGAATGAGTCTTTATGATCATTACCTTAAAAACTCCGAAGCTAGCAAGTTGTTTAATTGTGGAATGACAAGTCTAACAGCTTCCATTTTGGAAGCAATTATTTGCAGTTATGACTTTTCAGCATTCAACACTATTGTTGATGTGGGAGGAGGTCACGGCAATTTGGTGACAAGCATCCTGAAAGCTTATCCGACTGTAAAAGGCATTCTCTTTGATGTACCAACGGTGATAGAAGAAGCAAAATCTTACCTGCAAGCACAAGGTTTTGCAGACTCTTCGGGTGACGTTCGCAAGCTCGCTAACGCTGCGCTAACGCAGTCGCCTGCGGAGGGAAACCCTCCCGCAGCGCTGTCTCACCGCTGCACGGTAGTGTCAGGGAACTTCTTTGAGTCAGTAACAGTAGGCGGTGATGCTTACCTTCTCAAGCACATCATTCATAACTGGGATGAGGAAAAAGCGATCGCCATTCTCAAAAACTGTCATCACGCAATGTCACAGCATGGTAAACTCCTGCTGTTTGAGACAATAATTCCTCCTGGGAATGCACCTTCTTTCGGTAAGTTGCTTGACCTGAATATGCTAGTTATGACTGATGGACACGAACGCACAGAGGAGGAATATCAAGTGCTACTGCTTCATGCTGGCTTCCAACTTACCCAAGTTATTCCAACCCCGTCACTAATTAGCGTTATTGAGGCGCTAAAAATTTAAAGGATTGGCTGAAAATTTAGCTCAACAAATTATCGAAGCTGCACGGCGATTACCCCGCAAAGTATACTTACCTAATCCAGATGCGGATAAACTAGCTGAAGATCCATTTCCCGCGCTGCAAACTTGGTTAACAGAAATAGAACCCAGCAACCGTGGTCAGCGATTTCTCCTCTGTCTAGATGAATATGAACGCCTGGACGAGGTAGTGAAAGCAACAAGCAGCCGTGCGCCTTCACGAATTCCAGATGTGGTAGTATTACCAACACAGCAATGGGAGGCACTTTCTAATCCAGAAGCTGTAATCGAACTCAACGAAACTCCTCCGATACTAGTAGTAGAAGTCGTCAGCGAATCTACACAAACACAAACTACCGCAGCAAGCTTTCTGAGTATGCTGTTCTCGAAATTCCTGAATACTGGATTGTTGACCCTATTCAAGAGGTAGTAACAGTATGCACTCTCATAGAAGGGTTCTATGATGCTGTTGCATTCCAAAGACTTGAACGCATCATCTCTTCCACTTTTCCACAACTGGATTTGAGTGCCGAACAAGTCTTGGCAGGACGGAAGTGAACTGTCTTGAGCAAAAATTGGCACAAGGTTTACTAACTATGCAACTGGTGTGCAGACATCATTACAGACATGAGCGAAGTCGCTATCGTCGTAACTTCGTGCTTTAGTAGTTTTTTAAATTTAAATTAACTATGAAATATTACAGTCACTAAAGGTAGGAAAGCTAACATAAATCCATGCCAGGAATGCAATTGAGCTTCTGGGGTTGGTTCTGGTGGCGCTAATAAAGCTTCAATTCTCTGTTCTAAACGATCGCCTGTACCAGAGGAACCCAAGGCAGCACAGCAAATGTCCGATAAAACAGAGCTGCTACTAACTACTAATAAAAGTGATTCCGCTAACACCAGAGGGTCTACCTGCAAGGCTGCATAACCGTCGGCACGGAGTTCGCGCAAAGCTAACAGTTCTTCCCACAAAGACTCTGTATTCGGCAACCATGCAGTGCAGGAACGCACCCAACCCAGCCAAAAAAACCAGAATGTATCCCTATAATAGTGATGCCCTTGCTCATGGGCTAAGACGCTTTCTAAATGCTCTGGTGAGAGAGTTTGCACTAACCCTTGGCTAACCACTAATTCTGGTTGCCAAAAACCAATTTGACCCGCAAACAACGCGCCCGTTTGCAGTAACCTGGCTCGTTTATCCCCCAAATTCACCAGAGGACATTTACGGGCAGATTCTACAGACTGCCAACCCTGAAAGGCAAGTTTAATACATAATATGGCAAAAAATGCCATATAAATTAATGCCACCACATAGCTGACTGAGCCTGTGTACATCCCGCCCATTGCTCCTTGAGACCCCATGAATAGCACAGCGATCGCAGTCATGAAAATTAGCAAGGGGGGGAAGAGGAACAAAAATAGCGATCGCCCCCATCTCAGACTCCAACTAGCTTGGTGTTGATTCCAAGAGGATCTTAACCACCAGGCAACTGCCAAAGCATTCAAAATCATTATTAGATGCATCATTTTTCCTCCCTGGCTTGGCGTGCTGATTGAATGCGTTTGGCGATCGCTGCTATTTGCTCACTAGCTGCTTCATCCAGACTATCAGCAAAGGCAGCAACAACATCGGGGTTCCCCACCGCCAGAAATCGCTGTAACTGTTCGTGAGCTTTGATGACATCTGCTTGCTGCTTACTCAGCATTGGCCGCCAATAGAATGCTCGCTCTTTCTTGTCGCAGGCTAGCCAACCTTTATCAGTGAGGCGACGTAAGACGGTGGTTACAGAAGTATACGCTAATTCGCGGTTGGGATCAGCCAGAATGCGATCGTGTACATCCTTTACTGTGACTGAACCAAGTTCCCAGATGATATTTAAAATTTCCGCTTCCAACGGGCCTAAAGATAGTTGTTTAGGGCGGTAATCGGGTAAAGGTGCCATAGCGATTTCGATTTGAGATTTTGGATAAGCGGAGTGGAGGTAGAAAATTTGAGTTTTTATTTGGCAAGCTTAGTTAGTATGCGTAGTGGTGCTAACTTGGAATGCCAAATACAGCTTTAGAAAGTCTGTTCTTGTTTTAGATTACAGGATAATGCCGCAAATCTGAAAGTCTAAAGCATAAAAATGCACTTTTTAAGTATTTATCTATCTATTAGATGGGTTACATAGGGCATTTTGTAGCATCAAAATGCTCCAAGAGCAATTGTGACTATAGTTGACACCAACTAGGTAGAATGTTATTTGCGGTAGTAGTATTAAAGCAGGTGTATCCAGCGCGTGAAGCTATTTGTATACCACACTCCTGAATTGACTCCAACGGATGAAGCGCCAGAATGTGCGATCGCAGTCGATGTGTTGCGAGCCACTAGCACAATTGCGACAGTTTTGGCAGCTGGAGGCGAAGCTGTACAAGTATTCAGCGATTTAGATCAGTTAATTGAAGTTAGCGAAAAATGGCCTCCTGAAAAACGTCTGCGGGCTGGAGAACGCGGCGGCGCGAAAGTAGCTGGCTTTGAGTTGGGTAACTCTCCCCTCGACTGCACACCAGAATTGGTACAGGGGAGGCGTTTGTTTATCAGTACCACAAATGGCACTCGTGCTTTACAACGGATACAAGATTCCCCAAATGTATTAGCAGCAGCCTTAATTAACCGGGCGGCGGTGGTGCAATTTCTCCTAGAGTTACAACCAGAGACAGTGTGGATTGTTGGTTCAGGTTGGGAAGGCAGTTTCTCCTTAGAGGATACAGTTTGTGCGGGTGCGATCGCTCATAGTCTTTTACAGCAAACCACGTTGTCACCAGAGGAATTAGCTGGTAATGATGAAGTAATTAATGCGATCGCTCTTTACTCTCAATGGCAAGATAACTTATTGGGATTACTCCACCAAGCTAGTCACGGTCAAAGATTGTTGCGTCTTGACTGTCAAGAAGATTTAAAATATTGTTCCCAAACTGATATTTTAGATGTCTTGCCGATACAACATGAGACGGGAGTTTTAAAAAGTCAAAGGAAATAGGGAATGGGGAATGGGGAATGGGGAATGGGGAAGGTGGGGTCCCCTTTGGGGATAAGGGGTAATGGGGAGTGGGGAAGAAACTTAATCAACAATGCCCTATGCCCTATGCCTTATGCCCAATCTTGAAATCTGTGAGCATTTGTCGAAGTCTTTGTCGCCAATGGGGAGGATAAGTCCCTAAAATTGCAGAAATTTTTCCACAAGCAAGGACGGAATAGGCTGGGCGACGGGCTGGCGTGGGATATTCGGCAGTTGTAATGGGGACAATACGTTCAACTTTCAAGGGGAAGCCCAGCTGTTGGGCTTCTTCAAAAATGGCAACGGCAAAGTCATACCAGCTAGCAACGCCACTATTAGTGTAGTGATAAGTGCCGCTAATTTCTGGAGTTAACTGGGGAATCATCTGGGCTATGACTGTGGCTATATCTTGCGCCCAAGTTGGGCTACCAATTTGATCGGCGACAACACAAAGTTCTTGGCGTTCTGCACCTAGTCGCAGCATGGTTTTGACAAAGTTACTTTTGCCAAAGGTTCCATAAACCCAAGCAGTACGGAGGATGAGGTGATGGGTGCAAGTTTCCCGAATAGCTTCTTCTCCAGCAAGTTTAGTTTTACCATAAACACTCAAGGGATTAGTCGCATAGGTTTCCTGGTAAGGGTTACACCCATTGCCATCAAAAACGTAATCGGTCGAAATATGAATTAGAAAAGCTCCTAATTTTTGGCTTTCTTGGGCAATAATTAGGGGTGCAGTAGCATTAATAGCGGTAGCAAGTTCGGGTTCGCTTTCGGCTTTGTCTACAGCAGTGTAAGCTGCGGCGTTAATGATGATTTGCGGTTGGTTGGATCTGATAACACTGCACAAAGTATCAGTCTGGGCAAGGTCTATTGTTGGGCGTGCCACTGAGATAATATTGCCGTAAGAAGGGAGAATTTGTTGCAGTTCCTTACCCACTTGACCGTTGCTACCAATCAGCAAAATTGATTTACTCATCCTAATTAGTTCTCGAACCTAACGCAATCATCAAGCTTAATCAAATACTTCAGCAGTTCTCAAAGGTTTCCCGGCTTGGTCTTTAGCTGATAATATCGGTGGCGTATTCAGAGGCCAATCTATAGCTAAATCTGGATCGTTCCATAAGATTGTGCGATCACTTTGGGGCGCGTAGTAATCTGTAGTTTTGTAGAGAACTTCAGCTATTTCTGACAGCACGAGAAAGCCGTGAGCAAAGCCTGGTGGTATCCACAGTAGGCGTTTGTTCTCAGCACTGAGTTCATAACGCACCCATTTACCAAACGTAGTCGAACTTTTTCTAATATCTACGACTACGTCAAAGATAGTGCCAACAACAGCCCGGACAAGTTTACCTTGGGGTTGTTGGATTTGGTAGTGCAATCCACGCAGGACGTTTTGTTTGGAGTAGGAGTGGTTATCTTGGACAAAGTTAGCAACAATACCAGTCTCTTGGGCAAATTTTCCATGGTTGTAGGCTTCAAAAAAGAACCCGCGATCGTCTGCAAATACTTGGGGATCGAGTTGTATAACTTCGGGAATTTTGGTATGTACAGTGTTCATTAATATTATTTCGAGTAATCTGCCACAGTGTTAATTGTGAGAGTAATTTAATGCTTGTATTTTACAGCTAGCAGGTAACACTTCGACCGTGGCTTTCCCTGTTTTTAAGAAGTAAATCACGTTAGTTCAATTTGACAGTCATCGCCAATTAGAAATCGCAAGGCTTTGGGGCGACGGGGCGCAAGAGTCAATTGTGCCCTTTGCCCAATCACACTATCAATAATACGCTGATGAATTCCGACAATTTTAGCAGCTTCTAAAATCACACTGTGTTCTAAATCAGTATCAATGACCGTCGCATTGTTAGCAATACTACTATAAGGGCCAATAAAGCAGTTTTCTAAATAACAATTGCTACCAATGATTACTGGCCCGCGAATTGTGCAATTAATTACTTTAGATTTTGCACCGATTTGGACTCGTCCAATAATCTGACTTTGGGCATCGACTTCGCCGAGAATTGATTTTGTCAAATAAGTGTCGAGAATTAATCGGTTAGCTTCTAATAAGTCATCTTTTTTACCAGTGTCTAGCCACCAGCCTTGGAGATTGTAGGCTAAAACTTGCTTTTTCTGATTAATCAGGTATTGAATAGCATCAGTGATTTCTAGTTCGCCTCTGGTGGAAGGTTGGATATTTGCGATCGCATCATAGATGAGGTGAGAAAAGAAATAAACCCCTACCAATGCCAGATTTGAAGGCGGAACTTTGGGTTTTTCAATTAACTGTAATACCCGTCCTGTATAATCTACCTCAGCCACACCAAAGGCGCTAGGATTGGCAACCGAACGTAAGAGAATCAAAGCATCTGGCTGTTGTTCGCTAAATTGTTGCAGAAAGTAACGTAACTCACCTAGTTGAATCAGATTATCGCCCAAGTACATGACAAAGGGAGAATCACCTAAAAACGGACGGGCGATTTGGACGGCGTGAGCAAGTCCAAGTGGCTGGTTTTGTATGATGTAGGTGATGTTAGCTCGAAAGTATTCCCCATTTCCGGTTTTCGCTTGGACTTCTGCTCCAGTTTCCGGGCTGATAATGATGCCAATATCAGTAATACCGGTAGCGACCATTTCTTCAATGCCATACCATAAAACAGGTTTATTAGCAACTGGTACAAGTTGTTTTGCCCCACTGTAGGTGAGGGGACGTAGGCGTGTACCTTTACCGCCAGAGAGAATTAGTGCTTTCATAAGGATTGAGGATTAGTTATAAGTCATTAGTCAAGATAATCTGAAATCTTGACAAAATCCCAAATCCTGGCATCTAATCTGGCGTTAATTTATCTTTTATAAGTAGCGGGATAAAACTTCGATGGTTGCTTTTCCTGTTTTTTCCCAACTGAATTGTTGAGAGTGAGTGATACCTTGGCTAGAAAGGCGCGATCGCAATACCGAATCAGTTGCAATAACCTGCATCGCCTCTGTAATTTCTCCGGTGTTGTAGGGATTGATCAGAATCGCCGCATCACCAGCCACTTCTGGTAAGGAAGAGAGATTGGAGGTAATGACGGGAGTACCACAAGCCATTGCTTCCAGAACAGGTAAACCAAAACCTTCCCATAGACTGGGGAAAACCAGAGCGATCGCTTGATTGATGATTTTTGGCAATTCGCTCTCAGGAATATAGTCGAGGAACTTCACCTGATGAGTTATACCTAGTTTCTCTACTTGGGCTTTTAAAACTGGAGTATAACGGCGATCGCTTGGTCCTGCTAACCAAAGTTCATAGTCTTGGCGGTTAGGTAGTGCGGCAAAGGCCGTAATTAAGCGTTCAAGATTTTTGTGAGGATTATGCCGTCCTAAAGAGAGGAAATAATTTTGCGTTGGTAAATCCAAAAAACGAAACTTTTCGCTGTCGTATGCTAGTGGAATCGCAGTTATTTTGTCTTCGGTAACTCCCAAAAATTTCCTTAAATCTTCAGCAGTTGCCATTGAATCACAAATAACGTGCTTTGATTGTCTTATTACAGCACGAATATAATAGCTGCAATAAAGTCGCTGCGTTATAGAAAACCATTGTGGAAATCTTAAAGGAATTAAATCATGAACAGTAACGACATAAGAACAGGAAGAAAATAGAGGAGCCTCTGGGATAGGACAAAATAGTAATGTAGACTTCATCTGTCGATATAGATTTGGCAGTTTCAATTGCGTCCATAGCAGACGCTTTAAATGCCCTTTCATCCCAAAATCCGTCGTCATATCTGGTGGCGACTGATGACATTTAATACCAGAAATTTCAATTGGACTTAATACGTCAACATCTAAATTTTTTAGCTCTTTTAATAAATTTAGACTATAACTTAACCAACCAGTTGGTTGAGTTGGAGCAAAAGATAAATTTGCTAGAATAGGCATAATAAAATCATTGTATTATTAATTAGATACAGAGACTTGAACAGTCGATTTTTTCTATGTAAATAACAAAATAATAATTTTTAGACTGTTAGGATTAGCTGTAGTTACAAATTCGCCAAAGAATTTATAAAAAAGATATATACGTAATAAAATTTGTTCCCACAAAGGGCGATGTTTTTGATAGTAATAAATCTGGCTGCGTCTGTATTCAATAGCCATTATATTTGCAGCCTTTTGAATCGAATATCCTTTCAAATGAATCAAAGATACATGAGGCGTGTAGATAATTTTATATCCTTGAGTCTGTGCTCTTTGACATAAGTCTGATTCTTCAAAATACATGAAAAAGTTTTCATCAAATCCACCTAATTGATAAAATAAACTTGAGCGAATAAAAAAAGCTGCCCCTACAACAATATCGGCCTCTTGAATTTCTTGGAATTTCTGCTCAGTCAAACTTATATTAGAGCTTTTCCGATAATCTCGATGCAGCCGTCGAGCTTGATATTCCCCTTTAATTCCTAATGCTGGCGAAACAGAAATTTGTAAGCTTCCATCTAGGTTTAGTAATTTTGGCCCAATAATTCCTATCTGTGGATCTGCTTGTATTAGCTCAATTAAATGAGGGAGAATATTATTGGTAAATATCGTATCCGTATTTAATAATAGTAAAAACTCTCCAGTGGCAAATTTCGCTCCTATATTATTTCCTGCTCCAAAACCACGATTTTTGGATTCTCTAATTAACCGAACTTCAGAAAATTTTTCTGTAATTAATTCAACACTACCATCGTTAGAGGCATTGTCTACCACAATAACTTCGTAGTTAGGTATATCAATAACTTTTTTTATAGAGCTTAAGCAATCTGGTAAAACTTCTGCTCCATTATAGTTAACTAGAATAATTGATATAGAGATAGGTTCCTGCTGATTCATTTATTTTAACTCAGGCTTGCCTACCTGATATTTGGTAAATAATGTTAGTTACTGGTACACTGAAAAATTAAAACTTTGGCTAAATCTAGGTTGTTATAAAAGATTATGTACTCACTTGAAAGTTAAACAGTTTACATAAAGAACTTTAATTTATTCATCATAAATTTTTTGAAGCTATTTAATATCTTTATAATATCTTTAAATCTTAACTTTTTTAACTTTAAGGCAGGTTTTTCAATGAATTCATAACTGAGAACAGATAGTATAATAGCCACTAATATAGATAGTAAAAAGTATACTATGAAACCTCTTTTATGCAAACCAAAGAATGCCAGCATTTGTTCTACAGGAGATGAGTAAATGTACAAACCATAAGAAAAATCTCCATACTTATCGAAATTCCTAAAAGGAAGTTTAAATGCTAACCAAAATAAGATATAAGGAAGAGTAAAAGGTGCAACTAAATTATAGGATTTATCGTTAATTGACACTACAATCAATATTGCTGATAGTACAAAAAACCTATTATTAAAAACTATTTTTTCTTTATACAGAAAGTAGACACAGCCAGCCAAGAAGTAAATTAATAGCTTTAAAAGGTATATATCTGAGAAATATGGTATTATTTTACTAGCTATACCGGGAACGGCAAGATCAAAAACAAACATTAAGCATAAAAACAAAAATAGATAAAGTACAATTTTCTTGTAAAAATTGAAAATCCCTACTACTCCTAATATAGCTACAAAAAGATAAAATTTAAATTCGTATACTAATGTCCATAAAGAAACATTAAAAAATATCGGATATGGAACATCTTTTACAAAAAGATTACCAATACCAGATTGTTTGATATCCAACAAAAAATTTGCTGACAAGTATGTTAAAGGATTCTGTATCTGGGTTTGAAAATAACCATTTAAATGGCCATTTTCAAAAAGATAAATCAGCGGTGCAAAAATTAATACTGTTACCAGTAAGCAAACCCAGTATCCCGGAAATATTCGTAAAATTCTATGCCACAGAAAACGCCATACAGAGGAAGTTGTAGTATAGCTGCGGGTAATTAAAAAGCCACTTAAGATAAAAAAACTTGTGACAGCAAAACTCCCATAATCCTCTTGTGCTTGTGGGCTTCCAAAAAGTTTTGCTGAAGCAAAACCACCTAGAGGATGGCAATGTGAGAAAACTACTAAACTTGCCAAAGCAAACCTCAGAAAACCAAAGTTATTGCTTTTTGGGTCGAATGCATCATTGAGATAAATAGTATTAATATTATGAAAAGCCATAGTATTCAGTCCTTATAGTATATAGCAATCCTAAATCATTCGTGAGCAAGAAAGTCGCTGAAATGCTTATAGATACGTACTTTCTATCTACGTATTTTCTCACGCTTCAATTCGGATTGCTATAGTAAAATAATCGATACTGCGATGGGTTGCTGCTGGTTCATTTATTTTGTTTGGATATTATTATTTTCATGATGTATTGACAAAGTTTTAAATATATGTGTTTGAACTTTTTTAATGTCGAATAAAACCTTAAGAATCCAAATTCGTAGGGCTATACCTTCAGAGCCATAACTGTTTCGCCAACTTTGGTAGCAGAGCTTGAGAATACCTAAACCAAAATCTAATCGTAGAGTATCAAAAGGATTAGCTTGGCTTGAATTAGTTTCAATCTGAAAACGATCAGAAAGTGCTTTACTCAAGTTATAATGAAATAAATAGCTCTTACCCGTAATTCGATATTTATTACTAGTCCATACCATGAGTTCAGTGTATATATTGCCAGCATTTTGCACTACCCCAACTGTATTAGAACTGTGAATTCTATAACGGATTAATGGTTGACGAATATGGCTTATTTTACCTTTTTGAATTGCAACCAAAGCTACCCACCAGTCGTGATGCCAACCAATTTCATCTTGGGGAAAGGGAAGAATATAGGGTATCAGAGAAGTACAAAATAACAAAGAGCATCCTGTTACCACATTGCGAAGTAATAACAATTCTACTGTAGCTTTTTCAGGATTACGTCCTTCAAAATCCCAGGCAGAAGGATGAATAGTTTGGTCGTGACTATTGATAAGCTTCAGATCAGAATGAACCAAAAGCACTTGTTTAGAACGTAGTTCTGCCAGCAATATTTCTAATTTTTGTGCTTCCCAAATATCATCTTGATCTGAAAAGGCGATCGCTGTAATTGTAGGATCTTGAACACAGTATTTCAAACCACGCTCAAAATTGTAATAATGTTTAAGATTATCGCTATGAAAATGACAGATAAATCGTGAATCCTTTTCAACAATTTTTTGAATTTCAGCTTGATATTTAGGTTGGGAGCAGTCATCAACAATATAACAAATCCAGTTTTGCCAAGTTTGGTTTTGAATAGACTCGATCTGTTTCTGAAAATATTCAACATGAGGATTATATGTCGCTAAAACAATGCCAATTTTTTCTTGATCCTGCATTTTAGTTGAAATTATAAGTTTGACATAAGAAGATATGCAACTTTTACAAAAGTATTGTTTTGATCTCAACAAAGTAGAACGTGGGCAGGACTTTCACAGATTTTGATTAAACTAGTATTTTGGAAGAATTATTTAGTGAGTTTTAGATTAGTTTGTTTCCTTGATGCTTGAGCATAATCATTTGTATTTACTCATTTTGTCCTGAACCAATCATTTTCTTAAATTTAAACCACAGTTTCCTCATTTGCCAAAACTTACTACTTTCCATTGCTGCAATTATCATTTTTAAACGATAAATTTCTGATTTTGCCAGATTAATCTGAACATCTACTTTATCCAATTCGGTATGAGTAGTTTCCAAATCTATGTGGATTTCCTCCAATTGTGTAAAAACTATAAATCCAAAGATTTTATCCAAATCATCGTATTTTTTTATTAAAAAGGCAAACTTTTTATGAAAATATTTTGCTATACTTTCTGTATATTTACTAGTAATATGAATTTGAGAACTAGGATGATATCTATAAGATGCTACAATTTTGGCAACTAGCTTACAGTTATAATTAGACATTCCTAACTTTAACCACAAATCGTAATCTTCCCATCCATACCAGCCATATTCAATTAATTCAGTAGAATAGCCACCTAGTTTAATAACAACTTCTTTATTAAACATTGCCATAGCATCAATATATGGTGCTCTGACTAACTCGCGCATATCCCACTCATAACAGGAAAGAAAGCCTAATGCTTCTTTAGTAATACTTTCAAATTTATTGATGATGCCATAAGTAGCTGCATAATTAGAATCTTTGATCGCATTGTATAACGTAGTTAAACAATTCGGGTAAATCCAGTTATCAGCATCCATCATAAACACATAGGGTGCGCGAGCAAGTTTTAGTCCTATGTTTCTAGCATCACTTGTACCAGTATTAAAAGCTTTACTAATTAAACAAATTGGAATGTCAGACTCAGCAAGATATTGCTTAACTAAGTTCTGAGAATTATCTGTTGAACAGTCATCAACCACTAAAATGTCAAATCCTTGTGGTAAACCAGAAACATTAGATTTACAGATACTATTTAAACATTCATATATGTATTCAGAATAGTTAAATAGTGTGATCACTACAGTTACAGATGGTGCTGTAGATTCTTTATATGCAGAGTTGGCTTCACACACCCAAGGATTATTGCCTAAAAATTCCGATAATTTGGCTACTTGTAAACGGCTAATTAAAGAATTTCTGCGTACTTCTAAACTATCAAATTGCATTTTTCACCTCAACAATTTTCAATTATTTTAAAATATTAGAAACTATTTATTTTATCGATTAAAGAATTACAGACTATCTGTGCAGTGTAATTATTTATGACAAATTCGTAAGCTTCTTTAGTGATTTTGTATCTAGCATTTTCATTTTCTAGATAATACTTACAATGTTCAATAATATCTTCAGTTTCGCTCATCACGAGATGCTTTCCACTCACTAAGGGTTCAATATAATCACTTCGTTCAGAAACTATTAGACAATTATTAGCAATAGCCATTAAAACCCGATGCCATTCAAAATAAGTTCTATGAGCGAAGTGAATATTTAGTATAATCTTGCTAGAATCTAATAATTCATTTCGCTTCTTTCCTGAATAAAATCCAGGAGTGTTTTTCAAGTTCGGTTTATCGATTCTTGTCATAATAAAATGACAATTATATTGACTAAAAAAATCAGCGTTTTTAGATAAAAACATTTCTCTTTTTGGTGAATGAGAACCGATAAATAAAATATCTATTGGTTTTGATAAGTCACTCTTATTTTCTGCTTTAAAAAATAAATCTTCATAACCTAAAGGAGTATGAATAGCTGGAACACCACGTTTATTAAATTCTTGAACTCCTTGTTTATTTATATCAAATACACCTTTAGCATCTTTAGCTGGGTTATAAGCAATTTCAAACCAAGTACTACCTGGTTGTTCAACATTTAAAACATAAACGTTTTTAGTAACTTTTAAGACTTTCGATGTAGATAATGCTTTCTCAAGATATAGCGGGTAAAATTCATGAGGAGCAACGACAATTTGAATTAAATTATCTTCTACCCTTGTCGAGGGTATTTTATCCACAAGCAATTCTACTGAAAGACCGCTTTTTTTAAAGCCTTCGGCAAATATTTCGGCAATTTCAGTCATAAACTGATTGCCTAACGATGTGATAAATAACTTAACTGCATTTATATTTTGAGATGTTGACATTTTTCTACGTCTGTAATGAGAGTGACAAACTATAATTTGGTTTTAAGTTATTATTTAATTTTATCGTTTGTGATAACTTAAATAAAAGCTACCGTAACTTCTATAATTAAGTTTTATCTACTGCACTTACGCGAATTTATCTTTTATCTCTTGAATCTAGAATTATAATTAATATTTTTCTCTTCTACTGATTTAAACTCTCGAATTATATCTAAATTTGGTATAGTTGTAAATTAATGTGATAATTATATCTATTTTATCTCATTAAAATTATAAGTAAATATTATAAAGCTACACATCAGTTTTTGGTATATTAAATTACAAACTATTTTTTATTGATTCATCATTTTTCAATCCGAATAGCCCTTTTAGTCGGAACCATATTTTTCGTAATTTCCAGAATTTACTGCTCTGCATTGCGATAATTTCCTGTTGAGAAAGTTCTAATTCTACCTGAGTTGATTGTAACTGAAATTGCGATCGCTCTAATTCAGCTTGAGTATTTTGCTGTTGAAATTGCGATCGCTCTAATTCAGCTTGAGTATTTTGCTGTTGAGATTGCGATCGCTCTAATTCAGCTTGAGTATTTTGCTGTTGAGATTGCGATTGCTCTAATTCAGCTTGAGTATCTTGTTGTTGAGATTGCGATCGCTGCAATTCGGCTTGAGTATCTTGTTGTTGAGATTGTGATCGCTGCAATTCAGCTTGAGTCTGTTGGAGTTGAGATTGCGATCGCTGCAATTCAGCTTGAGTATCTTGGAGTTGAGATTGCGATCGCTGCAATTCAGCTTGAGTATCTTGGAGTTGAGATTGCGATCGCTGCAATTCAGCTTGAGTATCTTGGAGTTGAGATTGCGATCG
>NZ_JBALCS010000038.1:0-74909 GCF_036919555.1 Nostoc sp.
ATTGAGAGGCATTGTCGGCATGAGTTTACTCCTTTGTTCGAGGATTTTCAAAGCGTAGAGCCTTCGGCGGTCTCCCGTTTTAGCAACTGCGATCGTCTACGGCGGGTGCTTCGCACCATCGCATTTGCGGCGAACCTATAATCACAGTAGAGGCGTTCCAGAAACTTAGTGCATGGATTCAGCAGCAGAATCAGCGGCTGCCCTTACAGCGGCATTCGCCAGTCCACTTCGCGCATACTCTTGGAAGCGATCACTTCCTGAAAGATGCCACGATGGTGCTCGACACCGGGAATGCTTTCTTCACCCGGTTTGTAGCCGCCGTGGGTCGCATTCCAGGCGTCTACACTTTCCCAAAGCACGATGTTGATGTATTGAAAGGTTCCGTCGCCGACACCCGTGTTTTTGTGCAGGTGGGTTTCAATGAAACCGGGTGTGCTGGAGAAGACTCGCGTGGTCTCGTTCCAGGCTCTCAAAAATTCTTCTTCTTTGTCTGCGGGAACGGCAAAGGGATTGATTAAAGTAACTGGCATATTTTAGCTCCGTTGACTGTGGATCGTCGTTAAAACGGCGTTTTGCGATGATGCTGTATACGTTCTCGAAATTGAGATGCTGAAATTATGCCGCTTTTGTAGAATCATGTGAACTCAATCATCAACGGTGTCACAGGGGTGTACAGGTATAAATCAATGGTACTGACCAGTACTATTATGGTATCAACTTCAAAGATTATTTGCAAGCCCGATATGTGAAGAAGAATAAAGCAGCCCTTTTGTTAGTGCCTGAATTTAGCAGTAGATATCGCTATAGTTAGGATTGGAAGGTTACAGAGTCCGATTCAGAAATGAGCAAACAAGGCTCCAAGGTCAAAAAGCGTGGACCTGGGCGACCCCGTGCAGATGAACGCGATTTGCGGAATGAGGCGATTCTAGAAGCCGCGACTGCGGTGTTCCTCGAACAGGGTTTTGCCCGTGCCAGCACAGATGAGATTGCAAACCGAGCGGGTGCTTCTAAGCAGACGATCTACTCGCTTTATCCCAGCAAGGCGGCACTCTTCGCCGCGCTGATGAAGCGTCGCTCCGAAAAGCTGGTCGATCCCGTTGCTTCTGCCATCCTCCGCCAGGATGCGCCTGCCCACGAAGTCTTGTATCAGTATGGGTTGCAGGTTTTGCGTGCAAATTTGAGCGACAATGGTCAGCAACTACAAAGGCGGTTGATCGCTGAAGCTCCCGTGTTTTCTGATCTCGCCAATGCATTTTGGCAGAACGGACCAGGCTGGGGACGAGAAATCGTCAAGCAGTATTTAGAGTCGTTGGTGCAGCGTCAAGTTCTCTCGATCAACAATACTGATCTTGCAGCGGACCACTTTATGAGTATTGTATTCGGTTGGCCGATGCTCCGCGCCAGTTTTCAGCTACCCTCGTTGTTTCAAACTGACGAAGCGCTAGCAGAGTGGGTTCAGAGTGCTGTAGACGTATTTTTGCGGGCACACACGGGCACAGAGTAGACTTGTTCAGAAATCAGCGTTTTCGGTTCGTCGGCAGATTACAGGGTTGGGCATGGTTCAAAAACAGGCAATTCTAGGGGTTGTGTCGCAAAAATGATTTGAGGACAGGCGATCCTTCCCAATCTCAGTTGGTTATTGGGCAACTCCAAAAAGTTGAGATACGAATTCGATCTGTGCTCACACATCACCCTTGTTAATAGCTTCAACCTGTGCTTTACGTAGCATATGCATTGCTTCCATTCTTCGCAAGGTACGTCGTGCTGTATTGAACGACCCGAAACCAAATGGTACTAAGAAAAGCTTTAAGCTATGCTCTGTGGGAATTACAGTAATTCATGCCATGAAACTATAGATGGGTGCGATCGCTCGCTTAGAGTAGGTAATGTAAAATGGATGTCTTAGGGGTGCGGGGGGTTGCCCAAAGATTTTTTAGGTAGGAAAAGCTTACTCGAAAAATGAAATACTTTCAGTAGACCGAAAAGTTTTGCGATCCCCAAAAAATAGTAGTGTATAGTACAGTTTTTTTGGTAGCTGTAAAAAAGCTGATAGTCTTGAATCAATGATAAAATTAACTTATCAATAAGCCCCAAAAATCAACCATAATCAGTCAGCTGGTAAACAAACTTCCCGTAACTGTCTCAAACCCTGATTTTGGCGTTGAGACTGGCTGATACTTTTATCGGCGATCGCACAAGGGTATTGGGATTTTTCGGAGATGTCTAGTGATAATAGATGGCATTACATACTTCCCTGATATCAGTTGTGCGTTTGCGGAGCGTCTCCCAAGGGGAGACGATGCCCACCACCTTTAGCCGATGGAATCAAAGTGAAAAGCTAGCTACTAGATCACCAAAGTCTTTACAATTCCCTTGTTACCTCAAAAAGTATTTTTCGACCTATGACGAATCAAGCTCCTATCCCGGTTATTGTCAACGGTGCTGCTGGTAAAATGGGACGTGAGGTGATTAAGGCGGTGGCGCAAGCGCCTGACTTAAACCTAGTGGGTGCAATTGACCACAGTTTGGAACATCAAGATAAAGACGCTGGAGAGTTGGCGGGTTTAAGCGAACCCCTGGAAGTGCCAATTACCAATCAATTAGAACCGATGTTGGGGTATGTGGCTGGCGATAGAAAGTCTCCTCCAGGGGTGATTGTAGACTTTACGCATCCTGATTCAGTTTATGACAATATTCGTAGTGCGATCGCCTACGGAATTCGTCCTGTAGTCGGCACCACCGGGTTAAGTCCAGAACAAATTCAAGAGTTAACAGACTTTGCCGACAAAGCTAGCACTGGTTGTCTAATTATTCCTAACTTCTCCATTGGCATGGTGCTGTTACAACAAGCCGCAGTCATAGCCTCAAAATATTTTGACCATGTGGAAATTATCGAACTCCATCACAACCAAAAAGTTGATGCTCCCAGTGGTACTGCCATTCAAACGGCGCAGTTATTAGGAGAGTTGGGTAAAACTTTTAACCCGGCTCTTGTAGAAGAAACGGAGAAATTACCAGGAGCGAGGGGAAGTATAGCAGATGAAGGGATTAGAATTCATAGCGTGCGTTTACCGGGATTGATTGCCCATCAGGAAGTTATTTTTGGCGCACCGGGACAGATTTATACTTTACGACATGATACCAGCGATCGCGCTTGTTATATGCCAGGAGTCCTATTAGCGATTCGTAAAGTCTTAGCGCTAAAGTCGTTAGTATATGGATTAGAAAAGATACTTTAAACTTTAAACAGACTATTCAGCATTCATCACTCAGCACTCATGTTAGTACCACTGACTCGCCAGAAATTTGAACAAGTTGTCCCCCTAATTGCCACTGGTTTGCAGTACAAGTACTACTGGGGCAAGTTCTCAAATTTTTTGCAACGGCTGTTAATTTCTGTAGTTGGCGTAGTTGCTATTTTGCTTGCGACATTCGTTTTCAAACTTGAGTTCGCTTCAATAGTATTTGTGCTAGGGATAGTTAGCGCTTTTTTTTGGCTGTGGTATCCAGTGTTTCAAGCAAGTATGCGGAATTTGCAATGCCGCCGTTATAAGTACGGCGGCTTTTTCCGTGGTCGAGTGCTAGATTGGTGGATTACAGACCAGTTGATGGGTAAAACCGAAACAGTCAACAACAAAGGCGAATTGGTAATTATAGAAAACCGAGAAAAACAGATTAACTTAGAGGTGGGTGATGACACAGGATTTAGCATTGAGTTTGTAGCACCATTACGTTCTGCCCACAAAGTTATTACTCGCGGCCAAATTGCAGAAATGGTAGTGATGTCAAATCGCCCAGATTTGAGCAGTATTGAACAATTCAGCGATATATACTTTCCCAATCGTAACCTCTGGGTCAGCGATTATCCTTATCTGCGGCGGGATTTCTTTAATGAAGTCGGTCGTTGCTTGCGTGAAGACCAACAACAAAAGTCGCGTCGGCGGCGTCCGAGAGTAGAGGATTGAAGAAGTCACACAATTTTGGATTTTGGATTTTGGATTTTAGATTGACTCATAGCAATAAAGTCAGGGGCTTGTCATTTAAAATCTAAAATTTGGTGAAGCAGGCAGCAGGATGTAATCAGTATAGGCTTCTCTTTTCTGTCCTATACTTCCTGCCTTTTTGCTAACGAGAACATCCCACTTTGATGAGTTTCCCTTGCAAACGATAAGTCACTGTCCCACAAACAAAACCTGCCGACTTAGACTCTACATAAGTCTGCCTTGACGGATTTTGTTTATCTAGCTGCGATTTCCAATCGCCAGATATTTTTTCTAGAGCGGGATGCTTACTTAAAAACTCTGAGTCTGCAACAATATCGTGAGAACCCTTAACACTTATCTTAGAACTATTCATGTAGATATTATAATCATAAATAACGTTTTTATTTCTAATGTTACTATTAATATCCTTCCCAGGAAAAGCATAGAAAATGTTATTTAAAATTTGGACATCAGATGATGCATTAGCATATATTTGCGCGCCTTTAATTTCTGGACTCTGATTATTTAAAACCGCAGTGTTATTTAAAATATCAACATGATCACTTGAAAAGGCATGAATACCTGAACCACCATTATTAAATGTCAGATTGTTTTTAACTAAAGTACGTCCTGTATATGCAGCCAATTTGGAGTTATGATCATTTCTGGAACTATCGATAATAATGCCATTCCCGTCTGTGATCCTTCCGACTGCAATCCAAGGAATGTACATACGATTGTTGTAGCTCTTGTTATTAGTTACAAACATCTTGTATCCCCGGTTGTTGTCAAAATTCCAATTGTTCAACATCGAAATACCACTATTACCATAAACTGAGTACCAGGCATTATTGAACACAGTGTTATTATCCACCTTCACATAATCAGCCTCGATTACTGTAATACCTGCTCCTCCACAGTCATGCACTTTGTTGTTCAGAATACGGATGTGATGAACATAACCATTGGTTCGTCCATCAATGCTTATGCAGTTTCCGCTCGTCAGTGGGTTTTGTTTGTTAGTCTTCTGACTCATCGCATAATCAAGGGTTACATTGGCATTGTTCCCGATGACCTCCAGCCCATTTATCTCGATATATGAAGCTCCATTTGCAATCAGGATACCGTGCCATGTATTGTGCTGAATTTTTGGGAAATGTCCAGGATATGCTTTATACCTAATCCATGCTTTGGCATTTCCAGAATGTTTAATATTTACTACACTCCCAGCTTTGGGTAAATTTGTGTATACTCCGTTCATAATCAATACTGTGTCGCCAGGGTTAGTCATATCTGCCGCCTTTTGAATTGTCCTAAAGGCAGATGAAGAAGAAACTCCACTATTTTTGTCGTTTCCAGTACCACTAACATAGTATGTTTTCGGAGTTGCGTTAGTGCTGATTAGCTCGCGGCTGGTAGGGGATATCTGACGGGCGTTTTCAACTAAAGATACTTTTATCCTTTCTCCCGCAACCAAAAGACTTAAGACCAGGGGAATTGCCAGATATGCGCTTAAACTAAAACCTTGAATTACCACAAGAAAAGGCTCCTTTCTCGGCACTACTTAACAAAAATATCAGAATATTCAATACTTTTAAATAGTATTTAGCATAAAAGGTACGAGCAAGCCGACTTTTCTAACTCCCCCGATTTCCATCTTGTCCATAGGCTTGCCATGCCAAGTCTACCAATCCATCAACGATCGCAGCTGCTACAACTGCATTACCTTTGCGACTGTCAATTGTAATATGAGGCACTAAAGAATCTCGTAAGCGCTCCTTCGCTTCATCAACATTTACAAATCCCACTGGAGTCGCAATTATCAAAGCAGGTCTAATTTCCTCAGCTTCAATTAAATCCACGAGTGCTGTTAGTGCTGTTTGGGCTTGACCCACGACAAAAATG
Source organism: Nostoc sp. (assembly GCF_036919555.1). GTDB lineage: Bacteria > Cyanobacteriota > Cyanobacteriia > Cyanobacteriales > Nostocaceae > Nostoc. Next base: position 5,889 of record NZ_JBALCS010000038.1, read on the forward strand.
CCCTCTGGATAACGCTTTGCTAAGGTTTCTATTCCCCATGCTGCGCGAGTTTTTTCTTTTTGAGGGCGTGTCAGAGCTTCCATACTGCAATACACCGGATTGGCAAAGGTGTTTTGAATCTCGTAGGCAATGCCTACTTGTACCATCGGCACATCTACCACAATCGTGGTACGTGCGGCTAGTGCTGCGGCTCCAGCTTGCAAGGCACGCTCAGAGAAACGAATCAAAGACTTATACTCAAAGTCAGCTGTAGAGTAGATTACCCGACGCACAATCTCATACTCTGCGGGTGAAAAGACATGATCACCAATTTCACTATCAATGATTGCTAAACTTTGAGCATCAGTTACGTGCCATTCCATTTTTGTTGAGCTTCTCAAATATTAGCTTTCAGCTTATCAGCTTCAGGGAGTTAGGAGTACAGACGCGATTAATCGCGTCTGTACATGAGTGAGGAGTTAATTAAAAACTCATAACTCCTAACTCAGCACTCATAACTCATTACTGGAAGAAGGCCGACTGAAAATAGGAGATAGGTAGGCAACCAAGACGCCGATGAGAAACCCAGAGATATTGCGAACTAGAGGTACCCAGTCGCTTGTGCGTGTCACTACTGGCCCAATACCAAAGGCAATAAATAAGATTCCCCATAAAGGTGAGAAAATTAAAGCCCATTGCCAAGCGAAAACTTGTCCTTTCTCGCGTGGTTGAGCTGCAAATCCACAAATCACCCCACCAATAACTGAGGAAATCAAGGTGAGAATCCATTGCTCTCGTGGCAGTCCGGGGACAACATTGCAACCACCCTTGAGCAAACAGCCTTTAACCGATTCTAAGGCTTGGAGAATGGCTTGGTCTTCGCCTTGTTCGCGGACAAAGTACAAATTACCGAAGCGGGTTTGCAGTTCTATCCAGAACGTCCGGGGTAAAAGTTCATAAACAGCATCGCCGACGCTAAAACTGAGAATGTTACCCCCACGAGAATCGGCAACTAGTAGAATGCTTTTGTCATCCAAACCCCAATATTTTATAACTGCCCGACCTGGGGTGCGGTCATACTGGGTCAATACTCGCAGTTTCCAGCCCGTATCGGCTTCAAACTGCTCTAAATCTTTGACAAGCTTTTCTTCTTGCAGCACAGGAAGAGATTTAGCTAAGTCTACAACTGGGGTAAAGGTGTTTGGGAGTAAGTCAGGATTGTCATAAGCCAGTGCTGGGGGAGAATGCATGACCCAAATTGACCCAGCCAGAAAAAATACTGCAATAGATAACAGAAATCGTCGCCAAAAACAAGATTGCATGGACGTTTTTATACAAATATCAACGGTAGAAGTAAACAAGTTGTTTTAAAAGAGTACTGGAAAAGTGATAGTTCTTTACACTTGTTTACTTTACTCTAATCTACGGGATCAAAGCAAAGGGTTTTTGGGGAGTGGGGAGAAATCAATTCAAAATTCACGCATTCAAAATTTAAAATTCAAAATTGAACAAAAAGACTAGGGGAAATGTCGCTTTAGCTTCTCGCAGGGGTGGGAGATGAGGGAGCAGGTTGAGTTAGGGAGTGAGGGAGATGAAGAGAAATAACCAATGCCCAATGCCCAATGCCCCATGCCTTAATTCAATCTTCATCATCAAAATTGATTTCCCAGCTATTGGCATCGTTGTAACCGTCATTAGCGCGGTAAACTTCTGCTTTGATCCGGCGATTTTCTTGCCTCAGCACTTCTCGTTCTCGCAACGTGAGTGGTGGTTTTTCATTGGTTGGGGTGCGATCGCTTATTCGCCTCGCGGGTTTTTGGCGTGTGAAGTTTCTCCAAGCAGCTTTCGCGCCAATAAAGATGCTGCGTGTACCTACTTGCAGATTTTGAGCCTGAATTCTTGCACTATCAAGACTTTTGTCAACTTGTTTCACGACTTGACTGGCACTTTTTACACCTTCACTGACATCATCAGTTAAGTCAGTGATTTCTAAACCAGTGACGCGGATAGCTTCTAGAGTGGGCGGTAACTCCCGTGAGAGGGTATCAAATAGCTTTTCTGCACTGCGAGCAGCGCGTGCTAACTCCTGGAAAGCGGGTATTGCCGCCACTAAAACCGCAGTTAAGCTTGTGGCGACTAAGAGTAAGGAAAGTCCCAACCAAAACAGGGGTTCAATCACGGTTGTGTCATTTATGAGCGTTCTAATTCCTGGGGAAGAGAATCTGAGTCTTCAACTGATGTTTGTCGGTTTAAGACTTGGCTTTCTCGCTGACTGGCATCTACACCTGCTGCGATCGCTTCCCGTAATCTATCTAAAGTCTCATCCCAGTTTCGCAGTGCGCTGGCAGAGAGACGATCTGCCTGGATTTGCACACTCGTTGATAAATCTTCTGCCAATTCTGGGATCGCATTGGCAGATTTTTTCAAAATTTTACGCGTTTCGCGCCCTGTGCGCGGAGCTACGAGCAAACCAGTCAAAGCACCGATGGTAGCTCCCAGCATAAAACCGCCAATAAATACTCCAGAACGGTTATTAGACATCTTGTTGTTTCTCTCCTTACACCCATTTTAGGTGGGTTTTCTCACCTTGTAAGACTCCACCGATTTTATTCAGTTAATCTATCGTGACAAAATATCAGCCATAAATGTTACTTTTATTCATTAAATATCAAAACCATCAATTACTTATAATTCAAAACTCCCCGTCTCTGTCAAACTTTTTATGCTGCCGGTAAGCCTTCTGGCGGGCTTCTAAGTCCCAAATTGGCGCTTAGACAACTCTATTGTGTCACCATATCCCGGTGTCCTCGCATCAGCCCTAATTATAAATGTTCATGAACCTGACATAAATCATTTTGCAACAGTTCTTTTCCCAGATGTTAACTCTAGCCTCCGAAAATAACGCTGCCAGATTTGCCGTCCTAGCAAAAGTAGACTGATAATTTGCCGCACTTGTTGGATTTGCATTTGTAGCGCTTGATTTTTCTGCCGTAAGTTGTAAATATTCTCCTGGCTGAGATAAATATTGTCGGGTGCTTTTTTCAGTGCTGTATGGGTAAAACTTTCATAGACGGTTAACCTATCTGTTATGTATGCTAGCTGCTGCTTGAGTTGCCACACCCGCCAAGCCACATAGAGTAGTATTAGCGAAATGAGGGTGTTAACGAGGATAACTAAAATTACCATTGTTTATCTTCACCAATATCAGCTTTGAGGAATTATTCTATATACTTGACTTGGCTCTTATTTAATGATGAAGAAACTAAAGGATAAAAATTATGGCACAAAGTACAGCCGGGATTATGCCAATATAGAGCAGTTAGATAATGCTCTGAGCCGCTATTGAAAGGCTTTACTTGATGAAAATTAGTGTAACAAAGGCTGATGGCTAAAAAATCGCCAATTCGCCAATTTTGTCACAACCCTATGCCCACACCTCGCAAAACCACAGTTACAATTGCCTATAGATTCACGACTAGGTTTGCGAAATCAACCTGTATGCTCAATAAGCCCCACCATTGCTACATTCCACTCCTTAACCTGATAATCCTAGTCGATTTGCAACCTTTGTGGTGTCTAAGCACAATAGCATAGCCCCTTCAACAGACGATGAGAGAACTACACTACACTCCTTACCGGAGGCTCCCCAGCATCGCCTTTATTATTGTGCTTCTACCTCTACCAGTTTTCCAGTCTGTCGCGTGAAGTTAACTAACATTTTGCCTGCAAAAACCTCACTAGTGAGTGGTTTACCAAGCAGAAATAGCTGGATGTGGTCTGGGGAAAGGGAAAGTGGGAAAGAGAGAGTCTATTAATTCCTCTTCCCTTAACCTTTAACCTCTTCCTTGTTGAAGGTTTCTCCCTAGAATTTCACTAATCCGTTACTGATAATGATTATTTTTTCAATACATCCAGTAGGAGTTAAGGATGTCAAAAAAATTACCATCAAATAATTCGTTCCGAGCTATTCTTGTTGCCTTGACGATTGGATTTGTTGGGTGTGGAAATCAAGCTATAAGAACCGCATTCACTCAGACTACCACCCAGGTAAATGAGAATCTTCCCCAAGTCGTAGCGACTACAAGCGTACTGTGTGACTTAACCAGACAGGTTGCCGGGAATACAGTTAACCTTACCTGCTTAATTTCCCCTACAGCCAACCCCCAATTTTATAAACCAAAACCGGAAGATCGTAAAGCCATTGAGCAAGCTAATCTTATTCTTTATAATGGTTACAATTTAGAGCCAAATCTGATCAAATTAATTAAAGCGACTAAAAACACTGCACCGAAAATAGCCGTCGGCCAACTTGCGGTGTCTAAGCCACAAAAATTTCAGAAAGGCGGTAAAAATGTAAGTGATCCTCATCTTTGGCACAATACCAAAAATGCTATCAGAATGGTGGAGGTAATTAATAGTAATCTGAGAAAATTAGAATCTAGTGATGCAGAGGTTTATAGCAGCAATACCAAAAAAATTACAAATGAACTCACTCAACTAGATCGCTGGATTAAGTCAAGAATTGCCAGTATTCCTGCCAAAGAACGCAAGTTAGTTACAACCTCTGATGCACTGAGTTATTACGCCAAAGCATACGGTCTTTCATTAGCAGGGGAATTGCAAGGTATTAGTAGTGACGAAAACCTGACAGCTGCACGAGTAAAAAATTTGGTGACAAATATTAAACGGGCTAAAGTGTCAACAATTTTTACTGAGGCGGCAATTAACCCTAATTTGCTTCAATCTGTAGCAAGAGTTGCTGAAGTGAAAATTTCTGACAGGAAGTTGTATGCTGAAGGACTTGGTGAACCAGGAAGCGAGGGGGACACTTATCAGAAAATGATGATTGCCAATACACGCACAATTGTAGAAGGGTTGGGAGGGACGTATTTAATCTTTGAAGCGAAAGCTGGTAAGTAGTTATAACCTCAATTGAGTAATCTGATAAACCGAGTTTTTTAGATTCCAGAAAAGTCGGTTTATCAGCCTATTTTAGAAGAGGAAAATGTAAATGCTATTTGTCTTTTAATCTGATATCAATAACAGTTGCATTGAAGTTGTAGTTAAAGCCTTCCAACTCAAATGGCATTCCAATTTTCACTTTACTGTTACCGAGAACTGGGCCATTCTCAGTGACCTGGGCTTTGCCATCTAAAGTTAAAATCAAATCTGTACTAAAATTATTGGTCTTCGGATCTGGCAATTCTTTAACAGTACCATCAGGTTGGGGAATATTGATTGTTCTAGGTAGCTGTTGAACAGATTTAATCTCAATCTCCCCATAGGGTTGATTGCGGATAATCACATTAGTTTTGCCGCCTTTTTTGAATCCGTTATTGAATAATTGTTCAGGGTCACGTACATTCAAACCACGAACTATTAAGTCTACTTCTATGGGTACTGTTTTCGCTCCGACTTGGGCAACAGAACCAGAAGTGCCAGGAAAGACAAAGATGCCAAATATAACTAGCAGAATTACCAGCGCAGCACCTAAATCTAGGAGATTGATTTTGCCGAACAAACGACCTTTTGAATCTAAAATAGCCATAAAAAGTTTTCCGAGGTAATAGCGAAGTAATTGATTGTAGCAAGAAACTTTTCGATGGGAATAGCAATTTTCCCTATTTGGTAATAACTCAAAGCGGCTGGGCGTTGCAGTTATGCGACAGTTTATCACGAGTTTGTAAGTTGGGAGTAGCGGCAGATGACTCTCAAACTTTTGCCTGTTAGGACTGACGCACCCAAAAAATAAAATCTAATGTTTAAGCCTATCCCTAGAGGGAATCCCTAGTCTTACACAATTCGTTAGATTTGCGTAAGCATTGGCTGTATAACAACCCTTTGGTCTTGAGTTAAGAATGCAACTTAGAATGATCTAAAACCGTCTCATCATTTGTCTCATCATTTTATGTTTTCCGAAAATTATCTTCAGTGCAGATTATGTTGAATTGGAAAAGTTTTGTTGCAAATTACCGTGTGTGGCCGCGTCGCTGGTTTTATCCTTTAATTTCAGTGGTAGTCGCCCTGAGTCTGTGTTTGAGTACACCCTTGCCTGGAAGAACTTTAGACTTCTTGCCTCTTCTACTCCAAGGATTTCAGGCATTTCAGCTTTCTAATATATCCCCTAACCAAGAAGTTGATCTTGGTAAGCAGATTAATCAGGAATTAGTCGGTAGTCAAGTCCGGCTTAACCGCAATCCCGAAGTTAATCGCTATGTGCAACAAGTTGGTCGGCGTTTAGCAGTTAATAGCGATCGCCCCGATCTCCCCTATACCTTCCAAGTAGTTCAGGATGACACTATTAATGCTTTTGCTACCTTGGGTGGCTATGTATATGTCCACACAGGTTTGCTGAAAACCGCAGACAATGAAGCGCAACTAGCAGGTGTACTCGCCCATGAAATTGGTCACATTGGCGGGAAACACGTAGTCAAACAGATGCAGCAAAAAGCGCTCGAAAGTGGTCTATTAACAGCTGCTGGCTTAGACCGGAGTACGGCGGTGCAAATTGGTGTACAGTTAGCGCGAGACTTGCCACGCAGTCGTAAAAATGAATTTGAGGCTGATCAAAGAGGATTAAGAACTTTGACACGCACTGGTTATGCTCAGTCTGCAATGGTTTCCTTTATGCAAAAGCTGCTGAAAAAGGGTGGTTCGGCTCCGACATTTTTGAGTACGCACCCCGGAACTAGCGATCGCATTGAAGCCCTCAGACTTGCTATTAACTCTCAACCTAGTAATGGAAATTATGGTATGGATAATGCTAGTTATAAAGCTAATATTCGAGCATTAGCGAAGTCTTGAGGGCATTGGGCATTGGGCATTGGTTATTACTCTTGTCCCCCTCGTCTCCCTCATCTCAAATATTGCTCAATTCTGATTGCGGCGATCAACTTTGATTTTGGCTGGATCAACTCTGATCACTACATCTTCTAAGGGCAGGGCACGGAGATAATTTTTAAAAATGTTAACTTGATAAACTAAGTTATTAGTCACATCCAATCCAGTCAACCAGCCACTTTTGGGATGATAAGCGCCAGTATCTATGTCTAGCCATCCCTGTCCTTGTGCGAGTTTACCAGGAGAAACACCCGGCAGAGTAAAAGTAATGGTGTGACCGATGATAATTTGCTTATCTGGGAAGTACGGTTTTTCAATACTATGAAATTCCTCTCGTATCCAACACAGTTGATCGGCAGTTTGTTCTGTCACCGACTTGGAAGGGTCAACACCAGCATGAGCTAACCAAATATCCCCCAAGTCGAGATATGTAGGCAAACTCTTGAACCAATCCAGATGGTCGTCGGGAATTGTGGACTGGTGGTAACTGGCTACGGTAGCTTGCCCTCCACTATAGAGCCATGCTTGCATCGTCGGGGAAGAGGTTCTTTCATTCGTCAGAATGTTTAATAACATCTGCTCATGATTTCCCAGCAAACATGGGTAGTTATTTTGCTTGACAAAATTAACTACTTGTGCGCTATGAGGTCCGCGATCAATTAAATCTCCCAGAAAATAGACTTGATCCTCTGAGGTGGGGGCGATCGCCTCCAACAATGTCATCAAACCTTCATAGTGACCATGCACATCCCCAATTACAATTCGTCTGGGGCTAATTTCGCTCATTGTCTCTTAGCTTCAATAGTTTTGGCTAATACTTCTGCTACAGTTTAAGCTTTCTGGTTTCCGCAATGACAGGTAAAAATACTGAACAAGTTTTATTTTAATTTAATTATTCCCCCAGTAATAAAATTACTTTATGATGGCAATGGGGTAAAATGTATAGTTTTGAGTGGTAAGAGAGAAAATCAGCAAATTTCATTCAGGTTGTTTTTCCGTCCTTTTTGGGGATTGGAATTTCGCGTAGCTTTTGGTGTTCCCAGTTGCTGCATTCATCCCAAAAGCATCAGCCCAAAGTGGAGTTAAGGCAAATAAGAAGCCAATTAGCACATAGCAAAATAAACTAAATATCAATCTTGCCCAAAGAATAGTCTTGCTGCTCATAAGTAAAATATAGCGATCGCTTGCATTAGTTAAGGTTGTGATAGTTGCTCACAATCTTGATTTGGGAGCATCTCAATTTTGCAAATACACCATAGGAGAAACAAGATTCCTGCTCCCTCTCCTTAGTAAGGAGAGGGCTGGGGTGAGGTTTAGACTTTCTACACTCGATTTTTTAAAGCGATCGTACTTATCAGAACAACAACCAAATCTGAAACATTGGATGCCTCAAATTAGTCGTGGGTATAGGCCCCGACTGTATTCGTCTCCTTTACCTCTTTCTTGATTACTGCGGCATAAGGCTTGGTTTGGATAATTTCAAGCTTCCAGTCTGAAGAATAATCAGGCAACTCATAGCCAACACTCTTAACATGAGTCAACATCAACTCATCCCGTTGATGCCAAACTGCAAATATTCTCTCCCTGCCATCATAAAGCGTTTCTAGGTCAATTTGATAAACCTCATTTACCCGCTTTAGTTTCAAGCCCAACAAATTTAACAGTCGGCTGAGTATTTTTATTGCCGAAACCTGCTCTTTCTCCCCGACTAAGTTAATACCAAGCGCTCTTTTAATATGCTTACTATGCTGAAAAACAACATTTTTAAGCAATATCAAATCTGGATTACTCTCAGTAAATTCTCGTTCTGCTTCCAGAAACTGAAGCATTCCTAAAGCTCTCATCGCCTCAACTTTGAGCGTATAAGTTTTTAAATCTGGTAGAAAAACTTTCCCTTCACCCCAAGACAATTGCTGATGCCATTCTTGCTGGTCTCTGACGTGAAAATACTCGCTTTCGTGAGTTAGATAATAATGAATTAACAGTTGACGATGATATCCGTGGTCATCTTGCAATTTCAGCCAAGGAGTAACTTCGACACCATACCTTTGTCTGAGAACATATTTATTGATTTGGTTGCGTTCTCCATCAGTCAGGGAATGCTTCATTAATAGCTGCTCATATTCTACATAATTGATATCTTGAGCATTAGCTACAGCAGTTGCTAACCATAGTTGATTTTGCTGCTTAATATCTTTAATTTTGCGTTTAATTTCTTTAGCTTTTTGACGGCTTTGCGCCCAATCTTTTTGAACTTTGACAATTTCTAAAATTAATCTTCTGCGGGTAGCTAAATCATCAGCGTCAGTTGCCAAAAAGGCCAGACGTAAATCTCGAATAATATTATTGTGAACAGCATTACTCCGCAACTGAATTTGATGCCCATCAGCAATCAAACCATCTTGCATCGATTGACGGTAGAGGCGGATAGAAGCATTTACCCGTGCAGATAACTTAGCCCAAGTTCGCAAATGAATCGGGTCATGAACTAAAGGTAAATCCACATCTATTTTATGTAGTGGACTAAGCAAAGCTAAGTTTTCTTTTTGATTTTCTTGATACCAATCAGATAGCAAGCGATAATTTGTACTACCACTACCAATTAAGCCAATACCTCGTTTAGCGCACCAGACAACACGCGGAACATTATCCCGCACTCTCGCTAATGCTTGTCTTGCTTCCGAGTCAGGAATTACCCCTTGAAAAATGCCATAAACTCGGTCGAAATATTGGACATCAATACTAATTCCCGTACCAAGGCTAGGGGTAACAAAAACGCCGTCATATTCAGAAATTTTTTGATTTATAGCGGCGATAAAATCAACCGCTTCATGTCCAGGTGTGTTTGTAGTGTGGCTACTAACTACTAAGGTTTTGGGAAATTGCCGTTGGAATTTTTGTAACCGCTCTTTTAGATAACGTTCAATTGTTTCACAACTGTAACGCCCAGCGCGACTATCGGTAGTAACATAACATTTACGTCCAGCAAGTAAATCCAATTCCAGTTGGTGAATTAGCGGTGTTGGGTTTGGCGAATCATAAAAAGTTACGTCCCAACCATGCTGAGGTTTCCATTGGTTGAGAACTACCCAAGGTGTTAATTTAATTCCTGCCAATCCCTGTAAATATTCAAGTGATACATCTGATAAATCAGCATCTTGGGCAATTACTAACCCACCAGTTGTTAAAACTGTATAAATTAATTGCTGGAATAATTTTAATATTTTTACACGCTTGTATTTACAAGTATTACTGTTTAATAGATGCCATAAAGATTGCTCTACTTCATCTAAAATTACTATTGCCCCGTGCCAATTTTCCGGGTTAAGTTTCCAAATAGAATCAACACACAAGCCGAGGGAGTGCTGAGGAAAGAGAGAGCGGAGAATCGGAGGAGCCGGGGTAATTTTTTTATCAATCCTTTTCTTTGCATCTTCTTTATATGTCCCCCATTGAATACCAATTTTTTCACACAAAAATCGTCCTAGTAAGATTCTATGAGTAATTAACAAAACAGGTTGATTTCTACTTTTTGCTTGCTGAATAACGGCTTGCAAGGCTGTAGTTTTACCCGTTCCTTTTGCTGATTTTACTCCTACTAATCCAGAGGTGGGGAAAGGGATTTCACCTATATAAGGGCGATTGAAGGTGAGTGCAGCAGGAATGCTTAACTCGGTGTGGGGTTTGGTTTGAGCAAGATAAATTTCTAAATCAACACTTTGACGATAAACTTTCTCGAAACTGCTTGCACCTTTAGCAAGGATAAACTCATCAACTCCTTTTTCCATTCCTGGAAGTTCGATGACTTTAACAGTGCAATTTTTTCGCTGGAATAAACAACCAAGCTGGGAAATAGCATTATTTACAGCAGCAATTGTCTTAGGTTGAGTTTCAAAATCAAAGCAAATGTAAAAGCTACGCTTTGTAATTGCAAACGCTGCTAAGTCGGGAATTAGCTGACGACGGGTAATTTTACCAAATTCGTCTTTAACAACCCGATAACCACTGGTAATTCCGGGAATGGCAATAGCTGCATATCCTTGCGTTAACAATGTGGCTGCTTTCTTCACACCCTCGCAGATAACGAGGGGAATGTTCTGTTGCATCACCCATTGCCAAAAGCCTTCAGCTTCACCATCAGGAGTAATGGTGATATTGTCAGGCATGACCAGATTGTAACGTCCAGCGACTTGCTGCCACACTTGCAAAGTTACCCGCAAATAAAACACTCGCGTTGGCGTGCTGGGGGGATGCTCGTATTTGATAGACTTACCATTGTGATTCTGTCGGGGTTGGTTTGGCTTAAAGCATCCCCATTCCATCATTTGCCAATTATTCAAAGGGTCTAGCCCCGAACACCACCAACCACCTTCAGCAATATGAGCATAACGCTGCAACCATCCACTTTTGACTATTCCAGTATTGGTGCGGGGGAGTAGCTCAGAAATTAATAGGTACTCATAAGCTGTTACGCCTTGGAGTGACCTAAAATTGAGTTGCACTAAGTGTAAGTCTATACCACTGCTCTTGACTAATTCTTCAAGGTGTTGGGGGTGTAAATAGTGCAGATGCATAGGGAAAGACGCTAAGGTAAAGTCAATGAGATTAAAACATTAACACGCATCTGCTTTTTTTCTACAAGAGGAATTGCGAGGCTTTTATGATGCTTTTTTTACTTCGTTACAGGAGACACATCGGTTAAGACTCTAGTGGGTTATTTTGCCTATTAGATCCCCGAAGTAATAATTTTGTATTGTGATATTTGTTCGCGATTAATTTTTATTTATCAGTAAATTTATTGGTTAAGGAATGCGATCGCTGAAGGGGTTGCCGTAAGCATCGCTATAGGGTAATACCAATTCTCTATGAAGATGCATAGAATAAATCTTCATAGAATAGAGCTTCGAGGATAAAATCATAACTTGTCAAAGAGGAGATTACGAGAGAAGACATTTGAGCTAACTCATGTTCAACCCGTTGGCGCAGTTCCTATAAATTAGAGAAATTCTCACCCTTGAACTGGTGTTTAATAAACTGCCATAATCGTTCAATTGGATTAAGTTGAGGGCTATGAACAGGTTGAAAGATCGGGATGAGATTTTCAGGCCAAGACAGCGCCAAAGCTTGATGTGTGGATGCTTGATCCATTTGGATCAATGCCATATAATCACGTAGTTCTTGGGATAGGGCATCAAGGAATTTCTGAAAATTCTCACCGTCGAGATGAGGATATTCGTGACAAAAATGCCATCCTGTCAATGGTTCAACTACTCCATAGAGCCAGAATGCCTCTCTTGGCCATTCTACACTGACTATAGGTTTAACGCCACGAGCCGTAATCACTCGTCCGGTTTGCATTTTCAGCCGTAGTCTAGTCTCATCTTGACCGGAGGCGGAGCGTCTCCGGCTCCGCAGAAGTAACGCAGTTGCTTTCCTTGTCCTAACCGGCGTTGAACCCTCGTAAATTGGCAGAGGTATTGGGCTGTGGGAACGTTTTTCAATAATTTGGCTGTATTTTGAATACTGTCTGCACTACTGGCTGCCTTTATGAGAATCTCAAATAAAGTTTGTTGGTTACATACTCCTTGAGTTTCAATGGAAAAATTTTCTAACCTTATTCAGGAGTTCTGAGTCTGTTAAAGCCAGTTCTTCTGATGAAATAGTCAAATTTCCTCAGCCAATATACTACACAATACTCTCATCATTTTATCTTTTGAAACTTTTCAGAGTATTCTCATTAGTAAGTACAATGCAAGTAATTTATGCAACTTTAGCTTTATGTAAATATATTTATGTTACGCTTTTTGGTTTTTTGCGTATATTTACTATTGTTAAACATTTAATTGTGATTTAGAAAGTATATGATAACGTAAGCAAGTTACTCGTTTGTTAGATTATTTCGAGCTAATGTCTAAATTAAAGGTTTTTAAGTTAGCTTGAAACTGTTTTAAAGAATACAACTTAAAGCGCATTTTCTGTATAAATGTAATTGATGCTTTTCTTGACTCCTCTAATTCTGATACAGCGTTTTTCGTGTATTTGAACCATAACCATGCATTGGGGTACAGCAATGCTGTACCCCTAAGATGTAGTCTATTTACGAAAAGTCTTACGCTCTTGAGATAGCCTGTGCAGAGCTTTACCAGAAAACTGCTGTGAAAAATTCAATTTATTGAAGGAGGCAGGAGGCAGGAGGCAGCTATGCTGAAGGGGCAATTCACTTATAGGATTCGACCCCTCCTGAATTGAAGCCACTGAACTTTCGTTCAGTAGGGGTCTTAAACCCAAGAAGAGTTTGGTCGCAGTCGGAGGCAGAGGGCAGTATTCCTCACTCTTGAACTGCCCTCTGCAAGAACTGCCTTCATCGATAACCGTAGGGTGAGCATTACCCACCTTTGAGAAAGCTGTATATTCGGTCAGTTAAACCCGATTTTTTCAAAGGCTGGATTTATCAAAATTTTCCTATTGATATAGCGAAACATTTATTTCAATAATCTGTTTCCGAAAAATCCCAAAAATCACTGGAGATTACAAATATGCCTGACACAAAAATTATTTTTATCGATGGCAATGTACTTAACTACCAAAGCCTGATTGATAATATTAGTGTCAATTCAGAAGTAGTTGTTCTTAATCCCGAATCAGATGGAATCGAGCAGATTACTCGCGTCTTAGCTGGGCGCAAAAATATAGATAGTATTCATATTATTTCTCACGGCGACGCTGGCACTTTAGAAATAGGAACAAACATACTCAATCACGTTAATTTACAGGCATATTCTCACCAATTACAGCAGTGGGGACAAGCCCTGACTGATAATGGTGATATTCTTCTTTATGGGTGTAACGTTGCTGAAGGCGAAGTCGGCTTAGAGTTTGTCCAGCAGTTGAGTAATTTAACTGGTGCAGATATTGCAGCTTCAACTGACTTAACAGGTAGTACTAATTTAGGCGGAGATTGGCAATTAGAAGTAGCAACCGGAGAAATTGAAGCTCAATCTGCTTTAGCCGAAGAAGTGCGTAACAATTACGCTGGTGTGCTGAAAATCTTTCAAGTTATGAATACGAATAATGATGGGACAAATTCGTTAAGACAGGCAATTCTTGATGCAGGAAATAGTGCTGGTTTAGATGTAATTGATTTAACGGGAGTTTCTGGGACAATTTCCCTCAATAGTTCCCTACCTACTTTGAATGCTGGTAATGACATTTTTATTACTGGTAATAACAACATCACTATTGATGGAAAAAATCAATATCAGATTATCGCTGTTAATGGTGCGAATGTTGGTTTTGAAGGGGTTACGTTTAAGGGTGGTAAGGCTAAAGGAGGCGATGCAACTAATGGTGGTGGCGGTGGCTTAGTGGGGGTGCAATATTTGTTAATAAGGGTAATGTCGCCATTAATAACGTCACCTTTGACGGTAACAGCGCAGTCGGTGGAAGGTCCGATGGGACTGCTGGTGCTGGTGGTGCTGATGCGCAAAGTGGTAGTCAAGGTGGTTATGGAGACAGATTTAACGGTAACGCCAGTTTTGCCTTCAATGGTGCTGCTCCTGGTAATGCTGGCTCTAGCGGCGGTGGTAGAGGTGGTGTTGGCGGTTCGGGTGACTTCGGTGCTGGTGGTGGTGCTGGCGGTGGCGGCGGTGGCGGCGATGATTATGGTGATGGTGGTGCTGGCGGTGCTGGTGGTTTTGGAGCTGGCGGCGGCGGTGGCGGCGGCGGCGGTAATGATTACGATTTTTTTGATGCTGGTGAAGATGGTCAGGGTGGTAATGGTGGATCTAGCGCAGCTTTTGGTGGAAGTGGTAATCAAGGAGCTACCCCTCCGTACAATGATGGTAATAAAGGTAGCTTTCCTGGCGGACCCGGGGGTGGTGGCGCCGGCTTAGGTGGTGCAATTTTCGTTCGTCAAGAAGCTAACCTTACCGTTTTAAACAGCAACTTTACGAGTAATAGTGTTACAGCAGGTGTAGGTGGAAATGACGGTCAAGCTTTAGGACAGGCGATCGCTGCTCAATTCTCCAACAACCGACTCAATTATTTTAACAACCAAAACGGACTAAATGCTGCTTATATTGATAGCGAGCACAGCAATCCGACTAGCAAAGTGAATAATCTACCTACCATTCAAATCACTTCTATAAGTGCCTCTGAAAAAGACAAAAAAGCTATATTTAGGCTCGATGTTACTGGTGGTACTATCCCAAACGGTGGAGTTGATGTTTACTACTATGTCAGTAGCACAAGTGGTGCAACAGAAGAAGTTGATTTCACTCCAGATAATAGTTTTAGAGTTCGTCTAACTAGCACTGGGCAAACTTTTGATATTCCTGTTGTAGATGATGCCATCTATGAAACGGCAACAGAACAGTTCACTCTAAAACTTTTACCTGGTCAATACAGAAGATATAATCCAAGCACTGCCATCCTTACAATTGAAGACAACGATACTCGAATTGGAGTCGAGAAAGGTGTCAATCCAGTCGATCCAATTGAAGGGGGTGCTACAGGTACAATCAAACTGATTGCCGATCGCAAACCAGTACAAAGCACCACCTTAAACTTCCAAGCTCAAGGTGGTACAGCTAGTTCAGCAGATTATACTCTTGTCTCGGTAACTACAGACGAGCAAGGTTGGGCTTCGGAAAATGGTAAATGGACGAAAACAGTTAGCAATGGCTTGACCGCAGTAGATGATAAAGTTTACGATCCCAATGAGACTGTAATTATTAAACTCAATCCTGGGAATAGCTACGAAGTTGATGCTGCTAAAGAACAACTAACATACACAATTAAAGACAACGAACCCCTCATCAGCATTGAAAAACTACAAGACCCCATAGAGGGCAAGCAAGACGGACAATTTAAAGTCGTATTCGACCAAAAGCCACCGCAAGGGTTCAACCTGTATTTGCAATTGTCAGGAATCGATACAGTTGAATCTGGTAAAGCAACAAGAGGAACTATTGCCGATACAAAGCCAGGTTCCGACTATAAGTTATATTACCGCTACAATCCAAACAACCAAAAGGAGCAAAAAGATTTCTCAAAAGATGTCAATGGAGATTTTATTAATATTGACCCGGCTCAGTTGCAAATAGATAACAGTGGAAAATATTATCTAACTGTTATTGCTGAGGTAGTTAATGACACCCTCTACGAAGATAGTCTGAAGGAACAAATCACCATTGGTCTGAAAGATAATGTCGCTAACAAACAAGACGATGGCTACGGTGTAGATAATAGCAAAGCTTCACTTAGCGTTAATATCGAGGACAACGAACCAACTATTTCTCTCGGTAAAGTAACTAACTTAAGTGAAGGTTTTGGCGATGGAAGTACTCTTGTTAACCTCGAATCCACCTTAAAATTGACCGGGAGTAACTATGTCGATATTCCGGCAAATAACAGCTTTGATTTGAGTCAAACTGGACAATTTACCCAAGAAGCCTGGATTTTACCAACTATCAATGCTAATGATAAATTTAATATCTTGGGTTATCAACCATCAGCAAATGTAGCGCAACGCTATCCAAGTATCTGGGTATCTAAAGGAACTAGTATTCTTGCTGGCTTTTGAGATGGTATAAATTGGAATGAGTTTACAGTAGAAAATGTCCTCAACCCTAACCAGTGGAATCACGTTGCCGCTAGCTTTAATGGTAATGAATACAGGCTCTATGCCAACGGTAACTTAGTTTATACAACGACTCAATTTAAAGGTCTAAAACCCTATCAAACTCAACAACTAACCATTGGTAAAGGTGACGGTCAATTTGACAAGAACTTTCAAGGACAAATCGACGAAGTACGTGTGTGGAATGTTGCCCGTACCTATGAAGAAATCCAACAAAATCTCATTGAACCGTTAAAAGGTAATGAAAAAGGATTAGTTGGTTACTGGCAATTTAATAATAATGCCCTTGATAGTAGCATCAACAAAAATAATGGTACATTGCAAAATTCCACAGGCAATGACTATATCTATAATCCTCTGCCACAAATCGGTTATGTCGAGGTCAACCTCGATAAACCTGTTGATAATCCCATTGGACTGTGGTTAAGATATAACCTCTCTGGTAATGCTACCCAAGGAACTGACTATTTCGGTTCTCAGGTACGTCGCAGTATTGGCGAACAGCCTTTTAACGCAATTATTATCCCTGATAAAGAGGAAGCAGGTAAAATTTATTTTACTGCTCTACCTGATGCCATTAAAGAAGGGGACGAGCAGATTCAGATTACCCTAATTCCTTATAACTTTGATGGTCAAAATGCTGATAATAGCAAAGGTGTAGTTGGTGTACCCAACAACAGTAACTATCGAGTTTATAATACCAATCAATCTGCAACTATCGTTATTAAGGATAATAGTGCCTATCTACCAAGTATCGTCATTAAAGACCAGTTTAACCGTGTTGTTAATCAAAATAATCCACTGTCAAGAAAATCGGTTATCGCTGTAGACGATTTATTCCCCGGTACAGTCACAACCTCTGACTCTAAATCTCCCAAAGGGGAAGAGAAAGAGAAAGCTTTTGATAATCAATCAACCACTAAATGGTTGACTTTTAATAACCAAGGTTGGCTTCAATATCAATTAAATAATGGACAAGCTCAGGTAGTTAATCAATATGCCATCACTTCCGCCAATGATTTTTCCGAAAGAGACCCGCAAGATTGGCGTTTCTTAGGGTCAAATGATGGTATTAATTTTGTTGAACTACATAAGGTTACAGCAGAAATATTTGCATCGCGTTTATCAACGAAGGGCTACAACTTTAACAACACAACAGCTTATAAATACTACCGCTTAGACGTAACTAAAAACGCCGGTGGTAAGGAACTCCAAATAGCGGAGTTACAACTTAATAATTTCACCGATTTACCTGGAAAAATAACCTCTAAATCTACTTTTATTCCGTCTCCCATAGAAGAGCAACAAGAGAAAGCTTTCGATAATCAATCGAACACCAAATGGCTGAGTTTTGATAACCAAGGTTGGCTTCAATATCAATTAAATAATGGAAAAGCTCAGGTAGTTAATCAATATGCCATCACTTCCGCCAATGATTCTTCGCAAAGAGACCCGCAAGATTGGCGTTTATTAGGGTCGAATGATGGTATTAATTTTGTTGAACTACACAAGGTTACAGCAGAAACATTTGCATCGCGTTTTCTAACAAAAACTTACAAGTTTGACAACACAAAAGCTTATAATATCTATCGCTTGGAAGTAACTAAAAACGCCGGTGCGAAGGAATTACAAATAGCGGATTTGCAACTAAATGGCATTAATTCTGCTGGTTCTATTTTCACCTATAATGTTCAACTCAGCACTCAACCGACTGCTCCTGTTACAGTTAATTTCGCTACTTCTACTGGTCAGCTATCTCAAAAACAAATTACTATTCAGCCTAGTGACTGGGACAAACCGCAAGCTCTTTACTTGACTGGAGTTGCTGTTGATGGCAAGGTTACTGCTACCTTCACTAGCTCTGATGCTAACTACAATAATCAAACAAGAGAAATTCCCTTCTCTAATACCCTTCAACCACCTCTTTTCCAAGTAACTGAGGGCGACCCCAGAGACAAAGAGATTATCCCCCTAATGCGGATTACTCCCATTGATAAAACCGTTAGCGAAGGTATCGCTCAAAACGGACAATTTTTGGTCGAGTTGAGCGACCCTGCACCAGAAAATGGATTGAATATATATTACAACATTAGTGGTTCGGCAGAGCGATCGCAAGATTATCAGTTACTGGGTAACGATATAGGCAAGATTCAAATTGCCCCTGGTGAGAAAAAGGGGGTAATCAGCTTTAATGTTATTGATGATAATCTTGACGAACAAAAAGAATCGATAACCATTAATTTGTCCCAGCGTAATGGCTACATCCTTGATAATACGTACAAGTCTACGAACATCGATATCGAAGACAATGACAAAGCCAGGATTAAGATTGTTAATATCAACACCCTAATTGAGGAAAATGGTGTATCGCAGGAAGTTATTGCTACCTCTCTCAGTCCTTTAACGACTTCTGAGAGTGGAAATAATGCAACTTTTGCAGTGCGCTTGGATAGCCAACCTCTAGATGATGTGACAATTACTTTCGACGGTATTAACGTTGCCGAAAGTAAATTTAGTACCCCTTCGCTGCAATTTACTAAGGATAACTGGAATCAATATCAAAAAGTTACTGTTACTGGTGTTGACGATCAAGTTATCGATGGTGATTTTAGCTACAAATTTGCTGTTAAGACTACCAGTAAAGACCCCAGCTATGAAAGTACTGACATCAGTCTGATCGAAATTGAGAACTGCGATAACGATAGTAACTTCATCAGTGTCCAAGAGTTAAATGACCCCAATTTAACTAAGGAGAAACGCCAGCAAGAAATTAAAGACTCGGTTCAAAAGTTAGAATTACAAACCGAAGCAGATATTAAAAAAGACTTGGGACAAGAAATTAATCTTGACTTCACCACTGTCAACAATACGAGTTTGCAAGCGAGTTTTTCTATCAGTAATTCTGTATTAAAAGAAGATGGCAACCCACTCAAACTAACCGTTAACTTGGATCGAGCTGCGCCAGAAGATATTATAGTTAAATACGGCGTAGTTAGTGGTAGCGCCACTGAGAATGTTGACTATAAGATTACTGGTGGTAGTTTTGCCTTATTGCGTCAAATTGGTAATACTAATCCCTTGAATGGCTTTAATGTTGGGAAAAATGCTGGTATTGCTTTCGGCGATTTGAATAATGATGGACTTTTGGATGCTTTAGCCATTGGTGGAAATGGTACTATTAACTACTACCAAAATACTGGTACTGAGAATAGTCCTTTATTTATTCAAAAAGACGGCACTGCTAATCCTTTTAATGCGGTTACTGTCCCTGATGGTGCGATCGCAATAGCCGATCTAAACAAAGATGGTTTAGCTGATGTAGTTATAGGTACAACTGGTGGCGTTCTCAGATATTACCGCAATACAGGCTCAAATAAACAACCTCAATTTACCGAACAAATTGACAATAATAATCTCTTCAACGGTATCAATCTCGGTAATAACAGTACCCCTATTTTAGTTGATTTTGACCTAAATGGTTTAACAGATTTAGTCGTTACCGCAGGCAACGGTAGTACTAAATATTACAAAGCAACCCTAGAAGGGAATGTAACAAAATACATTGAGCAAATTGATATTGCTAATCCGTTTAACAATCTCAACGGTCAACTTGGCTTTGCAGATTTAGATAAAGACGGTGACTTAGATGTAACTGTTGGTAGCACTGATGGCACGCTCAAATACTACCAAAATAACAATGGAGTATTAAGCCCAACAGCTAACAATGACCTCGCTGGTTTTGGTGTCGGGTCAACCGTTGACCAAAAAGAATTAACCCTCGGTTTACAAACGCTTGACTCGCAAAGTACCAACCCAAACCTCGCAATTATCAAAGGTACAGAGTTAAATTTTGGTGGTGGTGTAGTCGCAACAATTGCAGACAATGCCACATTGCAAGACACTACAGGTCAGGTTAAAGGTCAAGTTGCAGGTCAAGTTAAAGTCTTAATCGATCCCCAAAAAGCTAATGCTATTAACCAAGGTTCTCAAACTAAATTAACAGACGAAACTGTTCAAATTAGACTCCTACCGGGCGAAGGTTATCAATTAGGCGGTGAAAAAACCGAAGCGATCTTAGGTATTGTGGATGACGACCAACCAGGAGTGAGAATTATTGAATTTGGCGACCATACCACTGTCGTTGAAGGAAAAACCGCTACTTTCCAAATCTCTCTCCTCAGCGAACCGACAAAGAATGTAACTATCACTATCACCGATCCGAACGGTCAAACTCGAGTTCTCAACGATCTGCTCACCTTTACCCCTCAGAATTGGTATAAATTACAAACCGTTACCGTTAGTGGTGTTGACGAAGGAGTTATCGAAGCCGGGGACTTCCATACCTCTTTCCTGAAATACAAAGTCGATAGTGAAGATGCTACCTACAAGAACTTTGCCGTTACCGACCAACAAATAAATATCATCGATCGCCTCATCGATAAAGCAGAAGCGATCGCAGGTGTTAAGGAAGGTTTAAGGAGTAGCAGCGAAATCCTGAAAAATTTAGAACTACCAATCATTGGTAGTGCAGATGGTAAAGTACCTTCGATTACCGAAGGCTTAGATGATGAAGTAGCGAAAGCCATTGATGGTACAGACAATCTGACTACCAGTAAACTTGAAAAAATCTTAGAAGATACCCTGCACAATTTTAAGATTTCCCTCAAAAAATTTGGCATCGACTCAGAAATTAAACCCTTTGCAGGTGTTGATGTCAAAGTTGAGATGACCGAGGATGACATCAAAGTTCAATTTGAGGCATCAAATACCTATAATCTCTTTGATTTTGCCCTTGATGCAGACTTAGGTTTACCAGCTTTGGGTTTAAAAACCCAAGGAAATATCTCTGCTTCCTTTAAGTACGACTTCGGTCTTGGCTTCGGTTTCCATAACGATTTTGGCTTCTACATTGACACAGAAAAGACAAAATTTGATGCTGCTTTCAATGTTAGTTTAGGCGAAGGAGTCTATGGAACTGACAAAGATGGATACTACTTTGAGTCAAATGTAGATAAAAATAATCCCGATGCAAAACCGAAGCGTTATTACAACAAACTACAATCATCCGGCAACTTTACCTTCTTAAAAGACGATAAGGACGGCACAGTTTACTGGGATAAGAATAATAACGGCACAATTGAAAAAACAATCGACACAGATATTAGCAAAGACCCAATTCTACAATTAGATAGAAATGGCAATAAAAAACTAGATAGCAATTTAGAAGGGAAGGCAAATCTTTCGCTCATGCAGCTTGATTTCGCTAATGACCCTAAAAATCATAGTCAGTTAGATATTAGCTTTAAGGCTAGTCTGTCTGATGACTTAACTAAGAAAATTAACTTCTTAGATATTAATGGCAACGGTAATCTCGACTTTACCGACACTAATGGTAACGGTGCGTGGGATAAAGGTGAACCCTATACCGAACCCACAGGAAACGTCAAAACTGTTGCCGATCCAAAGAACCCGAAAACTACAGTTAAAGAGTTAATATTTAACCCCCAAGACCCCGTTCATAAAGCACTTGACAAGAACAATAACAACCAATTTGACGCTAATGAGATAACAGTTAATGGTCAAAAGGCTCAAGTTCTCACTTTTGAAGAGCAACCAGTACAAGTTTTCTTGGATGTAAACGGTAATGGTAAAGCCGATGCCTCGGAACCTATCGGTACAGGGTTTAAGGACGCAAGCGGAAGCTTTATCTTAAAATATGACTCCAAAAACCCTAAACATCAAGTTGCTGACAAAAACAAAAATGGTGCTTTTGATGTCAAGCCAGTAGCAAACGACCCCGGCCAAGGCGAATATCGTAAAGAAGGGTTGATTCGCTATTTTGACTTCAACCTTAACAATCAATTAGATGCCTACGAACCCTTCACCAATGCCTCCGATTTGCTCCAAGATTCCGCACAGTTCGTCTTAGTTAAAAAAGTAAAAGATGCCAATACCACCTATTATTACTTTGACAGTAATAGTAATGGTGTAGATAATGCTGACTATCGCCTGATTCAACAAACTGCCGGAGCATTAACTTGGTATTTTGACCTCAATCATGATGGCATCGGTCAAAACTTTGAAAAATTACAGCAACCTATTGTCGATAAAATTTACGACAGTACAACAAAAACTTTAAAAAATGCTGGAGTCTTAAAACCATACACCACAAAATTAGAAGGTACTTTTGTTAAAGTCGATGATGGTCAGCGTTTAACGGTTAAGGAAATTACCAAACTGTTAACAGACTCCACTATCAAATTCAAAGACCTGATTAACTATAACCTTGGCGGTGAGGCAAATCTAGGCTTACAGATGAAAGCTAGTGTCGGTGGAGATGGTGCTTTCCCCTCCATTGGTACTAATTTAGCTGTCAACTATCCCATCTTTAACTTTGGCAATCAAGAAGAAGCAAAAGAACAAAAGTTTACCCTTGCATTCAACGACCTTACCCTTGATTTAGGCACATTTATTACTAAATTTGCCAAACCAGTCTTTAACGCCCTCAACGATCTGTTTAAACCCTTAAGACCTGTAATAGATGTCCTCAATACAGATACAGGATTTCTAATTAAGATTCTCCCAGAATATGACAAGCTAAATAAAGCCAAGGGATATACAGGCAATAATGATGGTAAATTGAGCTTAATTGAGTTTTTCACGGGTGCTGCCAATGACCCAGACCTCAAAAGTTTAATCGAACCTTTATTAAAGCAGGCAAACTTAACTTACGAACAATTCCAAAAATCTATTAGCTCTGCGAAGAAGCTGGTTGACCTGTTTACTAAAGTTGATGAGGTAGTAAAGAAAATTGCTGCCTTTGAAAACGGTGAGAACATCACTATTAATTTGGGGAGTTATGATTTTAAAAATATTAAGGGTGCAAGTAAAGCTCCCACCGATAGCACGACCCAGAGCCAACTACCAGCAGACTTAAATCCTAATTCCCCAGTCACGGACACCAAAGAACAAGTAAAAAATACTAAAGGAGGAAGTCTTTTAGATAGTTTAAATAGTGTGCCGGGACTGAACCTCGATTTACTCAAGCCAATTACGATTTTACGCATCCTGATGGGTGAGAAAGATGTCAATTTACTCACCTTTGATGTACCCGATATTGACCTTATAGTTCCTTTCACAACTGGTGAAAGGGTGTTAGGTTATGTTCCACCGGGGTTAGAGGTGACTGGCAAGTTTGATGCCAACTTTGGGCTAAAAACCGACCTATTTGTGGGTTTTGATACTAGTGGTTTACAAAAATGGGGAGAATCTGACTTCAGTCTCGCCGATACTTACAAAATTTTCGATGGCTTCTACCTACGCGATGGAATCGATATAAATAATGACGGTATTTTACAGCCAGACGAAGATAGCAATGAATTAAGCCTGAGTGCCAAAGCACAGTTAAGCTTAAGTGCCAATGCCTATATTGCCAAACTCACTGGTTACGGTGGCTTAGAAGGCACAGCTGGTTTAGATATAGTTGATGCTGGTGAAAGAAATGGCACTAATGACGGTAAGATACACTTCTCGGAAGTTGGTGAAAAACTTTCTAAAGCCTTTAGTGGCGAGTACGGTAACAATATCGGTCGCATTTTAACCGAATTTATTGACCTCACCGGTAAATTAGATGCTTTCTTTGGTATAGAAGTCAAAGTTGGTATCAGTGTTTTGGGTCTGGAAATCATGAAAACCGTCTATAAAGATGAGTTAGGCAGATACCCCATCTTTAAGTTTGATTTGAAGGATCTTTTCCCCGATACTGTCAGTGAAGGTAGTCAAGCAGCAATAGCTCCTCCGAAAGCAACTGAGGATGATGATACCTTTAACGGTTCTAGCAGTAACGATACCTTTAATGGTGCTGGTGGTAACGATATCTTAAAAGGCGAAAAAGGTGATGATGACTTAAAAGGCGGTAACGGCAATGACACGCTTTATGGTGGTATGGGAAATGATCAGCTTGAAGGTAACGCTGGGAACGACATCCTAACTGGTGAAGATGGTGACGATAAACTTGATGGTGGTGTTGATGATGACACGCTTGATGGCGGTGCTGGGAAAGATAAGCTCAATGGTGGTAATGGCAATGACATCCTGACAGGTGGTGATGGTGGTGAGGAGCTAAATGGTGGTGATGGCAATGACACCCTAACAGGTGCTTCCGGTAATGATGTTCTCATCGGTGGTAATGGCAATGACATCCTAACTGGTGGTGCTGTTGATGACATCCTAACTGGTGGTGCTGGTGCCGATATATTTAAATTATTATCACCGCAAGATAATGGCTATGACAGGATTACCGATTTCAATATCCTAGAGGATAAGATTCATATCTCTAAAGTAGGATTTGGTGGAATCACAGATACAAATCTGTTCACATACAGCAATGGGATCTTGTCCTATAACAACATCAACTTAACCTCGATTGAAAATGACAATAAGTTGATTCCAAATTTCTCAATCAATAGTTCAATTGTTTTGGTTTAACTATGTTCCAAGAGGGTGGGTAATTCTCACCCTCTTTTCTTATCCAAATATTTCTTCGATACCCAACAATCATCAAAGTAATCAAAAAAACCTATGTTATTAGATAAAGTTATTCAGCATGGTGTTGTTAAAGTTGGTATTAACAGTTTTGCCCCTGGTTTTTCTGTTGCAACAACAGACGGTAGCTATACAGGATTTGATATTGATTGGTCTCGCTCTTTAGCTGCGGCTTTATTTGGCGATGCGAATAAAGTTGAGTTTGTTCCACTCGATTTTTCTAAGGGTTTTGATGTAGTCACCAATAGTTTGGTAAATGGTGAAGTTGATGTCATTGCTGCACCTACTACTGTTCGCAATACTTGGGATACTAATCTCAAAGTTGACTTCTCACCCATCAATCTCTACACCAGCCAACAGATTTTAGTTAAAGGCGATCGCAATATTAATGATATCTTCGATTTAAAAGGCTTAACCATTGGTACTACTAAAGGTACAAACGCTGGTAAAAATCTTGTTAGTTTTTTCAATTCCCAAGGTATTGATTTTACCTTACGCGAGTACGAACCAGGTCAATTAATTGAGGCTTACGCGAAAGGAGAGATTGATGCAGCATCCTCAGACGGCACCCTTCTGTATAGTAGTCTTCAGTTGTTAAGCGATCCGAAAAATAACAAAATCCTTGACACGGAGATATCGAAAGAACCTCTAGCTGTTACTATCCCTGAAAATGACTCGGAATGGGCAGATGTAGTTAAATGGGTGACTTATGCACCTATCCAAGCAGAAGAATTTGGGATTACAAAAGAAAATATCAATAAATTTCTTGCTGATAAGACCAATCCAGCAATAAATCGTTTTCTTGGCTTAGAAGACAATTTAGGCGAAAAACTCGGACTTAAGAACGATTTTGTCACCAGCATTATTAAACAGGTTGGTAACTATGGCGAAATCTATAACCGAAATTTTCCTAGTTTAGAACGCGATCGCAATTATCTTTGGACAGATGATGGTTTACTTTATTCTCCTCCATTTGCTGGTACATTGCCAGACAGCTTGACGCTGAATAATAACGATAATCGCAATCTCCTTCAAGAAATCAAGGAGCGTGGAAAGGTTAAACTAGGTGTAACTGGTGACAGTCCCGGTTTTGCAAAGCAGCTAAATGGTGAATGGCAAGGTTTTGATATTGAATTAGGTAAAGCTGTTGCAGCAGCAGTTTTTGGCGATTCTAGCAAGCTAGAAATAGTCGTCCAAAATTTCTCGCAAGGTTTTGACGATGTAGCTAATGGTGCGATCGATATTTTCGCTGCGGGTATCACTAATAACTTAGTTCGAGATGCGGCACAGGGTGTTGATTTTAGTCCTACTTATCTTTATACCGGACAAGATTTTCTCGTCAGAAAAGATAGTGGAATTAGCTTTATTTCCGATTTGAACGGTCGCACAATTGGTCTGACTAGCTCTACAAGCGGCTTACAAAATATTCAAGACTATTTAGCAGAGTTTGGTGGTAGTTTTATTCCTCTGATTTTTGACACAAAAGCAGAGATGGTTGACGCTTATAACCGAGGTGAAATCGATGCTATTTCTACAGACCAAACTCTTATTGCAGGGTTAATTCCCACACTATCAAATCCCGACGACCATAAACTTCTTAATAATGTGATTTCTAAGGAACCTTTAGCCTTAGCTATCGACGAAAATCAGTCAGCATGGGGAGACTTGGTGAGATGGGTAATATACAGTCTAGTACAGGCAGAAGAGTTTGAAATTAGCTCCAAAAACATTGAAAATTTAGTAGCAATTAATACTGACAACAACCCTGCTAATGACTCCAGTGATGAAATTCGCACTTTCTTAGGTATTGGAAGTAATATCGGTACAGGTTTAGGAGTTTCTAATGATTTTGTTGTTAATTTAATCAAGGCAGTTGGTAATTACGGAGAAATATATGAACGAAACTTTGATATTAGCATTCTCGGCCGTGATGAAAATGAACTGTATACCGATTATGGTCTACAATACTCTCCCCCGTTTGCTGCTACTGTTATCCCAATCATTGCTGCTACCGTCAAACTGAAAAATATTGTTACTTCCTTAGCTGAAAATACTGTTATCAGTAAAGGATTTAAAGTTGCTGATATTGTAATTGATAAAGACGGGTTAGGGAAAGAAAACCTCAGTCTTAAAGGTGCAGATATCGATTTATTTGAAATCCGTGGTAAAGAATTATTTATTAAACCAGGTAGTGTCCTTGACTTCGAGACTAATCCTCAGTTAGATGTTATTGTCGAAGTCGATGACCCTGCTTTAGAGAATGAAGTCAAAAGTAGTGCTTCAATCTCCATCTCTATTACTGATATCAACGAATTTCCCCCAGTTCCCCCAACTCCTCCGACTCCTCCAACTCTTAGCCTCACCAAGAGCGAAGAAGGCAATAACCTGTTGCGTTTTAATGGAAATTTCAGCAGTGCTAAGTTAGAGATAGCACTAACCAGTAAAGATATTGGCAAAGGTAACATTCATGAAGTTGCACTCTTTGTCGTAGATGATACCCAAGGTCGTGTTAATGGATTACTCCCCAGCGATCCTGGTTACTTACAAGCAGTTCTCAGCCGTAGTCAAACCATCTTTTCAGTCATTCCTGATGGGTTTGTACCCAACCCGACACGCAATTTAGAACACTTTAGTGGTAGCTTACTGTCGTTCTACTTAGTTCAAAACGGTACTACTGATGAAGTGTTACGTAATCCTGCGGCTCAGGGTAAAGTCCTATTTGGTAATACTAATAACGCTTTACAGATCACTGGTTTAGGCAGCAACCAATTTCAGTTATCCTTTGAAGACCAACTTGGTGATTCCGCCCCCGATCTGACGCTGAATGTTCGTCTGACGGAAACTGCACCACCCCTTGGTAGTAAACTACAGGGGAAGGTTGAGCGGGAGTTAATTGACCTCACAGGGCTTAATGATCAATCAATCCAAGCTATATTCACTATCGTCAAAAGCGAAGCTGCTTATAATAACACAGTCGGCTTTTACCGAGTAGAAAACGAACAGGGTACAGTCTTAGACCCCCTTACGGGTCAGTTGCTCAACCCTGGAGATAATGATTATACACAAGCAGCGTTACGTAGTGCGTCATCTAACGGAATGAGCTGCAAAAGACAGAGCGAGGGTATGAGCAATATTCTCCAAGGTGGCTCGATCTTCGCTACCTTCATTATTACTAATGGTACTATGGATCAAATGCTTGATAAAGATATGAAGAACGATGTGCCAGTGTATTTTAACTACATTGGGGCTAATAGTGATGGGGTAGATCATGTTCGCCTATTAGGAAACAACACTTGGGGGTTTGAAGACCTTGCAGGTGGTGGCGATCGAGACTTCAACGATATGGTAATTCAAGCAAAATTTCAAGTGGTTTCTAAAGTTTAGGTTGGGAACTGTCTTTGACTAGAATCTGGCACACTTCCCCAATTTAGTAATGTGTTCGGTACTTGAGTCCTTTCCATTATCCGCCCTAATTGCCAAAACGAGAGCTAGATTGCAACTTGGGCGGATGTTTGAACTTTGGACAAAGGCGATGCCTACGATGGTCACTGAGCGCGGCTGTTGCACGGTAAACTACGCGGATTTTCTATGTGTTTTCTAGTACATTACTAGCCAGTTGTAGCGAAGCGATGACCGAGCGCTGTGGGTTGGCTGCTGAGTTATTCTACAACGTTGGGTGAACACAGGGCGATTTGTGGCTGTTCTGTTCTCTTGATATCTCATTTAAACGGCAATTCACAGACAAGTGATGCCAAATTGCCAGAACCTTTGAACATGGCATCGTAACTTCAACTTTTACAAGCTTTCGCGTTGAGCGTCTCGTAGAGAGGAAATAAAAATTCCATCAAAATGCGGTACTAGGTGTTTGAGGAGCTGGCTTGATTGAGAAGGTCAATAGCATCTTGGTCGAGCTTTATATTGACAGCTTTGATGATATCGTTGATCTGCTCAACCTTTGTTGCACTAACAATAGGAGCAGTAATGGTCGGATTAGTAATGAGCCACGCCAGAGAAACTTGTGTAGGAGTAGAATTATAAGTCTTTGCTACTTGATCAATTGCCTTTAGAATTCCTAAACCACGAGGATTTAAATATCTTTTTACAGAACTACCACGAAGACTAATAGACAAATCTTTTTCTGAGCGATATTTCCCAGAGAGAAAGCCACTGCACAGAGAAGAATAGCTAATTACACCAATTCCATGTTCTTGGGAAATTTGTTGTAAATCCTGTTCATAACCATCTCGGTCATACAAGTTATAACGGGGCTGAAGGCTTTCGTACCGAGGATAGCTATGCTGACGGCTGATTTCTAATGCCTGTAGCAGACGCTCTGCACTATAGTTTGAAGCACCAATCGCACGTACTTTTCCCTGACGAATCAATTCTCCGTAGGTTTCAAGAGTTTCTTCAAGTGGAGTACTTTCATCGTCGATATGCGATTGATATAGATCAATATAATCAGTTTGTAATCTTTGCAATGAGTCTTCAACCGCTTGTTGGATGTGTTTGCGAGAAAGCCCTTTGCCTTTAACATCCATATCATTGCCAACCTTAGTTGCAATCACCACTTGGTCACGATGACCACGCTGCTTGAGCCATTTTCCTAAAATTGTCTCAGACTCTCCACCAATATTTCCTCTCACCCACTTAGAATAGACATCAGCTGTGTCAATAAAATTACCTCCAGCCGCTATAAAGTGATCTAAAATATCAAATGAAGTATTTTCATCAATTGTCCAGCCAAACACGTTGCCACCAAAAGATATTGGTGATACTTCTATTCCTGAACGTCCAAGTTTACGTCTTTCTGTAATGACCATGAGTTTTCTCTGAAGACAGCTTTACAATTACTTGTGCCAACTATGGCTAATTCAAATGAAAAATACAGTATGCTAGTACTTACGCATTGACAGAAGTAATTAAATATGAGTTCGCAATGACGAATAATTCCGCAATTACTCATTCAAAGTTACGGATGTGTACTTTTTGATTATATTCCTGCCATGCTTGGTTTGAAGAGTGGGGAAATTGTGTTAACGTTGCCTCTTGAATATATTCCATAAACGGGCGACGAAGACGTTCATATTTATCGAAAGCATTTGCTATGGCTTGCTTGTTATCCCAATTATTTTCTTTGGCAATATTAGTAATTAAGGTTGTGATTACCATTGCATCTTCAAATCCTTGATTAGCCCCTTGAGCCATAAAAGGAGGCATACCATGTGCGGCATCACCGACTAATACAACTCGTCCTGCACTCCAGGCGGGTCGGATATTTTCACTGAAAGCAGCAGGATGAATGTAATACGGACGTTGCAGCATATTTTCTTTTGGAGATAACCGCACTAATTCTTTTAGGGCATCGGGAAAACCAGCCTTTTCTAACTCTTGTAAAGCTAAGTCAAGCAAATGATTGCCAGACTTCCCTTGCACTCTTATCTCTGGTACAGGTATATGTACTAGATAACCCATGCTTTGTCCATTAATTAACAACATTCTTGGACATTCGCTAAGAGCGCGATTTGGCTTTGGCAGCAGTGTTTCGCTATCGCTCGATAGATCAGAGTTAGTAACTGTTACAATTGGCGAGCCTGCAAAAAATTTCTCTTCAATATGCGCTCGCAGTTCCTTTGTGATATCGGGTATTTCTCTACAATATATTGCAGCAAACCCAGAATATTCTGGGTTTGCAAAAGCTTGGTTAGAGCTATTAGCATAAAGTCTCTTACGAACTGTAGAGTTAATACCATCTGCGGCAACAATTAATTTAGCTCGGAATGATTTTGTGACTGATGGTTGAGGGATGTTGTCTAAATTTTCGGACTGTGTATCATTACTTTTTTGTGCATCTGCCCAATAGGCATAGGGGTTGGCTTCGACATCAGTATCAGAAACGCAATCGAGACGGACGCATCCAAATTCTTGGTCATCCACAAGATTGATGCAACGGTGATTAGGTTTAACTTGTTCTTCGGGAAGTAGTTGTCTTAAGGCAGTCTGCAAATCATACCAAGAAATTGAAACTTGACCTTCACCATACTTTTTAAACCAAACATCAAAACTCAGAGAAATTGACCTAAGTGTTTGTCCCTGAAAGTTTTTATAAACCCATTCTCGTGAGGCTTTTGGAGATTTTTGCTCAATCACCTCAGTGGTTTTTTTGTCGTCAGACTGCTGGGAATTCACGAAAGTAAGACTTGCTATTTTGACTGCTTCGTAAGCGTTAGAATCTACATATTTCAGAGCTTTTAATCCGTTAGGCAGAAGATCCACAACCTGCCCAACCCTACGAAAGTCACGAGTTTTATCTACTACAAGAATATTGTCAATACCACGTTTGCGTAAACCAACAGCAGTTGCTAAACCAACAGGACCAGCACCAACTATGAGAACATCGTAGATTTTGTTGATAGCTGTACCTGTGAACGGATGTGCTATTGATTGTGTTAATAGATTGGCAATTTCTGGCATATATTTAGACTAACTGTTTGCTAATATAAATTGCTCGTTCCATTGTTGAGCAACTTGATCCCAAGCAAAATAATTTTTAAGAGATAATACCTGGTCTCTGAATATAGTTATTATTTATAGCGGCTCGATATGTAATTTTAGCTAAAAAATAGATGCGCTTACCCTGTCTGAGTGAGTCGGCATCAAAGTCACTCACAATCCTACCACAGGTACATTAGCACAGACAATGTGGGGTTGTGGGCATAGAGGAGACAGCCATGCCTGGGTTGGGCTATTTGGTGTCGCTCATGTTCTGGCAGGGTGATGCCAAATTTTAATCTTAATTTTCATATAATTCAACCACGGGTAAACCTTTTTTGGGAATACTGCTAAGAAAGTGTTCTCGAATTGAATCTAATTTATAGTCACAAATTAAACTTAATAAGCCAACTAAAACTGGTATGATAACTATATTTATAGGGAGATTAATTGCGATTAGTAACAACGCTAAAATCGTCAATACTACCGTCAAAATTTGACAAAAGTTTTTGACTTTATCTATCAAAACTAGAGATTGCCGACAACTAGGGCAATGCTTTGTATGTCTGTGCCAGATATCGTATAATTGCTCATTACTTAATTATTGAAAAGGTGCTTCTGCTACTCCCTGCCATGCAGGTTTACCACCGGCAAACTCATCTAACCATTTCCGAAAAGTAACGATGCCAACATCAGTGTAAGTAACTGTTGTTCAGTTTCAGCTAAGAAAAGAACTCGATATAGTTCCAACACGCCAAGTAAAACCTTTTCAAACCTGTCCTAAATGTGGAAATCAGCACAAAAAGACGCTCGATATTCGAGTTCATGAATGTGGTGTTTGTAATTATGTTCAGGATCATATATAGCACAGAAAGCACTTAATCGATTTATTCAAGAAATAAAACTTATGGTTGATAGTTTTTGATTGGCGCCAAAACTGCTGCAAGAAGTCACTCAGGACTTCTCCAAATTGATTAATTTTTACCGCTTTTTAATGTAAACAAATATTTCGCCAACAGTGTCTTCGCTACTTTTATCCCTTGTTCCTTTATCTGCTCGTCTTTCCTTAATTACTTACTACCCAAATACTATTTTTTCGCCAGCACTTCTTGAGGAGTAATTTTGGCATATTGTTCTGGAGTTAAAAAGCCATCTCTGACATTTACTTTTTTAGGTATCAATCCCAGGCTATACCATTTATCGGCAACTTCCTGTTGTTTTTTGATGATTTTTTCAGTAATTGGTATAAGCGTGAAATCATACTTGCTGTGCATTACCTCTAACGTAGGTGAATCAAGTTGAGTAGTTTTAGCAAGTAATTGTGCAATTTGTTTAGGGTTATTCTTCGCCCAATTTTGGGCTTTTTGAAGTTCTTCTAGAAAAACTTTGATTACTTCTGGATTTTCTTGGTAGAACTTGCGGTTTGTAGAGAAAAAGTTGCTAGAGTCTCGCAAACCATTACCACCATCTATTAGAACACGCCCAGTTTTATTTTGAACATTTCTGGTAACAAATGGTTCCCAGATAAACCAAGCATCTACTTTACCTTGACTAAATGCCACATTTGCATCTGGAGGTGGTAGAGAAACTGACTCTATATCGCTAAGTTTTAACCCTTCTTTTTCTAAAGCTCTGACTGTGAGATAATGACCGATAGATGCTTTTTGAAAAGCAATTTTTTTACCTTTCAAATCACTTATATTTTTAATCTTAGAGTTAGTAGGGACTAAAAGTGAAACTGCTTTACCATCAGAAGAATTAGCAGCCAAGTATACAAGAGATGCCCCTGCTGCTTGGGAAAAAATGGGAGGTGACTCAGCTGTTGAGGCAATATCAAGTGCGCCTGTGTTTAAGGCTTCAAGTTGCTGAGGCCCGGCAGCAAATTCAGGCCATTCTACCCTATAACCTAGAGGTTTCAATCGTTCTGCTAAAATACCTTTTTGTTCCAAAACGGCTAGGGCTGTAAGTTGCTTAGAACGGACAATTCTAATTACTTTATCACTAATACCACTACTAGCTACATTCGATATGGATGAATCTGCTTGTTGCTGAGTATTATTTTGCGTAGGACTGCAACTAAACAGTGTGGTAGACAATAGTAGACTATAGGCAAAAGTAAATAAGGCGTGACGGCGAGTGATGCGTCGGCGTTTCCCGGATTCAAATATGTCTTGAAAATCTTGCATTAATTGACTCTTTTTTTACTATCAAATAGTTCAAAATTAAAAATTTATGTCAAGTAAATAAATAAAGATTTTGGGCAGTGAAAACTTAGGGAAACATAAAGCCAAAGGTCAGGAAATCTCCCATGCAATAGTAGGAATTAATAAAATCCTTTTGATTTTTGTAGAGATATGCCGTGGCACGTCTCTACTGTTGCAAAGCGGCGCTAGGCAGCAACAGGAGTAGCAAATCTAGCATATCGCTCAATGTAGAATTCCTTGTTATTGGCGATCGCCACCACTGAATCATGTTGTTTTAAAGCGTGTTTCCAGCGACGTAGACGAGTAAATTCTTCTGGTAGTGCAAAGCCTCGATAGTGCTTCAGTGCAGACCATCGCTCAAACCAGGGATAAAAGGTGAAATCAACCAGACTAATAAATTCACCAAACCAGTAAAGTCCTTCGCCCGATAATTTCCCTAGAGCTTCATTCTCGATAAATTCCAGGTGTTTATATAGTTCCTGTTTGGCTGCTTCTTGCTGTTGGATATCAGGACTACGCAGGAGAGCAGAAAAAGCTGGAACAAATTTAGTATTGGCAAAATCAATCCAGATACGAGCCTGTGCCTTAGCAATGGGACTATTGGGTAAAAGAGGCGGATTAGGAAATACCTCATTCAGATATTCGTTAATTACTGCCGATTCCCAAACTCGGTGATTATTATGTGCGATCGCAGGCACTTTTCCATAAGGAGAAATATCTGTAAATCCATCCGGCTTATTCTGCAAATTAATCTCAATCAGGTCAAAGTCGATGCCTTTTTCTTGCAGTACCAAGCGTGAACGGTGAGCATAAGGGCAAACGAGCGCACTATATATCTTAATTTCAGCCATGTTAATATTCCTTGTTGATGAAAATATCAAACCCGAACGAGTGGAAGTCGTAGCGATACAAACCAAGTCCGCCTACGCGGACTAACAGAAAATTGGAGAACAGGATAAAACTCTTTCCCCACTACCCATTCCCCACCTCAACCCTGATTCAAAAATTTTGGGATAGTTGAGTACTAAAGCCAAGGTACTTCTTCAGGTGCATAATGAAAGGCGCGGAAGACTGACGAATTTTCGTAGCTTTTAATGGTCTCCTTACTTCCACCGTGCTGTACTAGGGACTGTTTTCAAACCCAAAATTAGACTTAAATGTAGGTTAGTTGAGGAACAAAATTCAACATTTATCTTGCTTTGTTGGGTTGCGCTGCGCTTAACTCAACCTATTTTTCTGGCGCATCAAGTTATTAGGTTTAAAAACTCAGTACTCAGTACTTTCAGGGTGCTGGATTCGGAAATTGAGTATGAACTGCATCCAATTCTGCCAAAATATTTTTATTGAGAACTACATTGATGCTTTCCAAATTCTCTTTGAGTTGTTCTAGTGTGGTGGCACCAATAATCGTACTAGCAACAAACCAACGACTCTGCACAAATGCTAAGGCCAATTGTGCAGGACTCAGTTGATGGCGTTTGGCAATTTCTACATAAGCTGCTACTGCTTTGCTAACATTTGGTTTTAAATAGCGCTGACCAAAGTTTTCAAACAAAGTAACTCTTGCCTTCTCTGCTTTACTGTTCAGATATTTCCCAGTCAAAAAGCCAAATCCCAAAGGACTATAAGCTAGTAAAGGGATATTTTCGTAATAAACTGCTTCTGCAAAAGCACCATCAAAAAATCGATTGAGCAAATTGTAGGCATTTTGAATGGAGACAACTTTAGGTAATCCTAATTGTTTAGCTGCATGACTAAATTGTACAACTCCCCAAGGGGTTTCATTGCTCAAACCGATATAGCGAATCTTTCCTGCTTTGATGACATCAGCAAAAACTTCCAGTTGTTCTGCAATAGGAACTGTTTCTCCTACCTGGATCGGGTCAAACACTGTTTGTCCAAAACGTGGTACATAGCGATCGGGCCAATGGATTTGATATAAATCAATATAGGCTGTCTGCAATCTTTTGAGACTATCATCTACAGCTTGTTTGATATTGTTCCGGTCAATTGCTTTGGCTCCACCACGCACCCATTTAAAGCCTCTACCTGGCCCAGCAATTTTAGTAGCAACTATTAATTGATCTCGCTGTTGATTTTTTAACCATTCTCCAATGTAAGTTTCGGTTAGTCCATAGGTTTCAGCACTGGTTGGCACTGGGTACATCTCAGCCGCGTCAATAAAATTAACTCCCTGGTCAATTGCATAATTTAGCTGCTGATGGGCTTCTTCTATAGTATTTTGCTGCCCATAAGTCATAGTACCAAGGCAAATTTTTGAAACTTTTAGGTCACTATTACCTAGTTTATTATACTGCATATTCCCAGATAATTCTCTGATTAAATTGACAAGCTCATACCAGTAAAAATCTTTTTTTTACCTCGCTTTACTAGCAATGCCAGAAAACACAAATAACTGTTGCTCTTTGGGTACAGCCAAGTTTTCACCAAGGTAACGATGAAGACCCACTCCCATATCTCTTGTAGGCGTAAGTTTAAAGTTCACTTCCTCAAATCCAGATGTACGCAAAATTTTCCGCACCGTTTCAGAGTAGGTAATACCATTAGAATGTCCGCGAGTCCAGATGATAAAAGCACCTTGTTTACTCAAAAAACTCAGGTTATCTAGTAAGCGATTGAGTTCAGCTTCGTCAGCAAGATTGCCAAAAACACCACACACAATCACAATATCTGCTGGTACTGCTCCTACATAGTTGGCGGCAAGAGTTGCATCACCATTGATAAACTCAATTTGGCTGGCTAAACCCAAAGATTCTATAGTTGCTCGTCCACGTTCAACTAGATTTGAATTTATTTCAACAAGTCGTGCAGAAACATCTTTCGCACGGGGGTGATTTTTTAAAATTCCTAGTAAATCTCGTCCATCACCCGCGCAAACACTCACTATCCGAATAGCTCCATTTGGGGACGCATTCAAGCTATAAGCAATATATTCACGCACGATTTCTAGACGCTGCTGCAACTTTGGCTCAGTGTTGTAGAGGTCGTGCCATTCATACCAATCTTTTGGCATAGTGGGTAATTCCCGTTTGATGCACACTGTGAACTTTTAACTACGTTTATCGTATCGATTAACTGTAGTTTATGGATAAAAGCAGAGTATCATAGAAATTCATCTAAAATCAAGTCTTATTCCGTATAAACACTCTTCAGGGGCTGATTATACGGAAAACTTCCGTATAAAAGATATTCAGGCTGTTAAGTTACTTGTTAAGACTAGCCTCTTAAATGTCCATCAAGTCATCAGGGATGCGATCGCATTCAACATAAGCATTAATTTTATCTTCCCTATGCCCACATTTTTACGGGATTGCCTACCCTGTGGTATTTCGGGATCTTGATGAGAATTGGGATCTGCTTGCATCGTAGTGTTCTCCACTGGCAAAAAATCATACTAATAATCCAGTCAGAGCAAACAAAGAAGCGTTTGAAAGCTAACAAAGCTTTGAGCCAATTAAATTTGCCACACCCATGACTAAAAAGGAATGAAACGGACACATACTTAGCTTTACTAAATATTTGAGTTTAAAATATTTAGGTAAACATATATTTTATTGGCGAAGGGCTTGAATTTTATTCAGTCCTGTGCAATACTGCTAAATTAATCACCGCTAAATCGGTAGATAATTAGTAGTTTATCAAAAATGTCTGTATTGCCTTACAAATAAGTCTTTCAAGTCTGCCCAAGGTCACGCACAGATGACTTCTGTAAGTCATGTCTGTGAACTTGAAAGATATTACTATTTTGAATTCAGGAGTGAAAGCTAGTGAGCGCCAATCTATTAGCGTCTGAGCAATCATCTACCAGTGGCTCCAATCTAGATTTAGAGGCAGATGTCTTAGTTATTGGAGGTGGCCCGGCGGGTGCTTGGGCAGCTTACAATGCAGCGGCTGGTGGAGTCCAGGTTATTTTAGTAGACAAAGGCTACTGTGGCTCTAGTGGAGCAACTGCATCAGGTGGAACCAGTGTGTGGTATGCAGCAAATGCCGAGCAACGGGAAACTACTATGGCTAGCCGGGAAGCTCTAGGAGGATTTTTATCAGAGCGTTCTTGGATGGAGCGAGTATTAGATCGGACTCATGCAAATCTGTATCAGTTAGGTGAGTGGGGTTATCCTTTTCCCTCTGACCAACAAGGACAACCTTACTACCGTTCCCTCCAGCAAGGGGCAGAGTATATGCGCCTGATGCGTAAGCAAGTCAAGAAAGTCGGAGTACAAATTCTTGACCATAGTCCCGCCTTGGAATTGCTGGTAGATAAAGCAGGAGCAGTAGCTGGGGCGAAAGGAATACGTCGCCAAGCGGGTGGACGCTGGACAGTGCGAGCTGGAGCAGTTGTAATTGCTACTGGTGGTTGTGCTTTTTTAAGTAAAGCTCTCGGTTGCAACGTCCTCACCGGAGATGGATATTTAATGGCAGCTGAAGCCGGAGCGCAAATGTCAGGGATGGAATTCTCTAATGCTTATGCTCTCACTCCTGCTTTTGCTTCTGTAACTAAAGGAGCTTTCTATCGCTGGGCAACATTCACCTACGAAGATGGCACTGTGATTGAGGGTGCTGGCTCTCAACGGGGACGGTCTGTAATTGCCAAGACCTTGCTGACCCAGCCTGTATACTGTAGCCTACACGAAACTCCAGAAGAAGTAAGAACTTGGATGCGAACCATCCAGCATAATTTTTTCCTACCTTTTGATCGGAGTGGAATCGATCCTTTCACTCAACGCTTCCAAGTAACTCTGCGTTTAGAAGGCACAGTACGGGGTACTGGCGGCATTCGGATTGTAGATAATTCTTGTGCTACTTCAGTACCTGGACTTTATGCAGTTGGAGATGCAGCCACACGGGAGTTAATTTGTGGAGGTTTCACAGGGGGTGGTAGTTATAATGCTGCTTGGGCAATGTCTTCTGGCTATTGGTCAGGGCAAGCAGCAGCTGAATATGCTCGTCAATTGGGAGCAAAAGCAAACCAAAGACAAGTGTATTCGATTGGACAGGCAGCAGTTAGTTCTGAAAGTAGCCACACTTTTAATCCCCAAGAAGTTATCCGCGCTGTGCAAGCAGAGGTATTACCTTACGATCGCAATCTCTTCCGAACTGAACGAGGCTTGAGCGATTCTCTAGAACGCTTGCATGATTTGTGGCGAGAAATTCGCCATAGTGCTGCCCCAGCAGATAGCCAAGCATTACCAGCACGAGAAGCTGCGGCAATGGTTGCTACTGCACGCTGGATGTATACTTCAGCACAAGCAAGAAAGGAAACTCGTGGAATGCACAAACACCAGGATTATCCCCACCAAGATTCTAACCAGCAATATCGGTTAATTAGTGGTGGATTGGATACTGTCTGGGCAAAACCTGACCAGGAAGTTGTCAATAGGGAGTTAGTAGCACTGTGATTGAATTAGTCAGTGAGTCCCGTTGTATTAAATGTAATATTTGCGTCACTGCCTGCCCTACCAATGTGTTCGATGTAGTACCAGGACGTGCGCCTAGAATTGCCCGCCAGAGTGATTGTCAAACTTGTTATATGTGCGAACTGTACTGTCCTGTAGATGCACTGTATGTCGATCCCAACGCTGATGAATCAGTCCCAGTGGATGAGAATACTTTGGTAGCAGCTGGATTACTTGGCAGCTATCGGAAAAACGTAGGCTGGGGAAAAGGACGTACACCAGCCGCTAAAACAGAGAAGTCTGCCTACTACTATCCAGTTATGCAAAGTAGCAACAACCTTACTACAGATGCTCAGGAGAGAATCATTCCTTAGTAGAGCTTTGAGTGAAATTATCAGGTTTTTAAATGCAGAGTCCCGCAAAGGTATCCAGAGTTCAGTTTGCGGCTCAAGCAAGTGGAAATGTGCCGTTGGCGATCGCCAAAAAATCCTATCCACTAGACCTTTATCCTACTGAACCTTTTACACCACAAGGATTGAAACTTTGAAATTCAACATAGCAGTTTCTTGTTAATCAGAAATTGTTGAAGTCAGATTTTGATATCAAAGATTGGTAAATTCCCAATCCCTAAAAGTTACTTTCGCATTTTTGGGGATTTAACCGCACTGATCAAGTGCGATTCGTTTCTGTCTTCTTGCTCTGGTTTGTGTTGTGCAATCTCAAATAGTCTGTGTTAACGATAATTATAAGGAAAGGATTTCGTGAGCAACATACAACTTTACTTCGCCAAAGCTTCTACTTTC
This sequence comes from Nostoc sp., assembly GCF_036919555.1. GTDB lineage: Bacteria > Cyanobacteriota > Cyanobacteriia > Cyanobacteriales > Nostocaceae > Nostoc. The sequence continues at coordinate 45,805 of NZ_JBALCS010000038.1, forward strand.
TCTCAACGCACCCGTGTAGTCTTGCTGGAAAAAGGCATTGACTTCACTCCGATAGAAATTGACTTACAAAACAAACCAGATGGCTACACGCAGATTTCGCGCTATGGCAAAGTTCCGGCTATCAAGCATGGGGATGTTGAAATCTACGAGTCTACTATCATCAATGAATATCTAGATGAGGTTTTTCCAGAACCACCTCTATTACCTCGTGATCCCGCAACTAAAGCGATCGCTCGCATCTGGATAGACTACGCCAATACTCAGTTTGTCCCAGCTTTTAACAAATTTCTGCGTGGTAAAGATAGCCAAGAACAGGAACAAGGACGAAAAGAATTCACAGAAGCACTTCTATATATTGAGCAAGAAGGATTGGGTAAGGCATCTAACGGTCAGTACTTGTTAGGAGATCAGTTTAGCCTAGTTGATATCAGCTTTTATCCCTGGTTTGAACGTTTACCACTCCTAGAATACTTCCGCCAGTTCGCACTACCAGCAGAAACATCTCGTTTGCAGATATGGTGGAATTTAATACGCGATCGCGAGTCAATTCAAGCAGTGACAAATCCTGTGGATTTCTATTTACAAAGATTCGCCAAAGTTCTCGGTGAACCTGTTCCCGTTGGTGCATCTCAAAAATAGGACACAGGGATTGACCAGAAATTAACCAAAATCCACAATGGAATGACCTATGAGCTTAAATAACCAAGTTCTAGACAGACCGATTTTCCAGGATCTGCCAGACGTAGAGGCTAACCTCAGTTACCTGATTCCAATGACAGAAAAACCTGTCAACTATACCTACGAACCACCGCCAGGGATTCCCCCCAGCAATGGAACTTATCAGACGCACAAGTTGCCAATCTACAATGCTCGTTCTGTCTCAGAGAAGATATTATTAGATCGGCAAGGATTCGCCTTTACTGAACATCACAGCCGCGTCCGCGACTTTTACGACAAAGAAGAAGTACACCGCATCTACTATCTAGAAGCCGAGCAATTATTAAAAGAGGTGACAGGTGCAGCTAAGGTAGTGATATTCGATCACACCCTTCGTAACGCTGGTCAGTCAAAGCCAGGCGAGAATAATATTAAAGAACCTGCCAAACGTGTACACAACGACTTCACCGCCAAATCCGGTTATACTCGCGCCCGTTTGGAATTAGCAGCGCGAGGTATAGATGATATTGATACACTATTGCAACGACGATTTGCCATAATCAACCTTTGGCGAGCGATTGCAAAACCAATCCAAGAGTCTCCATTAGCAGTGTGTGACGCGCAAAGCATCGCACCAACAGATTTTGTAGCTGGTGATCTCGTGTACCGCGATCGTGTGGGTGAGACATACGGAGTTACATATAATCCCGAACATAAATGGTTCTATTTCCCACAAATGCACAGAGACGAAGCACTATTTATCAAGTGTTTCGACTCCGCAGAAGACGGACGGGCACGTTTTGCAGCCCACACAGCCTTTGAAGACCCCACCAGCCCAGCAGACGCGCCTCCACGGGAAAGTATCGAACTACGGACGTTCGTTTTTTACCCTGCATAGATAGCAAAAACTTCCTTCAACGAAGAGGCTCTTGGATGGGGGCTAAAAGCTTGGGGAAATGACCCCATCCAAGAGCTGTGAAGCTGCATCGGAACATGAGTCTGAGTCCCGCACTTCTAATAAGTGGTTCTCGTGGCTGTGGGGTCGAACCCCAATTCTTTTCTATCCCCTTTGCTTGAAAGCCCCCTGCTCCCTTGCCTCTTCTTCAACTCTTACTCTTGTGCCTCTGTTTTGGAAAGTTCTGTTCGCAGGAAACCTCCGCACCCTGCGGGAAGCCGCAGAAGCGTCTACAGACTTTCCGCAGCGCCTCTGCGTGAGACAAATCTACAATCTTATTCAACTTGGAGAAATATATCATGACTTCCCAACACTTTGACATCAAACCAATCGCCGGACGTATTGGTGCAAAAATTATTGGTATTGACCTGACCAATAACCTCAGTGACGAAATTATCAGTAATATCCGTAAAGCTTTAGTTAAACACAAAGTTATCTTCTTCCGGGAGCAGAACCTTGATGCTAATGGACAAGTAGCCTTCGCCCGTCGCTTTGGAGAAGTGACTACAGCTCATCCTACTGTCCCATCATTTCCAGGAAATCCAGAAGTTCTTGATTTAGATTACGGACGGACTGTAAGCCGCGCCAATAACTGGCACACTGATGTTACATTTGTAGATCGTCCCCCCCTTGGTTCTATCTTACGGGCGATCGCCATCCCGCCATTGGGAGGTGATACAATTTGGGCAAACTCAGTGGCTGCATACGAAGATTTACCAACTTATCTGCGTAATATTGCAGATCAACTTTGGGCAGTACACAGCAACGCCTACGATTATGTAGCAGCTGCAATTGACTTACCACAAGAAGTCTTAGAGCATCGGGCTGTTTTCACCTCGACTCTATACGAAACTCTGCATCCAGTTGTCCGCGTTCATCCTGAATCTGGCGAACGTGGTTTATTCATCGGTGGTTTCGTGCGCCGCCTCCGTGGTTTGTCACAGAATGAATCTGACGAAATCGTGAAATTGTTGCAGGCTTACATTACCCGTCCTGAGAACACAGTTCGGTGGCGTTGGAAAGTCGGAGATGTGGCTTTCTGGGACAATCGTGCTACTCAACATTATGCGATCGCTGACTACGGCAATCAACCTCGTCACGTTCAGCGTGTAACAATTGTTGGCGATATTCCAGTAAGTATCGATGGTAAACAAAGTGAGGCCATTAAGGGAGACTCTTCTGCATATAATCGGCGTGAACCAGCTTTAGTTTAGCGATTGGGTACTGGCGATCGGTGATTAGGTAAATTCAGGGTAAACGCATCTTGTCAATAAGAGTATTTGAGTGTAAATAAAGCCTAAAATATTATCAATAATCCTTACTTATTGATAATATTTTAGGCGTTGGCGTAGCCCAACCCAGGCATCGCTTTGATCCTTGGGAAACAAACCAAAGGAGAAACTTTGATTATTCGTTGATTCACAAACCAAGGTTTTTGTCAAGACTAATTTAGATGCGCTTACCCTGGCTCAAAATTAAGAGCTAAATTTTGGAACATGATTGATCCACAACCTTTAACACTTCTCCATACCTTACGTCTCTGAGTCCCCCACTTATAAGAAGTGGTTCTCGTGGCTGTGGGGTCGAATCCCCATTCTTTTCTATCCCCCCTGCAAAGAGCTTCCTTGCCTCTTTTTCAATAGACCTCTTGCAAAATTCCCTAACACCCCACCCCCAACCCCTCCCCGCTCTTCGGGAGGGGAGCGTTTGCTTTACTCAAATGCGGGGTGGGGTTCTTAATTTTTGATTTATGCAAGAAGTCTAATTAGCTCGACTCAGTGGCGCACAGATAACAGCTTACATCCGCCGTCCAGAATACGAGACTTTCGTTAAAGATGCTGGCGCTCATTCTGTAGTCATTGGTGTTGCAATAATTGATGATTGGTATGAGCGGCTTCACGAGGCATAACACGCTCAAGAACAGTTCCACGTATATTAACAAAGACTTCACTACTGCGATCGCGTGGACGTGGAAATCGCACAGGTACATCAAGAGCAATCCTACCTTCTTCAATTAAAATTACCTTGATTCAGATTGCTTCGCTTCTCTAGCAGACGCTCCGCGATCGCTCGCAATGACCGAAATACCTTACTTTTGCTCCCGTCCTCAAGCTACGCGATCGCTGTTGTTTGAGTTGACTTACCCAATAATTTTGACATATTTTCATCTCATAAAGAAATACTGGGTCTTGCATTGTACCGAACTATATGCAAAGATAATTCTACCTAAAATACGGTGTTTCTATCGGATTATAGTATTTAACTAAGAATTGATGCCGTCAAACATAGCTGATTACAAATTATTGCGTTCAGCTAATCTTGATTGGCAGATAACAAATTGAATCAAAATAAAGCTTTAGTCAATGTCAGTAATCATTGATTAACTTTGTGCAGCATAACCAATAAAAACCTGATTTAAAAGGTGATTTTACTGCGGCTTTTAGATTCTACATTCAACTGCTTATTACTGGTTTTGATATCTATAGGAGATTGCTACTTTTCTCCCTAGTGAAACCTTTGCTAAGGTTATTTTCTAATGGTTTAGCAGCGACATTACATCAAGTATTATCTCTAGTTTAGCTATCTAAATTAGAGCTATTTTATTCATCATTAAGGTTGAGGAGTTGAAGAGTCATGTCTAATTTTCGCTGGAATTATAGATGCCTGATGTTACTGCTTTCGTTGCTAGATATTCTAATTATCCTGGTTTTTTATCCGGCAAAAAGTAAAGCTGAACTACCTAAACCTGATGCCTCTACTGTCCAAAGAGAAGTGAAAAAATCTCCAGAAGCAGTTATCAATCAAACAGTAGAAACTTCAATTGCACCGTTAAGTAGTAAAAAGGCTACAAATAATGTAACAGGGCAAGTGACACCTGTATCGCAATTGTTGGAAGTTGCACCGCTAACTAGTAAAAAAGCTACAAATAATGTAGCAGGGCAAGTGACATCCGTCTCACAACTGTCAGATGTTAAGCCGACAGATTGGGCATTTCAAGCATTACAGTCTCTAGTTGAGCGCTACGGTGTAATTACAGGATATACAGATGGCACATTTAAAGGGAATCGTCCTCTAACGCGCTATGAATTTGCGGCTGGATTGAATGCAGCTTTAAATCGCGTCAATGAGCTAATTGGGACTTCAACGACAGATTTAGTTAAACGGGAAGACTTGGATACCCTCAAAAAATTACAAGAACAATTTTCTCCAGAACTTGCTCAACTTCGGGGACGCTTAGATACCTTAGAAACGCGAACTGCGAAGTTAGAAGCAACTGAGTTTTCGACCACAACCAAACTTATCGGTCGAGGCCAGATTGTTTTTGGCTCAGTTCTGGCGGGCAATAACGTCGTCACCAAGAGACCAGCAGCTCACAATCCCACACTTCAAGGTTCAACTTCTTTACGGTTAAACACCAGTTTTAACGGTAAAGATTCACTAGGTATAACACTCACAGGTGGAAATATTGAATCATTGGGACAAACAAGAGCTGGATTATTGGGAACTTATGAGGGAAGAACTGCTGATAACTCCAGTATTACTTTTGCACGCAATCAAATTACTCTCGGTGGTGTCCGCTATCGGTTTCTACCTTATCCCAATACCCAAGTCAACATTTATGCCTTGTCTGATGGAGCTAGTGAGATCGGTCTTTCTGGCCCGATTAACCCATATTTTGAATCGTCTTCTGCGACTGGTGCTAATGGGATTTCACGATTTTCACGGCGGTCTTTGGTCTATAACTATGGAGATAGCGGTGCCGGAATTGCCATACTCCAGGGATTAGGCAAACAGGTTCAATTAGGATTAGCGTACAGTGCACCAAACGGCAACAATCCGACAGCTAATAATGGCTTCTTTAAAGGCAGGTATTTAGCTTTAGCACAGTTAATATACTACTCTTCTAATAGGAATTTTCGGTTGGCGGCAACTTACGTTAATACCTATAGCCCACCAAATACCATAGGTTTTAGTGGAACAAATTTCGGTCCAGCAGTCGGGAGTAACCTAGTAAACAGCACCGTGGCCGGAGCGGGAACTGTGGGCAACCTTTATGGTCTACAGGCGTTCTATCAAATTAGTCCCAAGTTGGCAATCAATGGGTGGGTAAGTTATGCAGCACACCGCTATTTGGGACGCGGAGATGGCGAAGCGATGGATTGGGCGGTAGGACTGGCATTCCCCGATCTTTTTAAAGAAGGTGCTCTAGGGGGGATTTTAGTTGGTATGGAGCCGAAACTCATCAGTCTCAACAAGAGTGTAGATTTGGGAGCAGGTGCCGGACAAGCGGACAAAGATACTTCCCTGCACGTTGAAGCATTCTATCAATATAAAATCGGAGACAATATTGAGATTACGCCGGGTTTGATCTGGATTACTGCACCGGACTCTGATTCCAGCAATCCTGATAGTTTATTTGCTTGGGTTCGTACTCTCTTTAGGTTTTAACCTATGAAAAACATTGGTAGATGCCTTGAGCTGAAATCTGACTTTTCACGGTATGTGAAAAAGGTGATTTTGAAGGTTTTCCAAGCCCTGATTTTTCACACTGCATCTAAATTTAGGTTTTTAATAGAAATCAAATCGGCATAAGCGCAAAATGGTCTAAGTAAGTCGGCGTTAAAAAATCAACCTATGTGACGAAATGTAAACTCAGCGAACACCTTATAAATGGGTAATTCCGCAGTTTTTACGAAACTAAACATACATAGGTTTTATCGCAATACAGTTCAGTTAGCGCCAAAAGCTTTAATCTGCGTAGGTTGGGTTTTATCGTGCCGACTTACTTATCTCCCAAAAGGATGTCCAATGGATTAAGAAATTTATAGCAAATTTTTGTTAAGCGGTACTTGCATTTTTTTTTGTAAGTGTGAAAAGGTTGATTAGAGAAAACTACGTTAATCCAATCGAGTTTAAGTATTTTATAAAGAATACAGCACAGCATTTCATTTATTTGGCGTAAATGAATTTTTCACAGAACCTTTTAAAGCGCACCTTTTGCAGATCGCCTCCTGGTATTGCATATTTACGTCATTTGGTAGACCGTTTCTCTAAGCGCAATCTCCAGGGACTACAAAACTACAACCCAGAGTTCACAAATTCTAATGAACTGTTCGAGTTGTTTGAGCGCTTCGGTGGCGAAATTACTGAAGGACATTCCCTCAGCAAAGAAGAATTGACCAAGAGTGTACTGGGATCTTCATTCAGCCGTCATAGCCGCGCGCCGATTGGTAGCGAATTAGAAGATTTTGCAGCCGCAGGTATTGAAACAATTGAAGACATCCGCGATCGCTGGGTGAATAGTTTCTTCTTTGGTTCCGAGTCCGACGACCGCACCATCGCAGCAGCATTCAACGACAAAGCCAATCCCTTAGGTGTCAAAATCAACGCCATCTATTCCTCAGATGTTGGTCATTGGGATGTACCTGATCTCACCACCCCCCTAGCTGAAAGCTGGGATTTGGTGAAAGAAGGCGTGATTTCCGAAGCCGACTTCAAATCCTATGTATTCGCTAATCCCTACAAGTTTTATACTCAAGCCAACTCCAACTTCTTCAAGGGTACGGCGGTTGAATCCAAGGTAGGTAACATCCAATCTCACCAAGTAGATAAGAGTTTGGTTGTGGCATAATAGCAATTTTGGATTTTTGATTTGACTTCAATCTAAAATCCAATCATTTAATTTTGGATTTTAGATTTTAGATTTATTCTCGCGTTGAAATTCGCTTGCTCTCAAACACGCATTAAATTTTGGATTTTGAATCTTATTTTCCATTATTCAAAATTTAAAATCTAAAATTCGGTAAAGGGAACTATGGATGGTAAAAATATTTTCAGAGATGGGTAAAATTGTAACCTTGCTGCATAATCATCTGTTTGTGATACTTCTAATTCAATTGTTTGTTGCTCTTTTTCATCAAAGAGTAACTGGATTTGATAATTTGTCCAGAATTGCTCACCTAGCTCATCTTCTAAATCGAAAAGTTTTTCTTCATCACCCCATATATTTGACCAAAGGACTATCCTATTAGCCCGAAAATGATTTTGACCTGTTGTATCTGCAATGACAAAATATGCTTCGACATTTAAATCAAATTCCAACTCATCGATCTCTGTTCCTGTGATGTTACAGTTAACGACTATTAAGGTGTCTGGGTTAACGTTTATTACCTGCTCTTGGCGTTTTAATAATTCTTGAAATACGAAATCAGGTAATAGCTGGGAACTTCCCTCAAGGGCTTGTTTTTGAGTTTCTGGCGAGTAACGAGTTTTTAACTCTTGCGTGATTAAAGTTAAAATATCTTCACTTGCTAAATTGACAACTATCTTTTTATCTGTGGGATTAAGGAAACATCCTTGATTAAGCTCGATATTTTTTTTAATTGGCATAGTTATCGAAAATCATTTTCATGTGATTATATCATTCACAAATCAAGATAAAACTAATTATAAAATAAACCTTATCTGAGCTTCAGTCCTATATCTTAGCAATCATTGTCTAACAGCAATTACATCCGGAAAATGATAATTATAAATCACTGTAACTTCCGAGCTAGAAAAGATTTTTCTGCTAATTTGTAAAAATGCCACAATGCTTAACCAAGTAACGGATTGGTTGAGTAAGTAACGAATAAATAAACTTTTAATCCCACATTCTGTACTTCATTTTTTAATAGACATACTGATTTTAAAGATTGTTATAGCAATCCGAATTGAAACGTGAGAAAATAGTGAGATTAAAAGTACGTATCTTTAAAACCTTTCAGCGATTTTCTCTCTCACGAATGATTTAGGATTGCTATAGATAATTTAAATATAATATATACTATTGAAAATATTGTAGAGTCAAGAAAAGTCCTAAGTATTGCCCTACGCAACTCACCCTATGACTACCGCACCCTTAAGCTGGCAAGAACTAGAAACCCTCACGGACTATCAAATAGATACCGTTAATGGTCTCACCAACGCTAAAGCCCGGTTGCGCTTGTTTGGTCAGTCCGAATCTGATGTGCGGGTAACGCTGTACCGCGATAACCATGCCTGGTGTCCTTACTGTCAAAAAGTTTGGTTATGGCTAGAGGAAAAACAGATCCCCTATCGCATCGAAAAAGTGACAATGTTCTGCTATGGGGAGAAAGAAAGTTGGTACAAACGTCAGGTACCATCAGGTATGCTCCCCGCGATCGAGCTAGATGGACGGATTATTAAGGAAAGCGATGACATTTTGATCGCTTTGGAAAAGGTTTTTGATCCATTGAGCCAAGGCATGGAAGACCGCACGGTGCTGACTCTACGTCAATTAGAACGACTTTTATTTAGAGCCTGGTGCGCTTGGCTATGCTATAGAGCAGAGAACTCTCAACAAGAACAACGCAACCGAGAACAATTTATCGGAGTGGTGGCTAGGGTCGAGTCGGCTCTGGGTCGCACCCCAGGACCTTACTTTCTAGATAGCTTCGGCATCGTCGATGTCATTTTTACGCCCTATGTCGAACGGATGAATGCGAGCCTTTATTACTACAAGGGCTACTCCCTGCGGGAAGAAAACCCTCGCTTGAGCGCATGGTTTGCGGCAATGGAAAGCCGACCTACCTACTGCGGTACCCAGAGCGACTTTCACACCCACGTACATGATTTGCCGCCCCAGATGGGGGGCTGTTGGGAAAACGGCGAAACCCAGATGCTTCTCAATAAAGCGCGGGTGGATAACGGTCCCTGGTTCGGGCTACCAGATGTTACTTATCCAGAACCCGAAAACTCCCGCATGGAAGCTCTTCAACGAACTATCGAGCACCGCGTCAATATTATCCGAGTCAACCCCTTAGATGATAAATTGTTTGATCAAGCCCTACGTTGTGCTTTAACACACATGATGACCGATGAAGACTGTGTACCTCCATCGGGATCTGATGTCGCTCTACGATATTTGCGCGATCGCATTAATGTACCCCGAGACATGTCCATCTACGCGGCCAAGCGATTGAGGGAATCCCTGGAAAAAACCGCAGCTCTTGCGGGTGATGGGCAGCCGGACCCCATTCCCACTAAGCATCGACGAGATCAAGACCCGTCTAATTTTTTCATCAAGTAGGATTCAGGCACCCATCCTGGCAGATCGCGCTCCTCTAACAGTTAACATACCCCCGATCTCACCTACCAGTAATTTCATTGAAGCGGGACTATTCCTGCATAGTGGCAGAAGCAACAAGGTTGCCCCTGACTTACAGTTTCTCTTCAGTCCAGCTTTATGGGTTGGTGCAGCTATCGCTCCTGACATTCCAGGATTCACATTAATTCCGGCTCTGATCAATCCTCAAAGCCGTGGCACTGTGAAGGCATTGGCAACCTTCACTCCTGATGACACGAAAGAAACGAATAGCATCACTGTTATCGCTGCATTTATCACTCCTGGCAAGCCATTTATTAGTGCGTTTCCTTGAGCCGATGCCCTACCAAACATACATGCCATTGCTATTTGTTCTAACTTCGTCCAATCTGGATAACGTAAGACAATCCCAAGTAATTCAATTGTCACTATTTCAGAATGAGAATGCCAATTTTTAGCAATTGCGATTGACTTTACTGTACAATCAGCTCATATTAGTAGTTTTTTTATACAGTGTAAAATAGTTTTTCTCCCTAAATCTTTCTTCGGTTTGACACTTTTGGTAGCTCTTTTAGGAGTTTCTTAGCAAGCCATATCCACAATCTATTTTCGTGGAGTACTTGTATATAGTTGGTCCCGACTTGATTGAGCCGAGCAAAGATACTTGGCTGTCTTAGTACAAGGACCCATAGCAACGTTGTGATTCTGTATAAAAGCCCTAACCAGGGGTGGTAAACGATTAATGCAATCAGGCCCAAGTCAGAAGCAGCATGACCTTCTTCGACTTGTTGAGCAGAAAACTGAGGTAAGACGAGTGATAATTGATCGCCGTGCTGCCCAAGCAAGGAGTCAAGGACAACTGCATCGTTAATGGCTGCGGTGCAACCTTGTCCCAAAAGACTAAACATAGAGTGTGCAGCATCCCCAATCAGTACTGCCCCACCCTCCAAGTGATGATAGCACCGACATTGACTCCAGTATTCATGCCCCGGCTGGGCTTCTAAGAATGCCGCAGCTTGCTCTGGGTCAAGCTTAAGTGTAGGTAAGTTTTTTGGGAACATCTCCTGTAATAACTGCTGTAATTCCTCTACAGTTGTAATTCCACAGGGATTGACTTGATCGCTACTGCCTATTGGTTGCCAAAAAATCAGCGCTGTTAAATGACCATCTTTTCGCGGTAAGCAGCCACCAAAAACAAGACCATATTCAGTACTTCGCTTTTGAAGTCGAATGATCCGAGGTGGAGATTTTTGTAATTCTGCCTGCATCGGTAGTTGCAGTACTTTCCATACCTCTGGTCGTTGCTGCTGTTGAAAATCTATTTCGTCTGGTCTTGAGATGATCATCGCACTTCGGATGGTCGAGTGAATTCCATCTGCCCCCACTAGCAGATCGTAGGCTACTTTTTCATAACCAGATTCTCTCTCAATCACGATCTTACGATGTGCCAGATCAACATCTACGACTGAAGCTTTAAAGTGTAGTGATAGCCGTGAACTCTGATCAGAGCTTCGATCACCATAACGCATCAGTAGTGAGCGCACAAGTAAAGCACATACAGTCCGACGCGGAATCAAAATAAGTTCAGCCTTCGTGAATTCAATCCCTTGAGAGGCTAACTGCTCCCCTAACCCTTCGATACTGTTCAACCAAAACTGTACTCTTGCACCTAATCCCAAGCCGAACCCTCGACTGTCAAAAGATTCTAGACCTTTCGGATTTTGATTACAGTCATATAGTTGTACCGTATGCCTTGGGCTTTGGGCGAGCAATCGATGGGCTAAGAATAGACCTGCTGGTCCTGCGCCAACAATGACGATATCCATATTAACGCGAGTTTACGAACTGGTTTACGTACAAAAATAATGAGACTTTAATTACATAAAAAAAAGGTTTGTATTGCCTAACCCAAGTCCAGCTAGATTTTAAATAAAATTGATTTTTTCATCGGATAGTATTATGGGGAACTTGTATATGATTACATACCAAATTTACCATACCGAAACCGGGGGATAAAAACCCAGAAGTCCCAAGTTTTACCTAAGACTCCTCTTCTTACACACCGTACTGCTTTGGAGCGAATTCAAGGCAGTTTTTGTTTTAGGCATCATTCAAGCCTGATAATAGAGGGGTGAGAGTTCTCGCCGTCGGGGAGGATTGAGAAACTTGCCAGTGTATACTAGTAGCATATTATCTGCCGTCTCAGTGGCTATTCATCAAATCAATCTCTTGCATTGCGATCGCCATACAGCCAATGTTCATACTAGCTAAAATAAATCTCAGAGTGGGCAATAAAAATTAATAAACATCAAAAATGCTTGAGGGAGTCTAAAATTGGTAAATCTAAACAGGCTCTTGAAAACACCTCTCTTGTTGTGCTTCTCTCAATTGTGCTCGTTGCGATTAGATCCCGACAGTTGAATAATCTCAGAAAAACGTGAATACTTAACCGCATCGGTAGGGGGATAATCCGCCGACACTGCAAGTAACCCAATTTTTATATCCTCGAAATAAATTACACCCCCAATACGTCCTGTAACTTGGAAAGATCCATGAAATAACTGATACTTTGCAATGTAGATCAGAAAAAAGCCACTAATCTTTATTGTCCTGCCAAACAAATGCTTACAAGTTTGGTGGAGGACAGCATCTAGGTATTCATTATAGGCAGGCTCACCCAGGTCAGTAAATTCCTGCTGATCTGCAAAATGATCCATATAAAATAACCAGATATCGGACAAGTCTGCTTCAAACGTCAGTTTTTGCTTAAGTTCCTGCAATCGGTCGATTTTCATAGTGTGGATATTCACTTTAGGGGGCCAGCAGACAGCACTGTTAAAAATCTACCACAGCGATCGCTCCAACCCACCGGAGGTGAGCGGATCATCAGCAGGAATTACAGCCACTCTGGATGTATCACTTGTCACCTATTTCCCCGCAACCAGGGGTGGAGATTCCCAGGAAATTACATTCCATTTACCCGATAATTGACCCCGCCGTTACAGTTCTTGCGGGGAATTCGTACCAATCGGGAAAGGCCTGTAATTTCGCTGCACCTTGAATTTACAAGGATTTGACCGCACCATCAGGCAACCAGATATTAGCGAATTTGCTCCGATTGCACCCTTTGTGATCTGTGACCTCAATCTGATCGATTAACCGCTAATCTAAGCCCTGACAGCTTCCTTGGCGGCGTACAACACCTCAGCGTTGATTTCTTTGAAACCGCGATCGCAGACAAATTCCTTGGTGCTGCAATAGATTTATATTCTGTTAGGTGAAATCATTGCTGAATAGGACGTAAAACTTCTAATTCACTAGGATGAGTTAAAACCTTGCCTAATAGCTCACTGAAATAAACAACTTGATAATTAGGTACAAGTTCTGTTTGCAATTGCTTCCACAGGCTGATTCCTTCTTCCTCAAAAGCCGCTTCAGCTTCTTAACTCAAATCTGGTGAGTTAGCAGGATCTTCCCAGTTCAACTTTGCATTATAAATTTCTTCCCATTTATTCAGGCGTTTAATAGTTTCTGGAATTAATGGCAATGTTTCTAGGTCAATGTTACCAACTTTCTCAGGACTTACCCACCATAGCGGATAGCATCCATAGTCAGCCATGAGTTTGATTTTTTCTGTCTTAAACTGTCTGTCTTGTATCATGTTCAATACTTCCCCAGGTTTCAGGTAGAGGGTTAACCCAGGAAATAGGCACACTAACTATATCTAGAGTTTCACCGTCTTTAAAGATTTCTAAAATATATCCTGGCTCTTGCTGAGTTTTAGTAGGACGCAGATGATCCAACACAACCCCTCTATCGCCAGCTTTTACAGGACTATTAGCAACATTGTGCTTCACTTCTACCCACTGAAATAAACTAGCTGTTGTCATCGTTTAATTCTCCTGTGATTTATCAGGATATAGTGTTATAAATCTAACAAATTTTGTTTCTTCATCTTGTTGCCAGTTAGTAATTACCTTAATTAATCGACCATTAGGCCCAGACCACTCGCTTTTAACCTCAAACTGAGTCCCCCAATCATTAGGGGTGACTTTTGCAATTTCAGAACCTTCTACAGCATTTATTATATCGTTCTTAAGAAGTTCCCAGTTGTCAAGATTATATCCTGCTAAAGCTAGATATCTTGATTTATCATTTTTAGGTTGATAAACAAGTAGGTATTTAGTTATTTTTTCATCTTGAATTACTAAACCTGATGGTATTTTCATTATATTTAATTTAGTTATTTTAAATAGTTATTGAGAGAAATATATAAAAATTAATATTAAATCTATGATATTTCATAATTTAATTTTTATCACTAAAGCAAAAAAATGGGGGTAAAGAGTATACATAACTCCTCACCCCTCAATCTGATCGATTAAACGCTAATCTAAGCTCCGACAGCTTCTTTTGCAGCGTACAATACCTCAGCATTGATTTCTTTGAAACCGCGATCGCGGGCAAATTTTTCAGTATTACGCTTCACTTTACCTCGGACAAATCCAGGAATCTTATTCAATTCTGCTTGACCATCTTTTGTCCAATTCAAATCAGAATCAGCAGAAATTCCCCTAGTAATAACTTCTTTGGTATCATGACCACCAAAGATTTCTAAGAGGTGATCTTCCATTCCCAAAGTAAAGGAATTGTAGATCAAATCTGTAATCTGATTAGTACCTTCGTAACCCATAAATGGTTTGTAACCAATGGGGAAGTTTTGGACGTGGATGGGTGCAGCAATTACGCCGCAGGGAATATCCAAACGTTTACCAACGTGGCGTTCCATTTGGGTGCCGAAAATGGCAGAGGGTTCGACACGAGCGATCGCATCCCCAATTGCACCATGATCTTCGGAAATTAGCACTTCATCACAATATTCGCTAACCTGTTCGCGGAACCAGTCTGCATCATATTTACAGTAGGTTCCAGCCCAAACAACATGAATCCCCATTTCTCGCGTCAAAATCTTAGTAATGGCGGCGGCGTGGGTGTTGTCACCAAAGACCACAGCTTTTTTGCCAGTCAAGTTTTGACAGTCAATTGAACGGGAGAACCAAGCAGCCTGAGATACATACAGGGTTTGCTCATTGATGAAGTTTTCGTAGTCAACTTCTGCACCTTGAGCGTTAATTACCTGCTGAATCTTGCGAATACAACGGGCAGTTTCCACTACACCCATTGGAGTAATGTCTATATAAGGTGTGCCGAATTGTTCTTCCAGGTAACGAGCTGTAGTCAAACCGAGTTCACGGTAAGGCACCAGGTTAAACCAGGCTTTGGACATCTTTTTCAAGTCGTTCACCGAAGCACCTTCGGGAATTAAGGTATTTACCTCAATTCCCAAGTCAGCCATCAGCCGTTTCAGTTCGGTGCAGTCGTGATTATTGTGGAAACCGAGGGTGGTAGTACCGATAATGTTAACTGAGGGCTTTACAGTTTTGCCTTCTGGCAATTCGCCCCGCTTCCGGGCTTTTTCAATGTAGTATTGAACGATTTGATCGAGAGTGCGATCGGCAGCTTGCAGTTCGTTATAGCGGTAGTGGTTCACATCCGCCAGCATTACGTCTCCTTTTGCTTCCAACTGCGATCGCTCGACAAAGTTGTGCAGGTCTTCTTGCAAAATGCTAGAAGTGCAGGTGGGAGTTAACACAATCAAATCTGGGTGTTCCTCGGCATCCTTGCGGATGATGTTATCTACCACCTTCTCTTGAGAACCGCGTGCCAAAACGTTGCGATCGACGACACTGGTTGTCACCGGAGTGAAATCCCTCTCCCGCGATAGCATGGAGCGCATGACGTTAAAGTAGTCATCGCCAATGGGGGCGTGCATGATCGCATGGACATTTTTAAAAGAACTAGCGATTCGCAGAGTGCCGATGTGGGCTGGTCCAGCATACATCCAGTAAGCTAATTTCATGTTTGTGTTCTCCCTTTTCAACAGAAATAACACGGAGTCCGATAAGAGTGGACTATAAGTGCTTGATTATTATTAAATCGTTTCTGATTGTCTCAAAACTTGTAGCCCTAAATAAGTGAAGAGTTGTAAGGGTTTTATCTGGAGTGCATAGGCGTAGCATCACCCAAACCTAATTACTGATTGGGATCTAGCTTCTGACTTTTACAACACGGCTGTTATTTTATTTAAATAAATCTTAATTTTTCGGCAAATTTGTTTTTAATTTGGGGCGGGGTGCTAACCCCCCTTAGAGGATGTTTGAAAAGTCCAAGATAGGTATAATTCGTCATTCTGAGCAGAACGAAGTGAGGGAATAAGCCTAATTTTTCGTTGGGACTGAGATGCTTCACTTCGCTTCACTACGTTCAGGATGATACAAAATATACTTTTCAAACACCCTTTTAAAAAAGCTACGGTGTACAGACAAGTTATCCGATTACCCAAAAGTCCTCTAAAACCTCACCCTGTCCTATCTTTAATCCCTCTCCTTAGTAAGGAGAGGGACAGGTTTTACTACGTAGAACCAGGGTGAGGTATCTCAGTGACTATGAGACTTAACCGTAAATTGCGTTCAGAAAGACCTATATGTACACCTTAGGAATAAGAATTAAATAACATACAATTTATATCCCTGGCTTACCTCACCCTCAATCCCTCTCCTTATAAAGGAGAGGGAAGTTAGAGACAGGATAAAGTTTTGCATTTTATTTAATCCACGTTCCTTAGCCTTAAAAAAGAGGGGAATCATATTAGCGCAATTTGTACATTCGAGAGAGTATAAATTAACTTAGAGAGGTGTTAATTACTGCCGAAAAATTTCTACTTTTTGTAACACCACCTCTTGATTCGGACGATCTCTAGTTGTAGGCACATTGGCGATCTGGCTGACTATATCTAGACCTTGGACAACTTCACCAAAAACACTGTGTTTGTTATCAAGGTGAGGCGTTGGCGCTTCTGTAATGAACCATTGCGAACCATTTGTACCGCGTCCGGCATTAGCCATCGACAGGATACCTACACCAGTGTGTCTCAATTCAGGATGAAACTCATCCTCAAATTGATATCCCGGGCCACCAGTACCCCAGCGGTTGGCCGTATCCAAATAACGACTCAGGGGATCGCCACACTGAATCATAAAATCAGGGATGACCCGGTGAAAGCGAATCCCATCGTAGGCTGGAGTCCCCTTACTAGATTCACCAGTTTTAGGATCTTTCCAGTCGATTGTTCCGGTTGCTAGACCTACAAAATTTTTGACGGTGTTGGGGGTTCGCTCTTCCTCCAAACGAACTACAATTTCACCCAAAGAAGTAATTAAACGAGCGTGCAGCGTGCCATTGCCGGGAATATTAATTTCTGGAAAGTTCATGAGATATCCTATTTTACACAAGTGTCAGTATTTGACCTATGATAAGTTTATCAGCATTCAAGTTGCTCCCTTTAGACATTACAAAAAAACTGAACGAAGGAAACTTGAGCAAACGAATATTTCACTCTGGCAAATTTATCGCTGGATTGCGGTTAAAGAATCCTCTAGGTACTAGCTTAAAGCCAACTCGGTGTGTTGGCATCACAGGCCAATCTTCCGATCGCGGAATATGAGTCACGCCCATTGTGTACCACAGTACGATATCTTCACCCATCAAGGACTCATCATCTGCAATATATTTTGGTAAACCCTGTCCAGGTTGAGTCTGGTTGGGATAATCGCCGCCAGCATAGAGTTCAGCAGGTTTATATTTTGTTACCCAGACGTGGTGAGTCGCAAATTCTGCCCGTTGACGGATTTTTGAGCCTTCCACAGGGAAAAACACGGAGTTTCCTCCCGGCATCAGCATATATCCAGGCGCAGCACCTAGAGGATTCTTTTTGTTTGCACTAACAATCATCCATTCTCGACTGCTTTTCATATCCAAATCGCGGACAGCAGCTGTTTCTTTTGTTAGTGGGGTTTCTGCAAGTGCGATCGCATTTCCTAAAGGATTTTTCTCATCCATCGGCAAAGCTTTGACATTCATTTCCATCACGGAATTAGCTTGACCATCGACATCGAAATCTAGGCGATAGTTGAAAAAATGCTGGTGATTTACTCCGAAGATATTCTTAGCAATCAACCGACCATAAGAATCATCGTCAGATTGCTTTTCATCAGCCGTTCCCTGCGCCAGTATGATACCCGTTAATTCATTTTGGACTTCCAAAGTCCCATCCTGGTGAAAAATCCAATTAATGCTGTAATCATAGTTGTCAACTGCCACCGTCATCGACATCACTAATTCTCGACTGCGACGGACATCATTGCGCTGAGTATTATACTCATAGTGCTTCCACAGCATTCCGTTATCGCGCTCGTAGATACCGATAACCCCTGGCATTAGATAAGGTTCTCCCTGCTCATTAGCAAATATAGCATTTAGCAACAGGCCGTTTTCGGGAATTTCCTTACCTAACTCCATCGTATTTGCTAGCAAACCAAGGTTATATTCTCCAACATCAAAGGCATTTCTAAATGACCAAGTAGGCTCAGGATCGCCATAAGGTACTACCATTTCTGATAGGTTAGCGCGGTATAAAACTGGTCGGATATTTTCCCCGTCGTCGTGTGTCACTTGGTAGAGCATTAATCCATTACGAGGATGCATTAAATAGCGAAACTTCCAACCTTGCCAGCTAATTTCATTGTCTTTGATCTGGAAATTTTTACCATTAGGTTGCAGAATCTTTAATGCTTTAAGTGGTGAAAGTAATTTGCCCAAAGATTTGATATCGTAGTTCCAGTTTTCCTTAGAGAAAGGTACGTTTACCCTATCAACAAAACTGGCGATTTTACCTGTGTTCAAATTGACTGTTGCTACGACTCCTTCAATCGGACTACCGTAATAGTTCCAGCCTTTGCCTTTATAGTAAGATAAGCTTCGACAAAGACGATTACCTGTTGCTTCTTCCTGTTGACTCAGGATTCCTGGTGTCCATGAACTGATTTTGACTTGATCGAAATCGGTAATTCCCCGCCTTCGCATCGCTTTTTGCCATTGAGGATCGGCTTTGACTACCTGAGTTACCAGTTCATATTCTGAATTAACAATCGCAGGTTGGACAGAGGATATTTCTTTCCAAGAACTTAAGGTTTTGCTTGTCAGATCAACAATTCCCTCATAGGTTTTGTTTTGCGATCGTTCAGAGATTACCAAAAAAGCTTTTCGCCCAAAGGCTTTACCCGGTGTAAAATTCAGAACTTCTTTTTTATCTGGCTCTTGTAAAGCAATCAGTGGAAAAACTGCGATTTCGCTCAAAGTTTTTTCTCTTTTGATCACCGAAACAGCTGTACTAATTTCTGTCTCGGTTAGCGAAGTGAGAGGATGGGAAATCGAAGGCTGTTGAGCCGTCAATATTCCCATTAATCCGAGTGAGATAGAAATGACGACAAGGATCGGAATAGCTAGCCACAAAAAACGCTTTAACCGCTTAGTCATCTTTTACATTTTTACAAAAGACTTATAGTTATCTATTTCCAAGCCTAAGATTGAAAACCGATAAATTTAAGAAGCTAAAGCAAAATTAATTTGTTAACAGTTGGGGAGTAAGGATTAGGGACTAGCTGACTTTTCACGGCATCTGTAAAACCTCTCTCTAAATTTTCCCCCTTTTCGTGTCGGGAAGGGGGTTAGGGGGTTAGGTTTTTCATCGGCTTTTCCAGATGACTTGAAAAGTCAATACCCAATGACAAATAACCTTAATCTAGGCAGAAACCAAACGGCGTAAAGATTCAGCACGGCGTTTAGCAATAGAGTTATTTGGAGCCAATTTGAGTGCTTCTTCGTAAGTTTCTAACGCCTGAGTAGTTAATTTTTTCTTCTCGTAGGCGTGACCGAGATTATTCAACCCTGTCACGTAGTCTGGTTTAGATCTCAGGGCTTCTTTATACTGACGAATTGCTAGGTCATATTGCTCTTGGGTAAAATAAACATAACCCAGCCCGTTGTAAATGGGGGCGATATTTTCTTCTCCATCTTCTTGGGCAGCTTTCAGAGCTTTTTGAAACAGCGCGATCGCTTGGGAATACATTTTTTTTTCTGAATAAATACTGGCTAACTCATAATATTCTTGAGTCGTACCCTTTTCTTTCTCTAACTTCTTTCGCAATCTTGCAAAAGAGCCTTCAATCTTGCGAGTTTTGAAAATCTGGCGAAGAACACCCACGGCTGCAAGTGTGAGCAAACCTATTAAAATTGAGAGATAAACAACGGCTAGACTGTTATCCATTGCTGCAAATACAAATATTAAAAATTGCTTCTGTAATCTATTATCAGCTTATTGGCCATGATGGAGATAAGGATAATTATCTTAACTCCTAACTCCTGTACAGACGCGATTAATCGCGTCTGTACTCCTAACTCCTAACTCCTAATTCAGCACTCACTTACGGTAAACCCCAATATTGAGAGCGTTGCTGGAGCCAACCTTCTGCTAAGTAACGAGCGATCGCTTGATTTACATTTCGTCTTAACTCATCGTACTGCAATCCCTTGGGCATGACTACAGACAAGGGTTCAGTTGATAGCTTGGTTGGTAGTAGCCGATATTGGGGATATTGTTGCACCCAACCGCTCAGAACGCTAGCATCTGCGGCAAAGGCGACGGCGGTATTACTTTCTATTTCCTCTCGCGCTTCGTCATAGGAATCAACTCCTACTAACTCGGCACTTGGCACATAGTACCGCACTTTCGCAATGGTGCTGGAGTTATTCAATACGGCAATTTTTTGTTTTGCCAAATCACTCAACTGCTGCACAGAGGCATCTTTTGTAACTAATACAGTGCTATCCAAATAGTAGGGAACACTGAAACTAACTATGCGGGCGCGTGACTCAGTAGCTGTGACTCTAGCGATCGCAAAATCAACTTTCTTGTCTAAGACTACAGACAGGCGATCGCGATTCGCTACTGGTTTAAACTTGACAGCCTCGGCTTTACCAACCAAATCAACACTCAAGCGCTGTGCTAAGTCAATTTCCAAGCCATGCAAATTGCCACTAGCATCTCTAAATCCCAAGGGACGCAAGTTATCTTTAACGGCAACAATTAGATAGCCTCGCTGCTGAATTTCTGGCATTTCGGCAGCAGATGCAGTTAATCCCGTCCCCACTATGGAAAAGCAAAAAATCCAAAAAATAGTGGCGGATAATACCAGATGTAACCGAGTAATTACTTCCCATCTGCTACATCCGTTATACATCCGTTGCCACCTTTATCCTTTTGCTTGATTTGCCAATTCAGCAACTTTGCCGAAGCTAGCTGGATCGAGAACTGCCAATTGCGCTAACATCTTCCGATTTAGTAAGATATCAGCTTTTTTCAGATTACCGATCAACTGGCTGTAGCTCAAGCCGTGTTGCCTTGCAGCAGCGTTGATGCGGGTGATCCAAAGGCGACGGAAATCGCGCTTTTTCTTTTTGCGATCGCGGTAGGCACTCCGTAGTGCCTTCATCACTTGTTGGTTGGCGGTTCTAAACAGAGTTGAATGGGAACCGCGAAAACCTTTAGCTAGTTTGAGAATTTTATTGCGGCGCTTTCGAGCTACGTTACCGCGTTTTACCCGTGTCATAACTTATTTCCTGAAATACTTACAAATATGGGAGCATCAAGCGCACGTTGAGTTCATCGCGTTCATGTACAAGTGTAGTCTGGCGCAGGCTACGCTTCTTGTTGGAAGATTTGTGCTCTAAAAGGTGGCTTTTGAAAGCTTTACGCCGGACGATTTTGCCGGTGCCGGTGGCACGGAATCGCTTCGCTGCGGCTTTACGAGTCTTTAGTTTAGGCATGGTTTAGCTTTAATTCAACACGATCCATAATTATATACTAAAAAAATTGCTTGAATGGCAATTAAATAAGGGATTTAACTTTTACGCCGTAAGTCCGCCACTGAATTTTGTACTGAGAATTCAGTGGCGGGATATTCGGATTGTAGCTTGCTTCTCCCTTGGCGTAGCGTCCCGTAGGGAAGGAGTACCTTCTACGGCGTTGCTGAACCAAAATATGAATCAAGCGATCGCCTTCGATAATTGCGTTCTTGATATTGTGCCGTTGCTCGTGGGTTTGCATTGCCAACATTGTCCCAAAATGTTTGTTACTCTCTTAACTGAAGTGTTAATAGATTGATCAGTTGTTGTAAAGTGATTTTAAAGAGTCAGTCAGCGCCCAAGGCATTGAGCAAAATTTTAATTTAAGTCTTTGTTAGTAAAATGGAACCTGAATTCAACTTTTTTCAGCAGTGGTATCCCCTCTCACCAGTCGAAGATTTAGTCTTAGAGCAACCAACTTCAGTGACACTTTTGGGACTGCGTTTAGTTATCTGGAAACCCAAATCATCTCAAACTTTTCGGGTGTTTTTAGATCAATGTCCTCACCGCCTTGCACCCCTAAGTGAGGGGCGCATTGATGACAAAACAGGGAATTTAATGTGTAGCTATCATGGTTGGCAATTTGATCAGCAAGGACTTTGTACTCATATTCCCCAAGCAGAAAATCCAGAACTTGTGAGTAAGAATAAAGAAAATCTGTGTACTGTAGCACTACCAGTTCGTCAGGAACAGGATTTACTCTGGGTTTGGCCAGATGCCAAATCAAGCGAACAAGCTGCTAATACACCCTTACCTTTATCACCGCAAATAGATGCTACTATTGGCTTTGTTTGGTCTTCTTATGTACGGGATTTAGAATATGACTGGCAAACCCTTGTGGAAAATGTGGCAGATCCCAGTCATGTTCCTTTTGCTCATCACGGCGTGCAGGGCGATCGCTCAAAAGCAAGACCTACATCAATTAAAATTGTGCAATCTACACCAAATTTGATTGAAGCGGCAACAGTTGGGAGCTTTGAAACAACAATCACTTTTGAACCACCTTGTCGTTTGGAGTATGCAATCAAGTTTGGTAACTCTGAAAAGCAGGTTGGACTTGTCACTTATTGTATACCAGTATCTCCTGGTAAATCTCGGATTGTTGCTCAGTTTCCCCGTAACTTTGCCAAAACACTCCATCGTCTTAGACCCCGTTGGTGGGATCATATTAGCGAACGCAATCAAGTTATTGATGGAGATATGGTTCTTCTCCAGCAGCAAGAGTATTTTCTACAACAGACACAATCGACCCCTAGCTGGAAAACTTCCTATCGACTACCTACAAGTGCAGATAGGCTAGTGATTGAGTATAGGAATTGGTTTGATAAATATTGTCAAGGACAGCTACCCTGGAATCAAGTAGGAATAAGTGTTCCAGAAATCAGGAATCTAAATAACAATCGAGAACAAGTTTTGGATCGCTACAAACAGCATACGCAGCATTGTAGTAGCTGTCGGCGGGCGCTGAAAGTTGTGCAACGCTTGCAGGCAGGGCTTTTGATCTACTTTGCTATTACT
This sequence comes from Nostoc sp., assembly GCF_036919555.1. Classification (GTDB taxonomy): domain Bacteria; phylum Cyanobacteriota; class Cyanobacteriia; order Cyanobacteriales; family Nostocaceae; genus Nostoc. Next base: position 68,904 of record NZ_JBALCS010000038.1, read on the forward strand.
GTTTGTGCTGTTGCTCTCCTTCCTGACACTTTAAAAGTTAAGCTGGGTTTACCCCTAACTGTGACAGCCCTACTAAGTTTAGGAGCTTACGCTTGGTTAAAATTCTGGCTTAGTCCGAGGTTTTACTTTGTAGACTATATCCATGCACAAAGATAGGGGTCAATGATTTGGGTGTAATATACGAGCTGACACCAAGGGCAAGATAACTTCAAATACTTATTTAGTAAGTTTGCAGTTGACACATATGTAGTTTTATTTACCACGTTGCCGCCCATTCTTACAAATATGAATTGATTCACACCTTGGACATTTCATAGCGATGTCTACGACGGGCTACGCCTACGCCCTAATTCATATTTCTATTCTGCAACGCCCCTTCTACTTCTCTACGAGACGAGACGCGAACATTGCACTCGCAATGACGACATATCGTAAATAATTAGGCGGACATAATATTACCAACTAGAAGCAGGGAAGAAGAATAAAGATACTGGATCAGGGTTTCAGTCTTAAGTTGACACTAATGACCAGCTATATGCTAATATTTCATGGCATTATGTTAAAAAACTTTGCCTAGAATCAAAGAGTCGCCAACCCATGAGTTTAGCTGTAATTAAGTTCTCTTCAGAAGAGTGCGGCATTTGCCACAAAATGTCTTTTTATGACAAAAAGGTGGCTGAAGAACTGGGTTTAGAATTTATCGATGTCAAAATGCAGGATACGGCTGCTTACCGTAAGTATCGCAAGATTTTATTAACTCAGTATCCCGATAAATCAGAGATGGGATGGCCTACTTACATTCTCTGCAATTCTCCAGAAGGGGAATTTCAGATTGTGGGTGAGGTAAAAGGAGGTCATCCTAAAGGGGAGTTTAGAAGCCGTCTTCAAGAGGTTCTAAATTCCACAGCTAATCAGAACTAATTACCTCAAAAGATTTGACCTCCAGGACAGGGCCAATCATGGCAGTTGTCATGACATCCTCACGTACCTGTCCTTTAACTTTTGCTTTTTGTCCAGCTTTGAGTAAGTTTTTGTCAGCCCCTCTGAGGATTTCGTAAGTAACGCCCTCTTCTGTGACTAACGCCCATGCGCCTGTACCAATATCACGGCGTTCGATTGAACCTGTAAGTGTAATGCTCATAAACAGTGCTGAGTGCTGAGTGCTGAGTGGGGAGTGGGGAGTGGGGAGTGGGGAGTGGGGAGTTAGGAGAGACGCGATTAATCGCGTCTGTACAGGAATTAGGAGTGGGGAGTTAGAAGTTATTAAGAATTCTTTTCCATGCCCAATGCCCAATTCCCAATTCCCAATTCCCCATTTATGCTATTTTTTCTTCGTTTTTCAATGCTAAACGAGCAAGCCCATAACAGATTAGGGCATTGGCGATGAGGAATAAGCGTGCTAAGTAATCACTTCCCAAACCCCAAACTGCTGGGTTGAAAAATGCACTTACTGTCAAGCACGCTGCTACACCTAAAGTTGAACCAATGGCAAACCATTTCCAACTAGGATGTCCCAGCAGCAATGCCATTAAGACAATGGGGATCAGTACGCTGGCAAACAGGGGATTCAACGCATCAGTTCCCTGGAGGGTACTGCCTAGTTCGGGAATTGAACTGCCCAAAACCCGGAAAGGCCATTGGGGAAGATCAAAAATATAGATTCCCTTGAGGAAGAATAACCCAGAACTGCCAGCAATTAAACCGCTAGATAACGACCAACTCCAAGTAAAGGGGAAATAAACCCGTAAAAACCAAGCTAGCAGATAGGAACCAACTACCATTAAAATCTTGGGTAACAGTGCGATCGCGCCACCATCAATCCAAAAGCCTGGGTTAAGATAGCCGTTATCCCGTAACCATCGAAAGAAATCTGGGAAACTGATTTGCCCCCCAAAGGCTAGTTTTACTGCTGCTTCTGCATTCAGGTGTCCAGCACCATAATAGTTCAAGCCATCATCCTGGATAACTCGCGCTGACTGCTTGAGGACTTTTAAAACTTCATCTGGTTCTTTGATGCCAGCAGCTTTGATTAATGCCGCAACACCAGCAACGTGGGGAGAAGCCATGCTTGTACCCTGGAAGCCCAGAAATACGCCTTCGCCTTTTTCGTCGATAGTTTCTTGGAGAATCTTACCAGCTTCACTACCACCCGGAGCCGAGATATCTACCCCTGCACCAAAGTTAGAGTAGGGCGCTCTTTCGCCATCTGGGCCAATTGCCGAAACGCCGATGACGTAGGGATAGCGGGCTGGATAGCTTGCCCCATTAGTGTTTTCATTCCCGGCTGCGGCAATAATAACTACACCTTTTCTATGGGCATACTCGATCGCTTCTTTCATCAATTTGCTTTCACCACCACCGCCTAAGCTCATATTAATCACATCTGCGCCTTTATCAGCAGCAAATTTAATCGCTTCGGCAATATCAGCAACAGTACCGCCACCATACGAACTTAGTACCTTCAGGGGCATCAGACTGGCTTCATAGGCAATTCCAGCGACGCCATATTTGTTATTTGTGGCTTGGGCAATAGTTCCGGCAACATGAGTACCGTGACCGTTATCGTCTTTGGCTTCTTCTCGGTCGTTTACAAAATCATAGCCTTTGACGAATTTTGTCTCATACAAGTCCCGCACCTTGGTAATACCAGTGTCAATCACTGCAACTGTGATGCCACTGCCTTTGGTTTGACTCCATGCGCCTTCAATGCCGATTTGGTGCAAGTTCCACTGCTTACTGTAATATTGGTCATTGGGGCCAGTTAATGAAGGACTTGCTTCTTCATCTTCTTGGGGTCTCAAAAATTCTCCAAGCCTTGCTGGTTCACCGGGTTGTGGAATCTTCCTGTAGATATAATTTGGTTCGATGAATTCTGTAGCTTGGGCAAACTGAGATTTTTTCAGTTCTTGGAGTCGCTGGCGATCGCCTTTGACAATATACACATGATCTTTTTTGGAAAACTTGTTGTCTAATTGGGGTGTAACGTTGTATTGTTTGGCGATCGCTTGTAGATTCTGTTCCACCACAATTGATGGAATATCTTCCCGAAAATCAAGCAAAATCGTCTCAAACTCTCCTTTAGCTGCCAGTCCCTGGAAATTCAGGAAACCAAACATGGCAGATCCCAGCCCAATGACAAACAAGCACAATAATATAAGCTTTCTCATATTAACTCATCACCGCTTTTTGCCAGATTGCTCACTACCATAACTTATCTGCATCCTTTATTGGAAGATTTTGCGCTTTTAGTTACAAGTTTCACTCAGGACTTTTTTAAACGATGGAACGTGGTCTTTTGTGGTTGCCCCTCTTGGTAATGTTTTTCTGGTTGGCTTGGCAAGGCTCGAAGGAGTATCAAAAAGTTGAAGCCTATCGCGCTTGGGCAGAGCAATTTGAACGGGCTAAGTACGATATTTATTCAGTATTAGGTCAAAAAGGCAACAATCTAACTTGGGGAAAACCCACGCCTAAAGGGCCAATTAAATTAGAAACATTCTCTTTGCTTGATGTTAAACAAATCCACCTTTTAGTAGATGATAAACTAGTAGATTTGGAAGATATACCGGAGAAAGGTCGTTCTATAGAATTAGAATTTCTATTTTCCGAATCTACTAACTCAGTGCGGGTTCCGTTTACAGAAATCCCTTTGGCAGCAGAATGGGGTAAGTTTTTGCAGGGAGTATTACAAGACTTGCGATCAAAACCATGACAGTAGTTATACTTAAACTATAAGTTCCAGATAATACGGCTATTTCTGGTCAAAAAGTAGGGGCGCAAGATTTTTGCGCCCCGATGTGTGTGATCTATTTAATTGAAAACCGCTTTGAAAGTCGATTCATGTTTGGATTACACTTGGACTCAGTTAACCCGATCCAACTATGCTTGAACGATGAAGTCGGCAGCAGTAAGAGTAGGCGCACCAGTAAGTTGTGCAAATTGACCGCCACTGCCCAAACCAGCAGCACTACCATTTTGATTGTATAGTAACTGCCCAGTCATCGGGTTGTAGACAATTGCAGCATTGCTAAGTGCCCCTAAAGTGGTGATTTGAAAATCATTAGCGTTACTAAAACCCGTTCCCCCAACAGAAGTAAGGGCACTAAAGGTGGTCTTATCCAGAACAATCTTGTCACCTTGAGAGTGATTGAAGTCAGCGATCGTATCAATACCCACAACAGCGCTATTAAAGACAGAATTGGTGTCGTAGAGGAAAGAGTCAGCACCTATACCACCCACAAGAGTATCATTGCCTGGTCCACCAATGAGAAGATCATCACCAGCACCTCCCCGCAGTAGGTCGTCACCACCGCTGCCATTGATGGTGTCATTACCCCCTTGACCATTAATCACATCGTTGGAATTGTAAAAACCGCTGATGTTATTGTTCAAGTCATTGAGGAATGTGACAGCGTTTGGGGTGGAAATATACGGTTGAGTGGAGTTGGCATTAATCACATCAAAGCTTTTGGTAACACTGGCTTCTCCGTCAAATTGGATATTACCGATGGCGGGTCTTGTTGTTGATGCGGCTAAGTTATCTAGATTTTCTAAGTTAAAGTTTTGCAGAGTGACTTTGGTATTAGGCACATCTTCAAAGGTGACTTCTAAATCGTTGCCATTTTGAGTTAATTGCAGATTTGTTGCAGTTAAGCCAGCCCCAATAAATTGCAAGGTGTCTATTTTTGCAATCACCGCAGCCGAAGGGTTTGAGCTAGTACCTACACCGCCAAAGTTCGTGATGGTGTCATTGCCATTGTTTAACGGAGTAATAAAGGTGTCATTGCCGGCTGTGCCATTGATAAGACGGGGAGCTTCGTATGCACCAATATCAATCACTGCGGTGCCATTACCATCGCCATCCTGGGGAATGTTCGTACTGATGCCATTGAAGTCATTGGAACCAGCATCGATCGCAGGACTTCCGGGTTTGAGCGCAAAATTCCCGTGGGCTGCATCAACAAATTGGGGATCTTGACCCAAAATATTCTGCAATCCTGTGGCATTTAGATTATCTGAAGCTTGAAATTGATTCGAGTTATAAACAAGGTTGTGGTCAAAGTTGACATTTGTAGAATATCTCAGAACATTAGCCACTTGATTGTCGCTGGCATACATGATATTGTTAGAAACCCTAACATTCTCTGAGTAATTGACTTTAATCTCGCCGGTGTTAGCGACATTACGGCTATTTTGGTAAACTGTATTGTTGATAATATCGACATTTTTAGCTTGGAAAGGGTTAATGCCAGAGTTACCATTGTTGTAGACGATGTTATTAGCAATTAAGGTTTTGCCAAGATAAGGTGTTCCATCTTTACTCTGATTAGTAGTATCAAGCATTAGCCCATGCCCTTCAGTAATCTGACCAGTTTGTTGCCAGGGAACCAAACTTTGATTATCAAAAACAATATTGTCTCGATAAATTATTTTGTAATCAGTAGTATTGTTATCTGAATTAAAAGCATTAAGTGTTGTGACACCCTGACTACCATAAGGTGAATACCAAGCATTTCCAGACACAACATTTTTCTCAACTGTAATGTAGTCTGAATTACTGGACTCAATGCCTCCCCCTGGAAAGTTACTAACTGTGTTATCAGAGATGACGATGTGATGAGGATTACTACCGCCCACTCCTTGGCTATTTGTCCAGGCTTTGATATTAATTCCAGTGGAATTAGTTAAGGGATTGTTGAGATTATCCTTCTGTTCTAAGGCATATTCTAGAGTGATGTTTGCCCGATTGCCTTCTAGATCAAGTCCTTCAATCCGCACGTAGGATGAACTAAATATATTAATGCCACTTCCAATTGTTTTGATTATAGGCGTAGCCCCTGGATAAGCTTTGATTGTTGTCCAGTTATTTGCTGAACCATTAAAGTTAAAAAGTGTAGCGCCTTTGTCATAAGTGCCATTCATGACGTAGAGCGTGTCACCTGTTTGCATCTGATACACGGCTCTACCCAAGCTGCGAAATGCACTTCCTTCGATTAAGCCATTATTGTT